>NZ_CP128477.1:1351428-1689285 GCF_030369675.1 Peteryoungia algae | reverse complement strand
GGTGTGGAATTCGAATGGGTCATGACCATGTCCGATAAATCGGCAGCGATGTCAGGTCAATTGCAGGCAGACCTCGTGATCGTCGGCGGCGGTGTCATGGGCCTCTGGGCGGCGCTGAAAGCCGAGCGCCGGGGCATCGATACGATCCTGATCGATGGCGAAAGAACCGGTAGCGGTGCCAGCGGCGGGCTGCTCGGCGCGCTGATGGCCCATATGCCAGATCGCTGGAACGAGAAAAAACAGCTGCAGTTCGACGGGCTGGTTTCGCTGGAGGTCGAAATTGCCGGTCTCGAATCCGAGACCGGCTTGTCGGCGGGCTATCGCCGCTGCGGGAGGCTCATCCCTCTGCCGAAACCGCATCTGCGGCCGATCGCCGAACGGCATTCGCAGGAAGCCGGGACGAACTGGCGGCAAAGGGGCCGTGTCTTCGACTGGACCGTGATCGAGGAAAGTCCCTGGGCCGGCTGGCCATCACGCAGTTTCTGCGAGGCGGGCCTGGTGCACGACGGCTTTGCTGGACGCGTGTCGCCGCGCGCGCTCATTGCAGCACTGCGGGCTCGACTGGAGCAGACGGCGCGCGTGCGTGTGCTTGAAGGCGTCGCCGTGCAGTCGATCGATGCAGGCGCCCGGAGGCTTACGCTCGCCGATGGTTCTTCGGTCGGCTTCGGAAACCTTCTGGTCGCAGCCGGTGTCGGATCCTTCCCGCTCCTCGACACCCTCGGGCCGGCACTTGCCAAGCCCCTTGGCCGGGGCGTGAAGGGGCAAGCCGCGCTGCTGAAGGTGGATCTCGTGGACGACCTGCCACTACTCTATCTCGACGGGCTTTATGTCGTGCCGCATGAAGGTGGGCATGTCGCAATCGGCAGCACCAGCGAGAACCAGTTCAGCAATGCCTTTTCCACGGATGGGTTGCTCGATGCGCTGATCGCCGAGGCGCGACAGCTGGCGCCTGTGCTGGAAACGGCCGCCGTGGTCGAGCGCTGGGCGGGCCTTCGGCCCAAGGCCGTCGACCGCGATCCGATGGTCGGACCCCATCCGGAGCACGGGCACATTCACGCGCTGACCGGCGGCTACAAGGTCAGCTTCGGCATTGCCCATCTGCTGGCGGATGCGGCACTCGATGCGATCGCCGGACGCGCGCTTCCCCTGCCTGACAGCTTCTCGTTTGCCCATCACCTTTCCGTGGCTGATCATCGCGTAGCCGGTGAGGGATTTGCCGAACGACCCTGAGCTGACAGGGCTTCGCTGCCCGGCAGTCCCGGGTGCGCCTTTCCCGCTTCGTGATACTGTCATGCAAATCACCTATCCACCGGGTTGAAACGGCATTTGCTAAAGTGCCGAAGCGGGCCAGTGCGAGGTGCTCGACATGCGTTATGCCATCTGCTTTACACCGCCTGCCAATGATCCGCTTGCCGAGGCCGCGGCGCGGTGGCTTGGCCGCAACGTGTTTTCCGGAGAGGCAGAAGAGCATCCGGGGCTCAAAGGGCTCGGCGTGCACGAGATCGCATTTCATACCGCCCTTCCGCGCCGGTTCGGGTTCCATGCGACGTTCAAGGCGCCGTTTCGCCTGAGCGAAGGATCCACGGAGTCTGCGCTGCTGCGGCAACTGATGCATTTTGCGGGTCGCATGGACCCTGTGATGCTCCAGGGGCTCGCTGTCGGTCGCATCGGTGACGTCTACGGACTGATTGTCGAGCGGCCATGCCCGTCCATCGACTATCTCGCGGCGTCGATCGTCCAGACCTTTGACGGTTTCCGTGCCCCGCTGTCCGAACGAGAGATCGAGCGACGCAATCCCGAGCGGCTGTCGGCCCCGCAATTCGGCAATCTCAGCCGCTGGGGCCATCCTTATGTGATGGACGAATTTCGTTTCCACATGACGCTGACGGGGCCGCTTCTGGCACGGGATTTTCCCCGAATCGAGCAGGCTTTGAAGGCGCATTTCGATCCTGTTCTGGCCGGGCCCGTCATGGTGACCAATCTCGCGCTCTTCGTCGAGGCGGAGCGCGGCGCACCGTTCACCGTGCATTCGCTGCATCCGCTCGGCCGGGTTTCGAGCCGCAGGATCGCCTGACGTCTTCGCGCTGCAATATGCGCTGCGTTTTCCATCTCGACAGCTGCCGTCGTCGCCAATAGCCTCGCGTCAAGACACGAGAGGTGAACCGATGACGACTGCTCCCTATCCCCGCGACCTGATCGGCTATGGCCGCAACACTCCCGATCCGAAATGGCCGGGCGAGGCCCGGATCGCGGTACAGTTCGTGGTGAATTATGAGGAGGGCGGGGAGAGCTGCATTCTCGATGGCGATCCGGCATCGGAGTGCCTCCTCTCCGAAATCGTCGGCGGGCAGCCCTGGCCGGGCCAGCGCAATCTCAACATGGAATCGATCTACGAATACGGTTCCCGTGCCGGTTTCTGGCGGCTCTGGCGCCTGTTCACCGAGCGCCGTGTGCCGGTCACCGTTTATGGTGTGACGCTCGCCATGGCGCGCAACCCGGATGCCGTTGCCGCCATGAAGGAGGCGGACTGGGAGATCGCCAGCCACGGCTATCGCTGGCTCGAATACAAGGATTTTCCTGAACATGTCGAGCGCGAGCATATCCGCGAGGCGGTGCGACTTCACACGGAACTGACCGGCTCTCATCCGCGCGGCATGTATCAGGGCAAGCCTTCTGACAACACGCTGCGCATCGTGATGGAGGAGGGCGGTTTTATGTATTCTTCCGACAACTATTCCGACGACCTGCCGTTCTGGGTGCCGGATCTGGAGGGCAAGCCCTTCCTGATCATCCCCTATACGCTCGAGACGAACGACATGCGGTTTGCTACGCCGCAGGGCTTCAATTCCGGCGATCAGTTCTTCACCTATCTCAAGGATGCCTTCGACGTGCTCTACGAGGAGGGTAAAAACGGCAGCCCGAAGATGATGTCCGTCGGCCTTCACTGCCGGCTCGTCGGACGCCCGGGACGGGCAGCGGCGCTGGCGCGGTTCGTGGATTATGTGACTGGTCACGAGAAGGTCTGGCTGCCGAAGCGCATCGAGATTGCCGAGCACTGGCACGCGCATCACAAACCGGCCTGGTGAGATCCCGCTTACGGACTGTGGTCAGAGCTCTCCGCCAGCAGCCAGTCGCGCAAGACCGCGGCTGGTTCGGGCAGATCGGCGCCTGACAGCAGCCAATAGGCCTTGTCTTCATCGGCGGGCTCGTCAAACAGGACCTTCAACGTGCCCGCGGCCAATTGATCGGCGATCAGCGCGGTCGGGCAAAGGCCAATGCCGAGGCCTGACAGCACCGAACTGACCAGAAGGTTGAAATCGGCATAGAGAGGTCCTGTGGGCGTTGGGCCCGCGACGCCGCGAGCCGCCAACCAGGCGTGCCAGGCAGCCTCGGTCGCATCGTGCAGCAGATGCTGCTTCAGAAGGTCGGCCGGCGTGATGATCGGCCCGTGCTGGTCGAGGTAAACCGGCGAACAGGTCGGGCGAGTTGCGGCCTCCAGTATACGTTCCGCCCTTCCCGGCGGTCGCGTGCCGTGGCGGATCAGGAGATCGGTACCGGCCTCGTCCGGCGTCAATGCGCCGAGCGGATAGACCACCGATACCTGGATCTCCGGATGCGTGGCACGAAAACGGGGGAGGCGGGGTCCAAGCCAGTGGTTCACAACGGAAGGCTTGCAGGCAAGGCTGACGCGCAGTCCGCTGCGGCGGGCCGTCAGACGTTCTGCCGCGCGAGCGATATGACCGAGGCCTTCGGAGCAGGCGGCCCCGAGTTCGCGACCATCTGCTGTCAGTCGCACGCCGCGCGTGCGGCGCTCAAACAGGGCAAGCCCCAGCCAATCCTCCAGCGCCTTCACATGCTGGCTGACGGCCGCCGCCGTCATGCCGAGTTCGGTTGCGGCCTGCAGGAAACTTTCGCGGCGGGCGGCGGCCTCGAAGGCGCGGAGTGTGGGAAGCGGTGGGAGTTTCATCACTTCATGACTAAGCCAGACTTGGTCATGGGGCAAGAAGAGAGCCGGTTGTCTTGGTGGGGCAAGTGGGGCAACTTGCCTCTCTCTAATCCTGATGCGCATCCCCGGAGCCGCCATGTCGCCCCTCAACGCCACTATCCCCGTTCCCGCCGATGCTGCCGAGCGTCGCGCGGTGAAGCCCGTCGTCTGCTATCCGGTGGAAGCACTTGAGGCCCCCGACATGAGCGTGCTGGAGCGCGCCCGGGCGACGATGGAAAAGGTCGGCGAAGTCATCGTGCCGCCGCGCGAGGGAAATACGTTCGAGGTGCCGAAGGGGCATTTCTTCCGCATCGTCAGCGTCGAGGGGCCGCAGGTAGGAGACCTCAACCTCTGGAACGCCAACGACCTTTCCGAGCGGTTCTTTTCCGGCAAGACGCGGGCGCTTCATGCCACCCATGTGACCACCGGCAACCGTCTCTGGAGCAACCTTCCATCGCTGCGCCCCATGGCGACGATCAGTCACGATACGCTTGGCTGGTATGGTTTCGACGAATTCGGCGGAGGCGTGCATGACGTGATCGGCACGCGCTGCGACCCCTATACAAACCGGCTCTTGTCCGGCGGCGACTATCACCATTGCTGCCATTCCAATCTCTGCCGGGCGCTTTCGCATCACCAGGGTATCGACATCAAGTCGGCCGAACCGCATGTGCATGACGTATTGAATGTCTTCATGTGCACCGGTTTCACCCGCGACACGCAACAGTATTTCATGAAGGCGAGCCCGGTGCGTCCTGGCGATTTTCTCGAAATCTTCGCCGAGATCGATCTGCTGGGCGCGCTCTCGGCCTGCCCGGGCGGTGATTGCAGCACGAGCCATTCGAGCGATGTGGCGGCATGCTATCCGCTGAAGGTCGAGATTTACCGGCCGGATATGGCGCTGCTGGCCGGTTGGCCGTTCCCGGAGCGGAACGGCTACCAGCTGCAGGTCTGAACCTGGCAGAGCCTAGATCTGCTTTGCGCTGCCTGGGCCCGCCACGCGCCCTCTGACGAGATCGGCCATGAGAGCCGTGACCGGCAGGGCGGTTGCCATCAGGAAGGTGAGCCTGAAGGCGTGCGCGATCAGCGACGGATCGGCCCTTGCGAGTTCGACGTCACCGAGATTGAGGGCAAACAGGCTCGAGATCGCCGAAGCACCAGTCACGAAGCCGAGGTTGCGCGACAGGCCGAGCAGGCCCGACAGCACGCCGCGCTGGTCTTCTGCCACGGTTTGCATGGTCACGGTATTGCTGGCTGCGAGAAAGATCTGGAAGCCCGGCGTGAGCAGGACCAGAGCAAGGCCATAGCCCCAGAGGCCGAGCCACTGCGGCAGGAGGGCGAGGGCAATCAGGCCGGCGACGATCTGCGCGAGGCCGGCCGGCAGCATGCGGGCCGCGCCGAAACGATCGGTCAGCCGACCGGCCGGCAGCCCCGACAGTGCAGCCGTCAGCGGCCCGACCGCCATGACCAGCCCGATCGCGGATTCGTCGAGGCCGAGCCCGAGCGACAGCATGTAAGGCCCGACGACGAGCGTCGACATCATGACGGTGCTGATAAAAAGATTCATGGCCAGTGACAGACCGATCCGGCTGTTGCGCAGAAGGACGATCGGCACCAGCGGGCTTGTGGTCACCATCTGGCGCCAGACGAACAGGGCGGCGAGCACGGCCGTGAGCGGGAAAAGCATCCGTGCATCGAGCACATCCCCCGCCGACGTCATCGACAAGGCATAGGCCGACAAGGCCAGGGCCAGCAGGAGGCTTCCGAACCAGTCGATCGCTGCAGACGCCGTTGTTTCGCGCCGGGGCTGGCGGGAAAAAACGATGACGGCCATGGCGAGAAGCATAAATGCCACGAGGCCTACGGTGACAAAGCCGGCACGCCAGCCATAGTGCTCGATGGTGATGCCGCCGAGTGATGGTCCAAGTGCAGTGCCGACCGCCGACATCGTACCGAGCAGGCCCATTGCCGACCCCGTTCTCTCCCTGGGGACGACTGTGCGGATGATCGAGATTGGCAGTGCCATCAGAACGGCGCCGCCGAGACCCTGGAAGATGCGGGCGGCAATCAGGCTCGACAGTGTCGGAGCGAATGCGCAGGCCAATGATGCAAGGGCGAAGACGGCGAGGCCAAGGATCAGGACCCGTATGTGTCCCAAGAGGTCGCCCAGCCTGCCGAGCGCGACGATGCTGGCGGTGACTGCGACGAGGTAGGCAATGATGACCCATTGCACCGACTGGAGGGGCGCCGCGAAAGCTCTTGCCAAAGCCGGCAAGGCAACCGTCGCGAGGCTTATGCCAAGCGACCCGACCAGCATGCTGCCGGCGAGAATGACAAGGGCGGGATTTAGAGAAGTGGCAGGTGAGGCTTTCATGACGATTCTCGTTGTGTCGTGGAGGGGAGAAAGATAGCTTGCCACTTCAAGTCGACTTGAGGTCAAGGATGAAATTTCTCGATATTGGCGAGCTGGCACAGAAGGCCGGGGTCTCGGCCGCGACACTGCGGTATTACGAGGAGGTGGGGCTGATCCGGTCGGTCGCCCGTCATGGCCTGCGTCGACAGTTCGAGCCTCGCGCCTTGATGCAGCTGTCGCTGATTGCGCTCGGCAAGACAGCCGGCTTTTCGCTGCAGGAGATGAGGGGCATGTTTGGTCCCGACGGCATGCCGGAGCTTTCGCGGATGACCCTGCATGGCAAGGCGGACCAGCTGGACGCGCAGATCCGCAAGTTGACGACCCTGCGCAACGCCCTGCGACATGTGGCTCAATGCAAGGCGGAGTCGCACATGGACTGCCCGAAGTTTCAGCGTCTGCTGAGGGTATCCTCGACGTCCAGGCAGAAAGTGTCGAAAGCGACCATGGCGCCGGAGATGTCCGGTACCGCCTTTTCCTGCGACCCGGTTGCAACGCTGCCGCGATCCAGGGGCCGATGATCCTCATCCCGTCTTGATCACGAAGCGCTGGCGCGCATCGCCGCCATTGTCCTGTGCGGAAACTCGACAAGCCTCGGAGGCTCGGCTAATCCTTGCTGCGAATCGCTTCGCGGCACCTCGCAAGGACCTTCCCCCTGCATCGCCCCAACCGGGTGATGCGCTATTTTTTAAGTGGAATTCTGAATGGACAGAGCTGATTTCGTTCAGCGTTTCGGCGGGGTATTCGAGCATTCGCCCTTTATCGCGGAACGCGCCTTCGATGCCGGCATGATCGAGGAGCCGCTGACGGCGCTCGACATACATGATGCGATGGCCGCCATGTTTCGCACGGCAAGTCCGGACGAGCGGCTCGGCGTCCTCAAGGCGCATCCCGATCTCGCGGGCAAGCTCGCCATATCAGGCGAGCTGACGGACGACAGTAAACGAGAGCAGGCCGGTGCCGGTCTCGATCGCTTGAGCGCCGAAGAGCATGCCCGCTTCACTGAGCTCAATGCGACCTATGTCGAGACCTTCGGCTTTCCCTTCATCATTGCGGTGAAGGGGCTGACCAAGGACGACATTCTACAGGCTTTTGAAACGCGCATTGCAAACGGCCGCGACCAGGAATTCGAAACCGCTTGCCAGCAGGTGGAAAAAATCGCCCGGCTTCGTCTCGAAAGCCTGCTGCCAGAAGCGCGTTGAACTGTTTGGGACCTCGCCTGAACCGACCACGGCGTATAGGAGCGCCTGGTCGGATTTTGATGCGGGGATTTCGACAAGATTGGATCTCGGGCGCGCTGCACGATCTTGGGTGATCGGATGGAGTTCCGTCGACCTACATCACTGCAAGGGCAGTCGCAGAATGCAAAAAAGAGCGGGCTCTGGCCCGCTCAGCGCATGTTTTCCGTCCGTCCGCAATGCGGACGGCATCCTGTCGCCATGATGGCGCTTACTGCTTCGGCGCCCGTTCGGCTTCGCGGATCGCTTCTTCGTGATACCAGCTCGCCGAACCGCTCTCATAGATCACAGGCTTCGGCGTCTGGCGCTCACGCATGGCGTTCAGCCGGGCCAGGTCACGCACCGGGAATTCGTAGATCTTCGCCGATTCCCGAACGATGTTCGTTGCCATGCTACTACCTCTCGTTTCACCGATAGTTCTCTCAGTGCTTCATGCTTACCACGTCCAAAACGCAAATGCACATGAAAAGTGCAAATCGCCTATTATATAGGCAATATTGAAGCGGAAGTGGTGATGAATTTAAAATCATCACAGCGCTTTCGTGATCTTTCGCGGGCTGAGAACACCTGACAGGCGCCTTCAGTTCCCTGAATGTGCGGTCATTCTATTAAAGAAAGGCCTGTACTCTTCGCGCTTTTGCCGCCGTTCTGCGACAAAATGGCCGAATCTCGCCCTCTCTCCGCAAACTGGCACGCTTCCTGCTTTTTCATTTCCGACTCCCGGGCGAACCGGAGAATCACCCCTCTGTTGCGCATGAATGGCGCGAGACTGAAGAGAGAGCACCATGACCAAGTTTAAGCTCGAGTATATCTGGCTCGATGGCTACAAGCCGGTAGCAAACCTGCGTGGCAAGACGCAGATCAAGGAATTCGACAGCTTTCCGACCCTGGAACAGCTGCCGCTCTGGGGCTTTGATGGCTCCTCCACGATGCAGGCTGAAGGCCACTCGTCGGATTGCGTGCTGAAGCCGGTCGCCATCTATCCCGATCCTGCTCGCACCAACGGCGCTCTCGTCATGTGCGAAGTCATGATGCCCGATGGCGTCACCCCGCATCCGTCGAACAGCCGCGCCACGATCCTCGACGACGAAGGCGCATGGTTCGGTTTCGAACAGGAATACTTCTTCTACGAAAACGGCCGTCCGCTCGGTTTCCCCGAGCAGGGTTATCCCGCTCCGCAGGGTCCGTACTACACCGGCGTCGGCTACAAGAATGTCGGTTCGGTTGCCCGCGAGATCGTCGAAGAACATCTCGACCTGTGCCTGGAAGCCGGCATCAACCACGAAGGCATCAATGCCGAAGTCGCCAAGGGCCAGTGGGAATTCCAGGTGTTCGGCAAGGGCTCCAAGAAGGCCGCCGACCAGATCTGGATCGCCCGCTACCTGCTGCTGCGTCTGTGCGAGACCTATGGCATCGACGTCGAATTCCATTGCAAGCCGCTCGGTGATACCGACTGGAACGGCTCGGGCATGCACTGCAACTTCTCGACCACTTTCATGCGCGAAGTGGGCGGCAAGGAGTATTTCGAAGCCCTCATGGCATCCTTCGCCAAGAACTGGCAGGATCACATCGACGTCTACGGTCCGGACAACCATCTGCGCCTGACCGGCAAGCACGAGACGGCTCCGTGGAACAAGTTCTCCTACGGCGTTGCCGACCGTGGCGCCTCGATCCGCGTTCCGCACTCCTTCGTCAACAACGGCTACAAGGGCTACCTGGAAGATCGCCGCCCGAACTCGCAGGGCTGCCCCTACCAGATCGCTTCCGTCGTCCTGAAGACGATCGCCGAAGTCCCGACGGCCGATTACGCCAAGAACGCGGCCTGATTTCAGATCACGCCTCATGATTGCAGCGCCGGTGGAAACGCCGGCGCTGTTTTCATTTGGGGGGCTCGATGTGGAGCTTTCTCGGGCTTCGGGTTTGTTTTACGATCGCGTCCAGGGAGATCTGCGATGAGACCGTCAGTAGTGCTGGAGACGAACACGCAGGCGATTTGCGAAGCGACGGCACGGCACAAGGCGGCAAACCCTCGCGTCTTCGGTTCTGTCGCACGAGGCGAGGACGGTCCGGACAGCGATCTCGATATCCTGGTGGATGGCCTCCCCGGCATGACGCTGTTCGATCTTGGCGGGCTACAGGCTGAGATGGAAGACCTGCTGCCCTGCCGGGTAGACATCGCCTCCTCGGGCGGCTTGAAGGAGCGGATGCGGGAGCGGATCCTCGCCGAGGCGCGCGCCATATGACTCCCGAAGAGCGGCTGCTCGATAATCTCATAGACATGGAGGAGGCCGCGGCCGAAGCCATAGGGTTCCTCGGTGGGGTCAGTTTCGAGGCGTTCGAGGACGATCTGTTGCGCCAGCGCGCGGTGGCCATGACCTTCGTTCTGATTGCTGCAGCCGCCGCCCGTATCCAGGCCAGGTTTCCCGATATTGCTTCTGAGCAACCCGAGATCGCCTGGGCACAGATGCGGGGGCTAAGTAATCTTGTGGTCCATCAATATGACCGGCTGGATTGGCGTCAGGTCTGGGATACGGTTCAGTCTGACCTTCCGAAGCTGGTTCGCCAGATCCACCAGCTTCGCCACCCGCATCTCCAGGGAGAATAGCCCCTTTGCCCATCGAACTCCCCATCCGTCCGCTGACGGCCTCCGCCTTTGCGCCATTCGGCGAGGTGATCGAGGCCGATCCCGCCACCATGCGGCTGATCAATGGCGGCACGACCGAGCGGTTTCATGCGCTCTTTTCGCCCGAAGCGACAGGCGAGGGGGCGCGGGTGATCGTCAATATCTTTCGCGGACAGCCACGCGCCTTTCCCTATGCGGTAGACATGATGGAGCGGCATCCGTTCGGCAGTCAGAGTTTCTCGCCGCTGTCGGGGCGACCGTTCCTTGTCGCGGTTTCGCCCGATGAGGATGGCAAGCCGGGGGAGCCCCAGGTGTTTCTGGCGGCGCCGCATCAGGGGGTGAACTATCGGCGCAACACCTGGCACCATCCCTTGATGGCGATCGGTGCGGTCTGCGATTTCCTGGTTGTGGATCGTGACGGACCCGGCAACAATCTCGAAGAGTTCTTCTTCGACACCCCCTTCGTGATTCGGGAGCCCCAGATATGACCGGCCTCACCACCCATGTGCTCGACACAGCACTCGGCAAGCCCGCTCAGGGCCTGCGCATCCAGCTGATGCGGATGAACGGCGAAGAGGCGGAACTGATCAAGACCCTCTTCACCAATGACGATGGTCGTGTCGATGGCGGTCCGATCCTTGCCGGGGACGAGTTTCAGATCGGGCAGTATGAACTGCTCTTTCACGCCGGGGATTATCTCAAGGGAACGGGAGCCACGCTTACCGATCCGCCCTTCCTCGACGTGATCCCGATCCGCTTCGGGATTTCCGATACCACGGCGCATTATCATGTGCCGCTGCTGCTTTCGCCCTATGGCTATTCGACCTATCGGGGCAGCTGATGCGTTTCGCCGCGATCGCTGACATCCACGGCAATCATCTGGCGCTCCAGGCCGTGATTGCCGATATCCGTGCACAGGGGATCGATGAGATCGTCAATCTCGGAGACAGTTTTTCCGGGCCACTCGAGGCGGGTCTGACGGCTGATCTCCTGATGCCGCTCAATGCGCTGACGGTGCGCGGCAATCACGATCGAGCCCTGGTCGATCGGCCTTTCGAGGCCATGGGAGACTGGGAAAAACCAAGTTACCCACAATTGTCCGCCAGCCATCTCGACTGGATCCGCAGATTGCCGGAGACAGCCTATATGGGCGACGAGGTGTTTCTCTGTCACGCGACGCCGCAGGATGACAATACGTACTGGACCGAGACATTGTCTGCGGACGGCATATTCCATCTGAAACCGCGCGCAGAGATCGAGGCCCTCGCAGAGGGCATCGACGCGCCGCTCCTTCTCTGCGGCCACAGCCATATCCCGCGTGCGGTTCAGCTCTCGGATGGTCGCTTGCTCGTCAATCCCGGTAGCGTCGGCTGCCCCGGCTTCGATTATGACGTGCCCGTCTATCACAAGGCCCAGGCCGGGACGCCATTTGCCAGCTATGCGATCCTCGAAAGGAGCCCGCGTGGCTGGCAGCCGGGTTTCCGGCTTGTGCGCTACGACAATCTCGCCATGGCAGAGCTTGCGCGCCGCCATGGCATGATGGATTGGGTCAGTGCGCTGTCGAGTGGCTGGATCGCTTGAACCGGCTCAGAACGGGCTTTCCGCGATGATGCTCTTGTCGACATCCGACAGCTGTCGCTTGCCGCAGAGCGCCATGGTGACATCCATCTCCTTGGCGATGATCTCAAGAGCCTTGGTGACGCCCTGCTTGCCCATGGCGCCGAGGCCATAGAGGAAGGGACGGCCGATATAGGTGCCCTTGGCACCCAGTGCCACGGCTTTCAGCACATCCTGACCGGAACGGATGCCGCCATCCATGTGCACTTCGACCTTGTGTCCGACGGCGGCGACGATTTTCGGCAGCATGGAAATCGAGGAATGGGCACTGTCCAGCTGACGGCCGCCATGATTGGAGACGACGATCGCATCGGCGCCGGTTTTCGCCGCCATCTTGGCATCCTCGACGTCGAGGATGCCCTTGATGATCAGCTTGCCGCCCCATTGTTTCCGGATCCAGTCCACATCCTTCCAGGAGAGCTTGGGGTCGAACTGTTCGGCTGTCCAGGCATGCAGCGATGAGAGGTCGGTGACATTCTTGGCGTGGCCGTGGATGTTGCGGAAGGTGCGGCGGTTCGTCTGCAGCATGTTCCAGCACCAGCGTGGACGTGTCGCCATTTGGTAGAGATGTTTGGGCGTCAGCCGCGGCGGGGCTGCCAGGCTGTTGCGGATATCCTTGTGGCGCTGGCCAAGCAGCTGCAGGTCGGCGGTCAGAACGAGTGCCGAGCATTTGGCCGCCTTGGCGCGCTCGATCAGGTTCACCACGAAATCGCGGTCGCGCATGACATAGAGCTGAAACCAGAAGGGGCGGGTGGTGACGGAAGCCACATCCTCGATCGAGCAGATGCTCATGGTCGAGAGGGTGAAGGGCACGCCGAATTCCTCAGCCGCCCTGGCGGCCAGCATTTCGCCGTCTGCATGCTGCATGCCGGTCAGACCCGTCGGCGCCAGCGCCACCGGCATCTTGACCTTCTCGCCGATCATGGTCGTCTCGAGCGTGCGACCACTCATGTCGACCAGGACGCGCTGGCGAAGTTTGATCTTTGCGAAATCGCTCTCGTTCGCCCGGTAGGTGCTCTCGGTGTAGGAGCCGCTGTCGGCATAATCGAAGAAAAGTTTCGGCACGCGGCGGCGAGCGAGATCCTTCAGGTCGGAGATTTCGAGAATGGGGGCCATATCTTATGCCTTTCGGGATTGACGACAGTCGGTCATCAGAAGTGCTCGCCGGATTTGAAGGGGCCGACGCGGATGCCGGCGGCGATGAGGTAGGCTGTTGACCAGCCGATCAGGAGGAAGCCGTTGACGCTTTCCAGAGCCGCCAGCATGCGCCATTCAGGGTTGGGCACCACATCGCCATAGCCCAGGGTGGAAAATGTCGTGGTGGAGAAATACAAGGCCGTCTCAAAATCATCGACGACGCCAATCACCATGAAGCCGGCGGCCCAGAGCCAGACTTCCGCCGTCAGGACCGCAAAGACGCCGATAACGACCGTGTTCATGGCCAGCAACCGGCTTCTGTGGCCATGCAGACGAATCCGGTCGGTGATCCAGGCCATGGCATGGGTCACGGCCATGAGGCCGAAGGTGTGGACCACCACCGTCAGCGAAATCATAAGTGTGCCGATAGCCAGATTGGCGATCATCGATAGACGCTCTCCCCGGCCGCATCTCCTCTCACGACCGCAACTCCTTGCGTAGCACGAATTTCAGCCCTGACCAGATGCCGTCGACCGCGCAGACCTTCACATCCACCAGTCCCGTCGGCAGGAAGATGGTGCGGAGGGCGTCCTCTGTGATGGTGGTGGGGACGCGTGATGTCTTTTTCGGCCAGGAGATCCACAGCATGCCTGCTGGCTTCAACACGGACTTGAGCTGCGACGCGTGATCTTCCAGCGCAGCGCGCGATGTCTCGAAAACATGGACGTAATCCAGGTCCCGGCCCGCGGCTGCGGCCAGATCGGGCGCGCACCGGGCGGCCGGTATGCCCCCAGCCAGATAGGCGAGACTGTCCGGCAAGCCGATGAAGAGCGTGGCCAATTCCGGCTTCAATCCGAGTTTCTTCGGAAGAGGGGTGCTGGAATAGCCGCTTTCGCTCACTGGACCCTCACACCATGGCCCCGGGCTTGGATGCCCTGCCGGCGATATAGGTTTCGACCACCGAACGATCGTCGCCGAGCGTCTGCAAGAGGAAAAGCTCTTCGCTCAACGAGGTCACCGTCTCCATCCGGAGCCGCATGGCTGGCGTCGCGGCGGCATTCAGCACGACGATATCGGCATCGGTGCCTTCGTCGAGCGTCCCGATCCTGTCGGCGAGATCGAGCGCCACCGCATTGCCAAGGGTCATGTGGTAGAAGCTCTCAAGCGGGTTCAAGCGCTCACCCAGCAATTGCTGGATCTTGTAGGCCTCGTCCATGGTCTTGAACATGGAATAGCTCGAGCCGCCGCCGATATCGGTAGCGACCGCAATGGCGACAGGCTTTTCGCGCCGCTTCATCGCCTTCAGCGGAAAGAGGCCGGAGCCGAGGAAGAGGTTCGAGGTCGGGCAATGAACCGCGACCGCGCCGCTGTCCGCCATGGCATCCGCCTCGCGATCCGACAAATGGATCGCATGGCCGAAGAGAGCCTTTTTCCGGAGCAGGCCGTAGCGGGCGTAAATGTCCGTATAGTCTTTGGCGTCCGGATAGAGTTCGCAGGTATAGCGGATCTCGTCGTGGTTCTCGGACAGATGCGTCTGGATATGCAGGTCGGGAAATTCTTCCGCCAGCGTCTGCGTCATCGCCATCTGCTCGGGCGTGGATGTAATCGCAAAGCGGGGCGTGATGGCGACGTGGTTGCGGCCCTTGCCGTGCCACTGTTCGATGACGGCGCGGGTCTCATCATAGCCGAGTTGCGGCGTGTCGAGCAGGCCCTGCGGGGCGTTGCGGTCCATCATCACCTTGCCGCCGATCATCAGCGTGCCGCGCTTCTGGCTCTCGGCAAAGAAGGCGTCGGCAGAGGTCTTGTGCACCGAGCAATAGGCAACTGCGGTCGTCGTGCCCTGGCGCAGGAATTCGTCGAAGAACTGGGTCGCGATCCGCTCGGCATGGGCGCTCTCGACGAAACGGCATTCCTCGGGGAAGGTGTAGGTGTCGAGCCACTCCAGCAGGTTGGCGGCATAGGACGCGATCACCTGCATCTGCGGGAAATGCACGTGGCAGTCGATCAGGCCGGGCAGAATCAGGTGCGGGCGGTGGTCGATCTCGGTTGTATCCGCGCCGGCCTTTGCCTTTACGTCCGCGTAGTCGCCGGTGGCAACAATCTTGCCGTCACGGACCAGCAGCGCGCCATCTTCCTTATAGAGATAGCTCTCGCGGTCGCCGGCATGGTCGGGTGCCCTCGTAAAGGAGAGGAGGCGGCCGCGGATCAGGATCTCAGGTGTCATCATTTGCCTTCGACCGTCGTCTCGTACCAGGCGACGAGCAACTGGCGCTCTTCGGGCGAGAGATCGGTGATGTTTCCAGGCGGCATGGCATGGCTGCGGCCGGCCTGGAGATAGATTTCACGGGCATGGGCGGCGATCTCGCCGTCCGTTTCAAGCTTCACGTTCTTCGGTGCCCGCGCGATGCCGTCCCAGACGGGCTCGACTGCGTGGCACATCGAACAGCGGCCCTGTACGACATCGCGCACGGCTTCGAAATGGCCGTTTGCAACAAAGGTCTGTTCACGGGTCGAAAGGCCCGCCTGGTCTTCCTCGCCGGTCAGCACCTTTGGCACCGTCGACAGCCACATGATGACGATGAAGATGAGCACCGTCACCAGCCAGGTCCAGGTCGGCTTGCCCTTGCGGGCATGAGTGGTGTTGAACCAGTGGCGAATGGTGACGCCCATCAGGAAAACGAGGGCCGCGATGATCCAGTTGAACTCCGTGGCAAACGCCAGCGGATAGTGGTTCGACAGCATGAAGAAGATGACGGGCAGCGTCAGGTAGTTGTTGTGCAGCGAGCGCTGCTTGGCGATCACGCCGTATTTCGGATCGGGGGTGCGGCCCGCGATCAGGTCGGCCACGACGATCTTCTGGTTGGGAATGATGATGAAAAAGACATTGGCCGACATGATCGTCGCGGTAAACGCGCCGAGATGCAGGAAGGCGGCGCGACCGGTGAAGATCTGGGTGTAGCCCCAGGCCATGGCGATGAGCACGATGTAGAGCAGGGCCATCAGGCCCCAGGTGTTGCGGCCGAGCGGTGACTTGCACAGGAGGTCGTACAGGATCCAGCCGACGGCCAGCGACGCCAGCGACAGGCCGATCGCCTGCCAGGACTCGATGTCGAGCACCGTGCGGTCGATGAGGAAGAGGTCGGCGCCGCCATAATAGACCACGGCCAACAGCGCGAAACCCGAGAACCAGGTGGCGTAGCTCTCCCATTTGAACCAGGTGAGATGCTCCGGCATCGAGGCGGGGGCAACCAGATATTTCTGGATATGGTAGAAACCACCACCATGCACCTGCCACTCCTCGCCATAGGCGCCGACCGGCAGACCTGGACGCTTCACCAGGCCGAGGTCCAGCGCGATGAAATAGAAGGACGAGCCGATCCAGGCGATCGCCGTGATCACATGCAGCCAGCGGACGGCGAAGTTCAGCCATTCCCAGGCGATCGCGTATTCATACATTCGGAGTTCCCCTGTTGTCCTCCCGACCGCCTAGTGTGGAAAATATTGCTTTGCAAGGGAAGCCCTCTCACGTTCGGGCGGGGTCGTGAAGGTCGATTTATGCAGGGATTCTTTTCTTTCGCAGAAACCCGTGAAATCAGGGCGCTTTTTCGGCTTCGAGTGTGGCCGTGATCCAGGCGTGGAAGGCCCTGATCTTCGGTGCGTTGCGTCTGGAGTGGGAATAGACAAGCTGGATGGGCGCATTGGCTGGGCAGGCGAGCTCGAACGGGCGGATCAGGCGGCCCGAGGCCAGCTCCTCCTTGAAGAAGAAGGGGCTGATGATGGCAACGCCAAAGCCAGCAATTGCGGAATTGGCCTCCAGATCCTGCGCCTCGTAGCTGTGCAGCTTGGTGTCGATCAGGGTGGGATTGTGAATGCCGACGGCGGCAAACCATTGCGGCCACCAGGGGTCGCCGGGACTGATGATCGGCAGCTTCAAAAGATCGGCCGGTTCATGCACGCCGCCGATGCTTTCCGCCAGCTTCGGGCTCAGCATCGGTGTGAAGTCCAGCCGGATCAACGGATGTGCGATGGTGCCCGGCCAAGGGCCATTCCCCCAGGGGATCGCGACGTCAGCGCTCTTGGTCGCGAGGTCTTCGAACTTGCTGACGCGCAGCAGGCGCACCGCGATATCAGGATGGGCGAGCTGAAAACTGCCGAGATGGCGGGCCAGCCAGTTGGAAGCGAAGGTCGGCACCGAATGGATCTCAAGTGTCTCGACGGCACTGCGCTTAGCCTGCTGCACGGCGTCGACCAGCAACTCAAAGCCTTCCGTCACCTTCGGATGCAGGCGCGCCCCAGTTTCGGTCAATCCGATCTGGCGCGGACGACGCCAGAAAAGCGGCTCGCCGACATAGTCCTCGAGGAGCTTGATCTGATAGCTCACGGCTGTCTGGGTCATGCCCAGTTCTTCGCCGGCCCGCGTGAAACTCATCAGGCGTCCGGCCGTCTCGAAGACACGAATGGCGTTCAGCGGGAGTTGGCGCGACAGTTTCATGGATCAGCTCTCTTTATCCATCGCAAGCCTAATTGAATTGGATCCGCCTCGCAATCACAGGCATGATCGGTCCATCAGACAAGAATGACATCAAGCGCGTGGAGGCGAAAATGGTATCCGCGATCGGACGACTCGTGCCTGCAACTGAAGGCATCGAAACATGGTTTCGTGACCGGCTTCTCGCCGGGCGGACGCGGCGGCGGACGCGCCTGGAAGACCTGCCGCCGGACTTGCGGCGGGATATTGGTCTCGCGAGCGAGCCGCCTGCGGACTGCGCATTGCATGACTGGCGCGGCCGGCGCCGGCGCGACTTCATCTTGCCGGGCCCTTTGTAGAATCGCATGCGAATTCAGTGAGCTGTGCAGTCTGCTTGAAAGACGGCTCGAGAAAGATCGACGCTTGCTCACACGAGCAGAACGCCTGCCAGTTCTGCCGCCACCATCGCGGCAATCACCGCCGGGCGCTTGTCCTTCACCGCGCTCCCTCCGATCGGCAGTGTCAGTCGTTCGAGGGCAGCGCGTCCCATGCCTTCGCGCTCCAAGAAGGAGGCGAAGGTGGCGCGTTTGGTCTTCGAGCCGATCATGCCGACATAGGCGAGATCGCTGCGGGCGAGCGCTTGCCTGCAGATCAGAAAATCCAATGCATGGTCATGGGTCAGGATGACCAGGGCAGCGCCCGGTTTTGCCCGCGCCACCTCAGCCTCGGGCATGGCGACGCGGCGGAATGTGATGCCATCAGGGACCTCACCGTCGATTTCTGGCCGCGAGTCGATGAGGGTGACATTCAACGGTAGGGGGCTAAGCGCCCGGGTCAGGGCCAGCCCGACATGGCCGGCGCCGAAGAGCATGACTTCAGGAAACCCGGCGCGTTCATCGGCGAGGCGCCTTATTAGGTCTGAAGTGACGGATGCATCGACCGCACGAAAGGACAAAAGCGTGCGGCCGCCGCAGCATTGGCCGATTTCCGGTCCCAAGGGCACGTCGAGTGTCTCGGCCACCTCTGCGCCTGCCAGACGCCTTCGGGCGTGCTCGATCGCCATAAACTCCAGATGCCCACCGCCGATCGTGCCCCAAAGCGCATTTGGTGACACCAGCATCAGCGTGCCCATGTCGCGCGGGGTCGAGCCCTTGGTCTCGGCAACCTCGACGAGGACGGAATTGGAATGGGTGGCGAGAAAGGCGGGGAGGGTGGTAGCGGTCATGATGATGCGATCCTAGCACTCAATACCGGGAACTGGACAGCAGGGCTTGGGGTTTATTCCCCTGGGTTTCACCGCGCCTGTAACGGGACTGACGTGTTATGGTTCCGCGTCGAAGACATGGGAGCTTCAATGACCAGAACCAAAGGCCTGATCGTCTGGCTGCTCGTTGCGGTTTTCGCCGTGGCGCTTTTCCTCGTCAATCCGCTGGCGGATGTCGCCGCGCGCTTCAGCCGGGACGTGATGATCGGCAGCGGCGCTCTCTTTGGCACGCTGCGGGTGGCAAATTCGGTGATGAGCGTTGCGCGCGATGCCGACATTACCGGCGGGGTGGGCGTGGCCTCCGTGACCGCAAGCCCCGGCCAACTGCTCCAGCCTGTCATCAATACCATTGAACGCCTGGTCGATTTTCTGTTCGGCCTTGCCATCGTCTCCGGCATCTTGTCGCTGGTACTCGTGCCGGTCGCGAAGGTGGCTTCCGTCGGCTTGGCGGTCTGTTCGCTGTTTTGCGCGGCGTTGACCCTGACGGCCCGGCAAGTGCCGCCCATGATGGACCGTCTCGCCCGGGCGATCATCGCGCTTGGAGTTCTGGGCGCCCTTCTGCTGCCCGCATCCTACACCATCGCCTTTTATGCGGGTGACGCCATCACCGACAGGGCCTGGAGCCAGGCCACAGAGGTCTTCGATCGCATGCAGGGTCAGCATGCGTCGGTGGACGGCGACGTCGCCGCGACGGCCGGCGTGCTTTCGCCCACCGACAGGATCGTGCCGGCGGATGACGGCATGTTCGACCGGCTTGGCTCTGCATTTAGCGGAACCCTGCAGGCCGCCTCCGACATGGCAGCCACGGCTGCCGCGAACGCGCAGGTCATCCAGGATGGCGTTGCCATTTCCGCAGACCTGTTCACCGCGTCCATCGGCATTGCGACCGCCTATCTGGTGAAGCTGCTTGTTCTACCGGCCCTGATCCTTGCAGCCTTCCTCTACGTGCTGAGAGCGGCCATGCGCTGAGCCCATCAAGCCCGTTTCAACCTCTCCACCGCCATCAGCACGCGCTCCGGCGTGGCGGGAGCGTCCAGCTTCGGGCAAACGCGGTATTCCGCGACCGAGGCCACAGCCATTGAGAGCGCTTCGAGCACCGAGATCGCCAGCATGAAGGGCGGTTCGCCGACGGCCTTGGAGCGGCCAATGGTCGGTTCGGTATTTTCCGACCACGGCACGAGCTTCGTGTTGAAAATTTTCGGCCGGTCGGAGGCGAGCGGGATCTTGTAGGTGGAGGGCGCGTGGGTGCGAAGCCTGCCCTTGCCGTCCCACCAGAGTTCTTCGGTCGTCAGCCAGCCCATGCCCTGAACGAAGCCGCCCTCGATCTGGCCGATATCGATGGCCGGGTTCAGCGACTTGCCGACATCGTGGAGAATGTCGGTGCGGTCCATCAGATATTCGCCGGTGAGCGTATCGATCGAGACTTCCGAGCAGGCCGCACCATAAGCGTAATAATAGAAGGGCGTGCCGCGACCGGCGGCGCGATCCCAATGGATCTTCGGTGTCTTGTAGAAACCCGCTGCCGAGAGCTGGACGCGGCCAAAATAGGCCTGTTTGACGAAGTCGCCAAAGGAGAAGATCTGCTCGCCAACGCGCACGCGGTTGGGCAGAAACTCGACGTCGGCGGACGGGACGCCGTATTTCTCGCAGGCAAACGCGACCAGCCGTTCCTTGATCTGGCGGGCGGCGTCGAAGGCGGCCATGCCGTTCAGGTCGGAGCCGGAGGAGGCGGCGGTGGCCGAGGTGTTCGGCACCTTGGTGGTCGTGGTGGCGGTGATCTTCACCGTGTCGACATCCACCTGGAAACAGTCGGCGACGACCTGGGCGACCTTGGTGTAGAGGCCCTGGCCCATTTCGGTGCCGCCATGGTTCAGATGGATCGAGCCGTCCTGATAGATATGGACGAGTGCGCCGGCCTGGTTGAAAGCGGTCATGGTGAAGGAGATGCCGAACTTCACCGGCGTGAGCGCGATGCCCTTCTTGATGACCGGGCTTGTCCTGTTGAAGTCGATGATCGCCTGACGACGCGCTTGATAATCGACCGAGGTTTCGAGTTCCTCGACGACCTTCAGGATGATGTTGTCTTCCACCTGCTGGTGGTACGGCGTCACGTCGCGGCCCGAGCCCTTCTCGCCATAGAAATTGGCCTTGCGCACCTCCAGCGGATCCTTGCCCAGTGCATAGGCAATCTCTTCGATCACGCGCTCGCCGCCGAGCATGCCCTGCGGCCCTCCGAAACCGCGATAGGCGGTGTTGGAGACAGTATGCGTTTTCAGCGGTTGCGAGGTCAGCGTCACATGCGGGTAGAAATAGCTGGAATCGGCATGGAAGAGGGCACGGTCGGTGACCGGGCCGGACAGATCCGAGGAATACCCGCAGCGGGCGGCGAAGTTCGCCTCGATCGCGTGGATCTTGCCGTCGCCGTCGAAGGCGACGTCGAAATCCATCTTGAAATCGTGGCGCTTGCCGGTGACGCCCATGTCCTCGTCGCGGTCAGGGCGAATTTTCACGGCGCGGTTCAGCTTTTTGGCGGCCAGGGCCGCCAGTGCTGCGAACTGGTTGCCCTGGGTTTCCTTGCCGCCGAAGCCGCCACCCATGCGTCGTGTATTCACGGTGATGGCATTGGAAGGAATGTCGAGAACATGGCCGACGATGTGCTGGATCTCGGAAGGGTGCTGGGTCGAGGACCAGACGGTGACGTCGTCGTCCTCGCCGGGGATGGCGAGCGCGATATGGCTTTCAAGATAGAAGTGCTCCTGGCCGCCAATGCGCATCGAGCCCTGGATGCGGTGGGCCGCCTTGTCGAGTTCCGTCTCCGGCGTGCCGCGCTTCAGCGTCATGCCCGGCGTCACCAGCGGCGCGTCGTTTTCAAGTGCGCCATCGATATCGGTCCAGAAGGGCAGGTCGCGGTAGTCGACTTTGGCGAGACGGGCCGCCTTCCGGGCTATGTCGCGGGTCTCGGCGATCACGGCGAAGATGGTCTGGCCGTGAAATTCAATCTTGTCCGTTGCGATCAACGGCTCGTCGTGCCGGCCGCCGGAGGAGACGTCGTTGACGCCGGCAATGTCGGCTGCCGTCAGTACGCAGACGACACCCGGATAGGATTTCACCGCCGAAAGATCGATTGTCAGGATCTCCGCATGGGCGCGGTCGGCCATGCCGAGCGCGCCGTGCAGCAGGCCTGCGGGTTCGGGAATGTCGTCGATATATTCGGCACTTCCGGCGACATGCTTGTGTGCTGAATCATGCCTGAGCGACTGGTGCATCGGCCCCTTGATGTATTTCGTCGTCTCGTAGGTCGCCTTGTCCATGATCAAGCCTCCTCCGTCGCGAAGCGCTGCAGTTCCTGCGGGGTGCCGGACACTTCGAGGAAAAACCGCGTCAGCAGGTTCTTCGCCGTCAGTTGACGGTAGTCGGCCGTGGCGCGCCAGTCGGTGAGGGGCTGGTAGTCGCGGTCGAAGGCGTCGCGCGCGGCATCGACCGTCGCCTGGGTAAACGGCTTTCCATAAAGTGCTGCCTCTACCGACCGTGCCCGCTTTGGCGTGCCTGCCATGCCGCCAAAGGCGATGCGGATGTGGGTGACCACGCCATCAGCATCGGTCTCCAGATGGAAGGCTCCGCAAAGAGCCGAGATGTCCTCGTCGCGGCGCTTGGTGATCTTGTAGACGGCCACATGGCTTGTCGCCTTGGGACGCGGGACGAAGAGGCTTTCGACGAATTCGCCCGGCTGCCGGTCCTGCTTGCCGTAGTCGATGAAGAAGTCCTCGAGTGGCATGGTTCGTGTGCCTGAGGTCGAGCGCAGCGTGACGGTGGCCGACAGTGCGATCAGCGCCGGAGGGCTGTCGCCGATCGGCGAGCCGTTCGCAATATTGCCGCCGATCGTGCCCATGTTGCGCACCTGCTGGCCGCCGATGCGCTCGATCAGGCGGCCGAAGGCTGGAATTTCCCGGCGCAGGATCTCGAAAGCGCTGGAATAGCTGACGCCGGCGCCCAGCGTGATGCCCTCGGGCTTGACGGTGGTCCTTTGCAGGTCTTCCAGATGATTGATGAAGACCACGGGATCGAGAACGCGCATTTGTTTGGTAACCCAGAGGCCGACATCGGTCGCACCGGCGACGACGGTTGCCTTGGGATGGGCGGCGAGGGTGTTCGCCAGGGCTTCGACGCTGCCGGGCACCACCAGGGTGCGGCCATCGCAGCCATTCACCAGGATGGTCTCATGGCTGACCAGCTCTTCCAGCCGCGCGATGATTTCGGCGCGTTCGCGTTCCAGCGGGTCGAAGAGGGCAGATGGCCGGATGCGAGCCACCTGTTCGGCGGCCTTGACGATGGGCTCGTAGCCCGTGCAGCGACAGAGATTGCCTTGCAATGCCCGCTCGATTTCGGCGCGGCTGGGGTTCTCCGAGGTGAGCCAAAGCCCGTAGAGCGACATGACGAATCCCGGGGTGCAGAAGCCGCATTGCGAGCCATGGCAATCGACCATGGCCTGCTGCACAGGATGCAGCGTGCCGTCCTTCGCCGCCAGATGCTCGACCGTCACGACATGGGTTGCGTTCAGCGAGCCGACGAAGCGGATGCAGGCATTGACCGTTTCATATACGAGCCGTCCCGAGACGAGGCGTCCGACCAGGACCGTGCAGGCGCCGCAATCGCCTTCCGCGCAACCTTCCTTGGAGCCCGTCAGCCGGCGCTTCAGGCGCAGGAAGTCGAGCAGCGTCTCGGTCGGGTCGAGGCTGGAAAGGGCGATGTCTTCGCCGTTCAGGATGAAACGAATGCTGGTCATGAACTGCCTTTGTGTGCGGATGCCGCGTTACTGCGCGGTCCAGCCGCCGTCGATCGAAATGGAGGTGCCGGTGATCTGCCTGGCTGCATCGCTGGCGAGGAAGATGGCGGTGGCCCCTACCTCCTCGATGGCCACGAATTCCTTCGTCGCCTGCAGACGCAGCATCACATCCGTCTTCACCTCTTCCTCGGAAATGCCGCGGGCCCTGGCCGTATCGGGGATCTGCTTTTCCACGAGCGGCGTCAACACGTAACCGGGGCAGATGGCGTTGATGGTAATGCCGAATTCTGCCAGTTCCAAGGCAACGGACTTGGTGAGGCCCATGATCCCGTGCTTTGCGGCGACATAGGCCGATTTGTAGGGCGAGGCCACCAGCGCATGGGCGGAGGCGACATTGATGATGCGGCCCTTTTTCTTCGCCTTCATGCCGGGCACGCAGGCGCGGATCGTGTGGAAGGAACTGGTCAGGTTGATTGCGATGATCTGGTCCCATTTGTCGATGGGAAAATCCTCGACCGGCGACACATGCTGGATTCCGGCATTGTTGACGAGCACGTCGATGCCGCCAAAAGCCGTCTCGGCAGTGGCGATCAGGTCGGCAATCTCTGCCGGTCTGGTCATGTCGGCGCCGTGATAGATCGCCTTGCCGCCATGGGCTTCGAGCGCCTTGCGGTTTGCCTCGATCTCCTCAGCCGGGCCAAAGCCGTTGATAACGAGGTTCGCGCCTTCGGCTGCGAAGGCTCTGGCAATGCCGAGCCCGATCCCACTGGTCGATCCGGTGACGACGACGGTTCTTGCCATGCCATTCTCCCTTTTTAGGCCTTTTGCGACGCAATACGTGTGCGAAGTTATGCTTAAAGGCGGAGCACTGGCAATCGCGATTTTGGCGGAGGGCTGCATTGCTTGAGGTCCGGCAAAGCGGATGCTGAGACCTGTTCGTTCGTCACTTCGAAACAGTCCGTCACCCCGCCGCGGTTTGCAGGACGTCGCATCACCATCTATCTCTGGCACAACGATACAGCGAGAGAAAACCCATGGAACTCGGCCTATACACCTTCGCGGATGTCGATCCGAATGCCGCAAACAAGGGCGCGGAAGCCAAGCGCCGCGTCGATGAGCTTTTGGCCGAAATCCGGCTGGCGGACGAAGTCGGCCTCGATGTTTTCGGTCTCGGGGAGCATCACCGTCCCGATTACATGGCCTCCTCGCCGGCGACGATCCTCGCGGCCGCTGCCGTGCAGACAAAAAACATTCGGTTGACCAGCGCGGTTTCGGTTCTCTCTTCCGATGATCCGGTTCGCGTTTTCCAGCAATATGCCACCGTCGACCTCCTCTCCAATGGCCGGGTCGAGATGATGGCCGGCCGCGGCTCCTTCATCGAGAGCTTCCCGTTGTTCGGCTACGACCTCGAAGACTATGACCTGCTGTTTGCAGAGAAGCTGCAGTTGTTGATGGAAATCCGCGAAAACGAGATCGTCACCTGGGAGGGCCAGACCCGCAAGCCAGTTCACGGCCGTGGCGTTTATCCGCGGCCGCTGCAGGATCCGCTGCCGCTGTGGATTGCGATCGGCGGCACGCCGCAATCGGCCGCGCGGGCCGGCTATCTCGGCCTGCCGTTGGCGCTCGCCATCATCGGCGGCGAGCCGCATCGCTTTGCGCCTATGTTTGATCTCTACCGTCAGAGTGCGGCGAAAGCCGGCGTCGATCCGTCGATGCTGAAAGCCAGTATCAATGTGCACGGCTTCATTCATGACACGACCCAGTCTGCCGCCGACATCTTCTATGCGCCCCAGGCCGTCGTGATGGACCGGATCGGCCGCGAGCGCGGCTGGGGTCCGACCAACCGGGCGCAGTTCGATGCCTCGCGAGGGCCTAAAGGTGCGCTCTTTGTCGGCGATCCCGAGGCCGTGGCCGAAAAGATCGTTGCCATGCACGGCATATTCAAGAATGACCGCTTCCTGATGCAGATGGCGATTGGCCCCATGCCGCATGTCGAGATCATGCGCGGGATCGAGCTGTATGGCACAAAAGTAGCGCCCCTGGTGCGCAAGGCGTTGACGGAGAAGGCGTCGGCTGCGTAAGCACGAAAGCCTCAGCCGAAGAAGCAGCGAAGGACCAGCATGATCGTTGAAACCGAAGAGGACCTCGTCCATCTCAAAGACATCGGGCGCATCTGCGCGACGGCGGTCAAGGTGATGGCGTCGGCGCTGGAGCCTGGGATCACGACCCGCGAGCTGGATTTGATCGGCCGCAAGGTTCTGGAGGAAAACGGCGCGCAGTCGGCGCCGGAGCTCTGCTACAAATTCCCCGGCGCCACCTGCATCTCTGTCAATGAAGAGATTGCCCACGGCATTCCGGGCGACCGGGTGATCAAGGCGGGTGACCTCGTCAACATCGATGTCTCGGCCGAAAAGCTCGGTTATTTCGGCGATACCGGTTCCTCCTTCATCGTTCCGCCGGTGACGACAAAACAGGAACGGCTGCTGCGTGACGGCAAGCGCGCGCTGTGGGTCGGGCTGAACCAGGTGAAGACCGGGCGGCCGCTGGCCGATATCGGCAATTCGATCGGTGCCTTTGCCAGGAAGAACCGCTACACGCTAATCACCAATCTCGCGAGCCACGGTGTGGGCCGTTCGCTGCACGAGGAGCCGACCGAGCTGTCGACCTGGCCGGATCCGGACGAAACACGGATCATGGAGGAGGGGCTTGTCTTTACCGTCGAGCCGTTTCTCTCGCTCGGTGGCCAATGGGCCGAGGATGGCGACAAGGACAACTGGACGCTCTACAGCGAGCCGCGGGCGCCCACCGTGCAGTTCGAGCACACGATCGTGGTGACGAAAAACGGCCCGCTGGTGCTGACGCTCGCCGATTGAGGCGAGCGTTTGATCGCAAGGATTGCTGGCTTATTCCGACTTCGCAAAGCCGACCGCAACACCCTTCTTCTTGAAATAGGACTGCATGATCTTGCGGCCCTGACGGTTTGACTGGGCAAGCTTGCCTGGCTCGAACACCGCTTCCTTGACGCCTTCCCGGGACATTGCGGCCTTCAGGGCAGCAATGTGAAGGTCGATTTCTTCATTGTCGTTGTTGATCGAGGTGTAGATGTTGTCGATCGCCTGCTGCAGGCTGAGGTCGCTCATGGTGCACTCCTGAAAAAGCTTTGGGACTTCCCTAGCGATTTTTGGGCGGGAGGCAAGGGAAGCGTAAATCTCCAGGCTTTGCCTATTCTTACAAACCCGTAATTTTCGCGGGGGTAATTCCGCCACAATTTGGCGATGCCATTGCTGGACGGTACCTTCTGCCCTAGGTTCCGCCAGACTCTACAGGACTTCTCCTTCACGAAGGTTTCCCGCGTGTTTCATTCCTTCTTTCCCCGGCCCAGGCTGTTCTTCACCTCGGCGGCTGTGTGGACTCTCGTCTGCATCATCGTCTGGTACTCTGTTGGCCCGCAGATCGGTGCCGCGATCGGCTTGCCGCCGCTCGCCGAAGGGCAGCAGCCGCCGGTCGGGCTCGCCTTCTTCTTCACGCCCGACAATCTGTGGTTCTACCTCTACTTCACCATTTTCGTGGTGCTCTTCGGGGCCGTCTGGCAGGTGATCGCCAAGGATCATCCCTGGACCAACTGGTCGATCTGGGGCTCGGCCTTCATCATCTTTATCGCCTATTTCAGCGTGCAGATCTCGGTCGCGGTCAACAACTGGCGCGGTCCCTTCTTCGACCTCTTCCAGAAGGCGCTGAACGGGGACGGGACCGTCACCGCTGGCCAGCTTTATGAGCTGCAGCTGCGATTCCTCGAAATCGGCATGGTCGGCGTGACGCTCTCGGTGTTCACGGCCTTTTTCACCAACCACTATGTCTTCCGCTGGCGCAATGCGATGAACGACTTCTACATGTCGAAGTGGGACAAGCTGCGTCACATCGAAGGTGCTTCGCAGCGTGTTCAGGAAGACACGATGCGTTTCGCCAATATCCTCGAAGGCCTCGGCGTCGCCCTGATCAATTCGGTCATGACGCTGGTCGTCTTCCTGCCGATCCTGTTCCGCATGTCGGAAAATGTGAGCGAGTTGCCGATCATCGGTGCCGTTCCGCATGCCTTGTTCTGGCTTGCAATCCTGTGGTCGGCGTTCGGAACGATCTTGCTGATGGTCGCCGGTATCCGTCTGCCGGGCCTGCAGTTCCGCAACCAGCGCGTCGAGGCGGCCTTCCGCAAGGAACTCGTCTATGGCGAGGACGATGGGGATCGGGCCCAGCCGGTGACGGTGCGCGAACTCTTCTCCAATGTTCGCCGCAACTATTTCCGCATGTACTGGCACTACACCTATTTCAACGTCGCCCGGTATACGTATGGGCAGCTGGACGCGATTTTCCTGACCTTCATCCTGATCCCGACCATTGTTGCCGGCAAGATCACCATGGGCCTCTGGCAGCAGATCGCTACGGCCTTCGGTCAGGTCACGGACAGTTTCCAGTATCTCGTCAGCTACTGGTCGACGATCATCGAGCTTCTGTCGATCCACAAGCGTCTCGCGGCTTTCGAGGCTGCCATCGATGGTGACCCGCTTCCCGAGATCGACCAGCGTTATCTCGAGCGCGAGGCCGCCGAAGGCGAGATCGCTGCGGATCGTCCGTACTGACCTCAGGCCGGTATCTCTGGCAAGGGAAAGGCCGCGCGGGGAAACCGGCGCGGCCTTTCACTTTCATCGGCTTCATGAAGAGCGCTCTGTCCCGATTGGGGAAGCGCAACAGGCCGATGGCCGCAGCCGATCTGCATGCCGTTCCTCAAGGTTGAGTGGCCGCTTGTCGGGCGTGCCGGCGGGCAAGCAAACCTGTCACGCGATCACATGGCGCCGGGCGCGGTCGTGGAGCCATCCCGGTCTTCCAGCATGGCAAGCGCTTGGGCATAGGTGACGCAGGCGACGTCGGGCAGGGGGCAGACTTCGGCCACCAGCCGTTCCATCGCCGCCCAATAGGCGCCGCCGTTCATCTCGACGAAGTGCAGGCCGATCTGCAGCGGAATTCGATCTCCCCGATATTGACGATCGAAGGCTTGCCTGAAGGCTTCGTAGCTGCGCCCGGCGAATTCGTCGCCCTTCGACGGATGGTCAATGCCGGCCGAATGGCGGATGAAGAGATTGTAGTCCATGGCGATGATGCGCCGCTCTTTCGGCCCCTCCGGGATCAGCGGCAGGCCGAATCCGGCAAGGCCGCCCTTTGTCACCGGCAGGGCCGGGTCATGGGTCACCACGCTTGCATCATAGCGGAAGCCGTGCTCGCGCTCGGCCTGGAACAGGCTGTCAGGGGCGGAAAGATAGGGCGCGCGAAATCCGGTGATGTCGTTCTTCACGAAGTCCGCCCAGTCCTTCGGTTCACGGTCGGCGAGGCCATTGTCCTTCCACGCGTTGAGAAGAACCCTGTCGAAGGTCTTGAATTCCGTCTGCCACTCGGCCGTCGTCCAGCCCTTGCCGTCGATGTGGCCACAGGTGTGGCTGGCGATCTCGTGGCCTTCCGTTTTGGCATTCCAGATGTGGTCGAGCCTGACGGCGACCTCCTCGACATCGGTTGCAAAGCCGATATTCGAGCGTCCGGCCTTCATGCCCGGAGCCTTGTAGTCGCCGGCGCGGGCGCGCGGGATAAGTGTGGTGCAGGAAAGGAAATAGGTGAAATGCGCATTGGCACGCTTTGCAATCTCGCGGCTTCGCGCCCAGAGCCGGTTGTCATGCGCGCCATCGAAAGAAACGAGCAGGATCTGCTTCGGCCTGTCCCTGCCAGCGCCATTTGACGCAGGGGCCGGGGCTTCGGCAAGCGCCGTCGTGGCGGCCAGGGCAAGGGAAAAGGCCATCAAGTATCGCAACATCGCAAAAACACCCGGCAATCAACAAGGCGTGCTGCGTCCCATCCAAATGCGGCGAAGCTTTGAACGCTCTGGAAATTCGAACGCCAGACCAGTAAGGCTTTGGGCAACTCGACCTGAAAGGTTCTGATCCATGACGCTTCTCATTCTCGGCATCATCCTGTTTCTCGCCACCCATCTGATCCGCGTCGTCGCGCCCGGTTTTCGGCTGTCGATGATCGAGCGCTTCGGCGAGACCGGCTGGCGGGTGATCAATTCGGTGATGAGCCTCCTGTCGCTGATCATCCTGATCTGGGGCTATGCGACAGCGCCGTTCATCAATCTCTGGTTCCCGCCTGCCGGCATGAACCATCTGACGACAACGCTGATGCTGTTTGCCATGATCTGTCTGGTCGCCGGTTTCCTGCCGGCCGGACATATCGCGACGAGGACCAAGCATCCGATCGTGCTGTCGATCAAGATCTGGGCCGCCGCCCATCTGCTCGCCAATGGCGATCTGGCCTCGGTTCTCCTGTTTGTCGCGCTCCTTGCCTGGGGCGTTGTTCTCAGGATCAACTACAAGCGGCGGGTTCGAGACGGTGATCTGGTGCTCAAGCCCTTCGTTTCGGCGCGCTGGGATGCGATTGCCGTGGTCGGCGGTATCGTGGTTTGGGCTGTCATCACCATGTGGCTGCACAAATTGTTGATCGGTGTTGCACCACTCGCCATGTGACGGCTTAAGCCTGTTGGCGGTTTTCCCCTTACAAGCGGGCAAAAATCGGCTAGAAGGCCGCTCACGCATGAGACTGTATCGAAAGGCCGGCATTTGTCCGGGGGTATGAATGGTTGATCAGAACGACAGCTTTATCCGCGAAGTGAACGAGGAGCTCCGCTCCGACCAGGTGCGCAATGCCTGGAAGCGCTACAGCCGCCTGATCATCGGTGCTGCCGTGGTGATCGTTCTCGGCACGGCCGGCCATCGGCTCTGGACCCACTGGGACTCGACCCAGGCATCAGATGCCGGCGACAAGTTCCTCGCGGCACTGACGCTGGCCGACCAGGGCAAGCGCGATGAGGCGGAAGCCGCATTGCAGGCGCTGGAACAGGACGGTTACGGTGCTTATGGAATCCTGGCACGTTTTCGCGCCGCTTCGGTCCTGGCCGAAAAGGGAGAGCCCGCCGGCGCCATCGCGTCCTTCAAGTCGATCGGCGACGATGCCGCGATCCCGGATGCCGTGCGCAACACGGCGAAGGTTCGGGCAGCCTGGCTGCTCGTCGATACCGGTTCCTACGAAGACGTCTCTGCCATGGTTGAAGCCATGGCGACGCCGACCAATGCCATGCGTCATGCCGCCCGCGAAGCGCTGGGGCTTGCCGCTTACAAGGCCGGTGACATGACCCGCGCCCGCGAGTGGTTCGAACAGATCATCGAAGACGCGGAAGCCCCGCGCAATGTCGCCAACCGGGCCCAGATGATGCTCGACAACATCAAGGCCTCCGGCAAGGCGCCGTAACAACAACAAGGCCTTGAAGGCCGGAAAGCTAGCGTTCCCATGAGTTTCACAGTCGCCATCGTCGGTCGCCCGAATGTCGGCAAGTCCACGCTCTTCAACCGCCTCGTCGGGAAGAAGCTGGCGTTGGTCGACGATACCCCCGGCGTCACCCGTGACCGCCGTCCGGGCGAGGCCAAGCTCGTGGACCTGCGTTTCACCATCATCGATACGGCCGGTCTCGAAGAGGCCGGGCCTGAGACGCTGCAGGGGCGCATGCGCGCCCAGACGGAAATGGCCATCGACGAGGCCGATCTGACGCTGTTTGTCGTCGATGCCAAGTACGGCCTGACGCCTGTCGATCAGGCGCTTGCCGAAATGCTGCGCCGTCGCGGACGGCCCGTTGTGCTGGTGGCCAACAAGTCGGAGGCGCGCGGCTCGGATGCGGGCTTCTACGACGCCTATACTCTGGGACTCGGCGAACCGGTGCCGATCTCAGCCGAACACGGCCAGGGCATGATCGACCTGCGCGACGCGATCGTCGAAGCGATCGGCGAGGAACGCGCCTTTCCCGAGGACGAGGATGTCGCCGAGACGAATGTCCTTCTTCCGCAGGACGATGACCTCGACGGCGAAGAAGACGAGGTTGAACCCGAATATGACGAAACCAAGCCGCTGCGCGTTGCGATCGTCGGCCGCCCGAATGCCGGAAAATCGACACTGATCAACCGCTTCCTCGGTGAGGACCGGCTGCTGACGGGCCCCGAGGCAGGCATCACCCGCGATTCGATCTCGGTTGAATGGGACTGGCGCGGCCGCACCATCAGGATGTTCGACACCGCCGGCATGCGTCGGAAGGCGCGCGTGCAGGAAAAGCTCGAAAAGCTGTCCGTCGCCGATGCGCTACGCGCTATCCGCTTTGCCGAAACTGTCGTCATCGTCTTCGATGCGACCATTCCGTTCGAAAAGCAGGACCTGCAGATCGTCGACCTCTGCCTGCGTGAGGGCCGCGCTGCGGTGCTCGCCTTCAACAAGTGGGATCTGATCGACGATCCACAGGCGTTGTTGACGGAACTGCGCGAGAAGACCGAGCGGCTTCTGCCGCAGGCGCGCGGCATCCGCGCCATCCCGATGTCCGGCCAGACCGGTTACGGGCTCGAGAAGCTGATGCAGAATATCATCGACACCGACAAGGTGTGGAACAAGCGCATCTCGACCGCCAAGCTCAATCGCTGGCTCGACGCTGTCACGACCCAGCATCCGCCACCGGCGGTCTCCGGCCGTCGCTTGAAGCTGAAATACATGACCCAGGTCAAGGCCCGCCCGCCGGCCTTCATGATCTCCTGCACGCGTCCCGATGCGCTTCCGGAAAGTTATGTGCGATACCTGACCAATGGTCTGCGCGCCGATTTCGACATGCCGGGCGTGCCGATCCGCATCCACTTCAAGGCGGGCGAAAACCCGTTCGAAGGGCGCAAGAGGCGCCGCTGATCCGGGCTGTCACTCGGTGGCGGGATGTCCGTGGGCGTCCAGCTCTGCCGGGCGGGCTCCAAAACGCTGCCGCAGGCCCCGCTTGCGGCGCTGCTCCTTGGCTTCCACGACATTGTCGAAGAATTGTTCGGTGGCCGCTTGCCAGGAATAGGTCTCGGCCAGCCCGCGGGCCGAAGCAGGCGACGCTTTCAGGGCTGCCATGCAGGCGATTGCGAGGTCGTGATCGAGTGCGCCCGCGTTTGAACCTGCCGGGATGATGTCGATGGGCCCGGTCACCGGGTAGCCGGCCACGGGCACGCCCGAAGCGAGCGCTTCCAGGATCGTGTTGCCGAAGGTGTCGGTTTTCGACGGGAAGACGAAGACATCGGCCTGCGAATAGGCGCGGGCCAGATCCTCTCCATGCTTTACCCCGGTGAACAGCACATCTGGATAGCGTGCCTGCAAGTCGGCGCGGGCCGGTCCATCACCCACGACCACTTTCGAACCGGGCAAGTCGAGATCGAGGAAGGCCGGAAGGTTCTTCTCCACTGCGACGCGGCCGACCGTCATGAAGACCGGGCGGGCAAGGCCGAAGGGTCTTTCGGCCTTTTCGCGCGGGCGGAAGAGAGCGGTGTCGATGCCGCGGCTCCAGAGGCAGAGATTATTGATGCCCCGAGCGGCCAGTTCCCGCCGCAGGCTCTCGGTGGCCACCATGCAGGCGCCGCCGCGATTGTGAAACCAGCGTACAAAGGCATAGAGCCAGGACAGCGGTACCGGCAGGCGGGCCGCGACATATTCCGGAAACCGGGTGTGATAGGTGGTGGAAAAGGGGCGCTTGTTGCGCAGGCACCAGTGCCGCGCCATGAGCCCCAGCGGGCCTTCGGTGGCGATATGCACATAATCCGGCTGCTGCGCCTCGATCATGCGGCCGATTCGGCCGGGAAGCGCGAGCGACAGCCGGATTTCCGGATAGGTCGGCATCGGAATGCTGCGGAACTGCTCCGGAGTGATCATCGACACCTCGATGCCCATCTTGTGCAGCTCGCGGTTGGTGGTCTCTATGGAGCGGACGACACCGTTCACCTGCGGGTGCCAGGCATCGGTGACGATGGTCAGTCTCGGCATGGCGTGTCCGCCCTCATCCGATCGGCCGCCCAAGCGGCGATTCTGCTTCACAAGCTCTTCCCGCCTTATGGGAGGGGAAGATTACAGCTTCATGTCAGTGCGCGCAGAGGGGCGTTTGACTTTGGCGACACAAGTCGGTTGCCTAGAGTTCGACGCCGTTCGAGATCGATTCCCGCCGAAGGACACGCCCATGACCAAGTCTCACTCCAAGGCCGCCCGTTCCAAGACTGCCGACTGGTGGCGGGGTGCCGTCATCTATCAGGTCTATCCGCGCTCCTTCCAGGATACGGATGGCGACGGTATCGGGGATATCAAGGGCATCATCGAGCGGCTGCCTTATATCGCCTCCCTCGGGGTCGATGCCATCTGGCTCTCGCCCTTCTTCACTTCGCCGCAGGCGGACATGGGCTACGACGTGTCGGACTATTGCGACGTCGATCCGATGTTCGGGACGCTTGCCGATTTCGACCAGATGATGACGGAGGCAAAGCGGCTCGGGCTGAAGGTGATCATCGATCAGGTGATCTCGCACACGTCCGACCAGCATCCCTGGTTCAAGGAAAGCCGCACCAGCCGCGACAATGCGAAAGCCGACTGGTTCGTCTGGGCCGCTGCCAAACCCGATGGTACCGCGCCCAACAACTGGCTGTCGGTCTTCGGTGGTCCCGCCTGGGAATGGGACGGCGTTCGCAAGCAATATTACATGCACAACTTCCTTGCCTCGCAGCCCGACCTCAACTTCCACAATCGCGAGGTTCAGGACGCGGTTCTGGATGCGGTGAAGTTCTGGCTCGACCGGGGCATTGACGGCTTCCGGCTCGATACGGTCAATTACTATTTCCACGACAAGGAACTGAGGGACAATCCGCCCCACGTGCCCGACAGTGAAGAGGCCGGGCTCGATGCGCCCGATGTGAACCCTTACGGCATGCAGAGCCATCTCTACGACAAGACCCAACCGGAGAATATCGAGTTCCTCAAACGCTTCCGGGCGCTGCTCGACCAGTATCCGCATCGCACCACGGTCGGCGAGGTCGGCGACGGGGCACGCTCCCTGAAGACGGTGGCGGCCTATACGTCCGGCGGCGACAAGCTGCACATGTGCTACACCTTCGACCTGCTCGGGCCCGACTTCACCCCGAGCCATATCCGCCACTGCGTCGAAAGCTTCCAGAAGCAGGTGAAGGACGGCTGGGTCTGCTGGGCCTTTTCCAATCATGATGTGACACGGCATGTCAGCCGCTTCGTCCAGGAAGCCGGCGAGCGGGTGGCGGTGGCCAAGCTTGCGGCCTCCGTGCTTGCGGCCCTGCGCGGCTCGATCTGCCTCTATCAGGGCGAGGAGCTGGGCTTGCCGGAGGCGGAGCTGACCTTCGAGGATCTGCGCGATCCCTATGGCATCCGCTTCTGGCCGGCCTTCAAGGGGCGCGATGGATGCCGCACGCCGATGGTCTGGGAAAAGGGCAAGGCTCATGCCGGCTTTTCCAGCGCGAAGCCCTGGTTGCCGGTGCCGGTCGAGCACCTGTCACTCGCTGTCGATGCCCAGGAGAAGGATGCAGGCTCGGTGCTTGCGCATTACCGTGCCACGCTCGCCTTTCGCAAGCAGCACGAGGCACTGCTCGACGGTGACATGCATTTCGTCGCGACCAATGAGGATGTGCTTGCCTTTGTCCGGACGCACGGTCCCGAACGTCTTCTCTTCGTCTTCAATCTGCGGCGCGGACCGCAGATCTTGACGGTCCCCAACGGAGATACCGTGCAGGAAATCCTCTCCATGCCCGGCCTGAAGGGCACGGTGGTTGATGGCGAGATCAGGCTCGGACCGCTCGACGGCATCTGCGCGAGGGTGTCGTGACGGGGCATTTCGTGCGCATAGCCGGGCCTCGGGATCTTGATGCCTGGACCGATCTGCGCCATGCGCTCTGGCCGCACCTCGCGCTCGACGGTCATCGGGGGGAAATCGCCGAGGCGCTGGAGAAGCCGGAGCGGCTCGTCGCCTTCCTCTGTTTCGATCCTGACGGACGGGCCATCGGGCTTGCCGAGGCCAGTATCCGCTTCGACTATGTCAACGGCTGCCAGACATCGCCTGTCGCCTTCCTTGAAGGCATCATCGTTCTGCCATCTGCACGCCGGACCGGAGTTGCGCGATTGCTTGTGTCGGCCGTCAGCGATTGGGCGCGGTCGATGGGCCTGAGCGAACTCGGCTCCGATGCCAGTCTCGACAATACGACGTCCCATGCCATGCATGCGGCACTCGGTTTCGACGAAACGCAGCGTGTCGTCTATTTCCGCAAGGCACTTTGAACGATCACAGCCCGTCGTCGGGGATGTTCAGTGTGTGGCCGCAGGCCTTGCAGTGGACCGCGTCCGCATCGTGCCGCTGCAATCCGCATTCGGGGCAGGGGAATGTCACCTTGTAGGGGCGGACAATCGACTGGGCCAGCCGAACGAACAGGGAGATGCCGATGATCATGGTCACGATCGACGTCAGCTTGCCGAAGGGGCCGGGCAGGGTGATGTCACCGAAGCCGGTCGTCGTCACCGTTGCCACGGTGAAGTAGAGCGCATCGATGAAGCCGGTACCGGCATCTTCAGCATAGAAGAAGAAGGTATAGACGAAGCCCGTCACCAGGAAGAGGAAGACGAAGAGGTTGATGAAGGACGTGACCACATCCGTCTGTTCCTTCAAGCCCAGCCTGCGCAGCATCAGCGTGAAGATCGGCCGCTGGGCCACTGCCCAGATGCGGGCAACGCGCAGGAAGGCGAAGTTGAACAGCCATTGCGGAAAGAGCAGCGTGCCGAGCACGAAGATGTCGACCCAGGTCATCGGCCGCATCAGGAAGCCGCGGGTCGTGCGCGAGGCCGCCAATTGGGCAAGGATCTCGACCGCGATCCAGGCCGCGATGGCATAATCCAGGATGAGGTAGCTCGGCCGGTCACGCAGATAGGGGCCGGCAAGGAAGAAGCCGATGATGGCGAGGTCGATCACCATCAGTGCGAACTGGAAGCGGATGGCGCCGGTGGAGCGCCCGTAGTACAGGCGCGTCAGGCGCTGGCGCAGGGGAATTGTCTGATGGTTCTCGGTGTCGGATACCATGGAGCCTCGTCAGAAGTGGGAACAGAATTGCATGACGACAAGCGTCTGGTCTTCACCTGCGCCGACAACGGCGTAGACATTCCTATGTTCCTGCGTGATGCGGCAGGACCATGGGCCTTTTACCACGTTGTGATCAATGACAGGCCAGTTTGTCATGGTCGACAAGGGAGCGGATCCAGACCCAGATCCCATCCTCACCCGATCAGCCTGAACTGGTCGACATCGACCATGCCCTTGTCGGAAATCTTCAAATGCGGAATGACCGGTAGTGGCAGGAAAGCGACCTGGAGGAATGGCTCTTCGAGAGTCGTTCCAAGGGCATAGGCCGATTTTCTCAAGTCGTGCAACGTGTCGCGCACGCTCTCATAGGGTTCGAGACTCATCAGGCCGGCGACGGGGAGCGGGATTTCGCCGGTCACCTTGCCATCCTCCACCACGACGAAGCCGCCCTTGATTTCGCCCAGCCTGTTTGCCGCGAGCGCCATGTCTTCCTCGGAGACGCCGACGACGCAGATATTGTGGCTGTCATGGCCGACGGTCGAGGCGATCGCGCCCTTCTTCAGGCCAAAACCCTGAACGAAGCCGTTGGCATGGTTGCCGTTCTTGCCATGACGCTCGATGACGGCGACCTTGATCACATCGTTTTCGAGATCGACGGCGGTCTGGTTGCCCGAGGTCGGCAGGCGGTAACGGCGGTGTTCGGTGATGATCTTGCCGGGCATCACGCCGATGACGGGCGTCTCGCCTTCCGCGACCGGCACGCCGAAATCGGCGGCCTTGACGATACGCGCCTGGACGCTGTCGAGGCCGACCGGAGCCACGTCCTTGCGTGCGGCGAAGAGGGCGTCGGTCACCCGGCGACCGGCGGAAAACACCATCTCGGCCTTGCAGTTCTCCAGTGAGTCGATGACGACGAGATCGGCGCGCCAGCCTGGCGCCACGAGGCCACGATCGCGCAGGCCGAAGGCGCGGGCGGCCGAGATCGACGCGGCACGATAGACGGCGAGCGGCTCGACGCCATGTCTGATCGCCTCGCGGATCATGTAGTCGAGATGCCCCTGTTCGGCGATGTCGAGCGGGTTGCGGTCATCGGTGCAGAGCGCCAGGAATGGCGACAGCCGCTCGGTGAGGATCGGCATCAGCGCGTGCAGGTCCTTGGACACCGAGCCTTCGCGCACAAGGATATGCATGCCCTTGCGGATCTTTTCCATGGCTTCGGCCGCCGTCGTGCATTCGTGATCGGTGCGGATGCGGGCGGAGAGATAGCCGTTCAGGTCCCGGCCCGAGAGCAGCGGCGAATGGCCGTCGATATGGCCGTCCTGAAAGGCCTCGAGCTTGGCCATACAGATCGGATCCTTGTGGATCACGCCCGGAAAATTCATGAATTCGGCAAGTCCGATGACCTTCGGATGGTCGCGGAAAGGCAGAAGACGTTCGATCGGCAGATCCGCGCCCGAGGTTTCCAGGTGCGTCGCCGGCACGCAGGAGGAGAGCTGGACGCGGATGTCCATGATCGTCTGTTCGGATGAATCGAGGAAGAACTGAATGCCTTCCGTGCCCAGCACATTGGCGATCTCATGCGGATCGCAGATGACGGTCGTCACGCCATAAGGCAGGACGCAACGGTCGAATTCATGCGGGGTGACCAGCGAACTCTCGATGTGCAGATGGGTGTCGATGAAGCCGGGCACGACGATCTTATCCGTGATGTCGATGACTTCGCGACCTTCATAATCCTCGATGGTCCCGATGATTGTCTCGCCGGATATCGCGATATCGGAGGTGACGAGCTCGCCCGTGACCAGATCGAAGAAGCGCCCGCCCTTCAGCACGATATCCGCCGGCTCGCGGCCGGTGCCCTGGTCGATGCGGCGTGTGAGGTCGGTCATGCATGCGTCTCCGATTCCATCTGTGAGGTACCAGTCTAGTGGCAAGGCTCGTCAAACGAAACTCCGGTTTAGCACCTGCTCGGGTTACGCGAATGCCGATCGTTCTGCTGCGCCGAAGAGCACTGGGTCAGCGGCGAATATCTGGAGGTATTTCCACCTTAAAAGCTGGTGTCTACCCATGCCTGGGAACTGCCCGATGGTCGAGGATCACCGGAGACAGTTGTGACCGTGGATCTGGTCGAATAGGATGGCGGCACGCTGATGAAGGTTCGCCAGGCATTCTTCGATAGTACGGCTGGGGCGTTCGAACGGCTGGCCGAGATCCTATCGGATACGGATAGAGGGGGTGAGTTCCGATGACCGCCATGAAGCTATTCTATTGCGAGACGCTCAACCCACGAAAAGCCTGCGCTGCAGCGCGCTATCTCAATGCGGATCTCGAATTTGTGCGCGTCGACTTGGCGAATGGCGAGCAGCGAACGCCGGAGTTCCTGGCGCTCAATCCCAATGGGAAAGTCCCGGTTCTGCAATATGGCGACGGACAAAGCCTGTGGGAGGCGAATGCGATCATGTGTTTCTTGTCGGACATGACGGGCGCGGATTTCTGGCCGAAGGACGACCGACAACCCGATGTGATGCGCTGGCTCAGCTGGGACGCGAGTCATTTCACGTTGCATGCGGCGACACTGTGGTTCGAAAACGAACTTAGGCCGCTGTTCGGGCAAGCTCCTGATCCTGCTGTCGTCGAGCAAGCCGAACTCCAGCTCCGGCAGTTTGCTCAGGTACTGGACAGCCATCTCGCACATAGGATCTTCGTCGTCGCCGATCGCCTGTCCGTTGCGGATTTCGCACTGGCCGCGGCTTTACCCTATTGGAGGTCAGCGCGATTGCCGCTTGACGACTTCGAACATATCAAGCGCTGGCATGATCAGCTCAACACGATCCCCGCCTGGCGGGAGCCGTTCCCCGCGAGGCCAAGCGCCGGCGGGTGATGACGGCGCATCACCGCGACATGCATTCAGCGACCGATCTCGACTGAAAACCCGAACCGCATCGCATCTCCCGCCGCCAGCGCCAGCGTGTAAGGCCGTTCGACCAGTTCCGCCGTGCCGCCGGCATGCGCCGCCATGCCATGCCAGGGCTCGATGCAGAGGAAGGGCGCGCCGGGCTTTTGCCAGAGCGCAATATTGGGCAGGTTCTGGAAGGTGAAGAAGAGCGAGGGGCCGCCCTCGGCGCCGTAGGTGAGGGCGGTTCCCCCGCCTTCCGGAAAGATGAGCGCATCGTTGTCGAACAGCGAATGCGAAAGTTCGAGCCGGCCGGCCTTGAAGGGAGAGGTCGGCAGCGTTTTTCCAATCAGCCCGTCTTCGAGCTGCACCACGCCGGGCTCGGCGCCATTGTCGAGTGTCACCGCATGAAGTTTGTTCTCCGCGCCCGGGAGCGGCCAGAGAAAGGCGGGGTGAAAGCCGATGCCGAAGGGGAGGGGTGTGTCGCCCGTGTTCTCGACAGTGGCAGTCACCGACAGTTTGCGGCCGTCGAGGCGGTGCTCCAGCGTCAGGCGGAAATCGAAGGGGTAGACTGCGCGGGTCTCGGATGTGGATGCGAGTTCGTGGCAGCAGGCGTTCGTGTTCTGCTCGACGAGCGTGAACTCGCGGCGCCGTGCGATGCCGTGCTGGGCCATGGGATAGGTCGTGCCATTGACCGCCAGCATATCCCCCGGCGCCTTGCCGACGATCGGAAAGAGGATCGGCGAGCGCCCGGTCCACCAGGTCGCGTCGCCGTTCCACAGCCAGTTTCGGCCGTCGGCCGTCTTCAGGGACTGCATCTCCGCGCCGAGCGTGGATACCTCGACGATGAGGTCTGCGTTTTCGATGCGAATCGTATGGGGCATGGCGGTCCTCGTCTGTTTGGCGGCATCCTAGAGGGATTGCCGGCAAAGTGCGACGCGGATGTGTCGGGGCCGGATGGTCGCGGGCGAATGTGCCTGTGCGGCTCAGCCGTTTGTCGGCTCAGTCGATATCGACCTCACGGCGCAAGCGATAGGCGGCGGCACGCTGTCAGACGATCACGACGCGGTTGCCGAAGGGCGTGTCCTCGTCGAAGTTCTGGGTGCCGATGCGCTCGCTCTCTCCGGAAAGGCGCGGTTCATCATTGCCATCTGCGAGCGGATCGGGCGTCTCCGAGGGATCAGGCCACTGGCGCGGCGATAGCGCGTGTCGGGTCTCACCATTGTCACTTGGCGCGCCGTTGCGCGCCCGCTCTTCTTCGGCCTGGCGATGCCGCTCCTCGATGTCATGATTGATCTTCGACTGACGGGAGGCGACCCAGGCGCTCATGGGATCGGAATCGAGGTTCAGAGTTGACCCTGCTTCCGTCTGGCTGGAGGCTTCACTGCTGGACGTGCGGCTTATGCGTTCGACCATGATTGTCTCCTGACGAGACGTGCCCTTGGCCCCCGGCCTTTGACATGATGTCATCGACACGACGGCGGCGGGCGGCGGCGCTTGATCGACCAGGCCTGATGCAGTCATTCGCAAGGGGCTGCGGTCGTGCGGCTTTCAGGCTTCAAGATAGGGCAATTGCTGCCGGCGTTCAACCGGCGGCCGACAGCGCTCATGTCTTCACCTTCGCCGCCACGGGCTCCACCGGCAGTCCGGCGTTTCGCCAGGCGGTCAGGCCGCCTTCGAGATGGCAAACCGTTTCCAGCCCCATCTCCATTGCCGTCTTTGTGGCGAGCGCCGAGCGCCAGCCGCTGGCGCAGAAAAACAGGAACAGCTTGTCTTCGGCAAAGACAGGCTTGTGGTAGGGGCTTTCGGGATCGATCCAGAATTCCAGCATGCCCCGCGGGCAGGAAAAGGCATTCGCAATCGTTCCCTCTCTTTCGCGCTCGCGGGGGTCGCGCAGGTCGACGAAAACGACATTGCTCGCGCCAAGGAGCCTGCCGGCTTCGCTCGGCGAAACAGCCTCGACCAAATCCTCTGCTTCCGCCAACAAGGTTTTGTATCCCTTTTTCATCTCAGCTCCTCGGCCCGCCATCGGGACGAAGTCTAACATAGCCGTGAACCCTGTCACCGGCGTTGATCGCGTAGGTGGTCGCAGTGCCGGATTGACAATCAAATAACTCTACGGTTATAAGAGATCCATAGCCACGGAGTTATGGATTTCGCATGGATATCTCGACCGACAGTCTCTTTTCCGCCCTGGGCGACCCGACCCGACGGGGGCTATTCGAACGACTTTGCCGCGATGGCGCACAGACCGTCGGTGCGCTGACCGCTGGTGCTGGCGTTTCGCAGCCTGCCGTTTCCAAGCACCTCGCCGTTTTGAAGCGCGCGGGTCTGGTGGAGGACCGGGTCAGCGGCCGCCAGAGCCACTACAGCGTGCGCAGTGAGGGTCTCGATCCGCTTGTCGCGTGGGCGCGACAGATGGAAGGCTTCTGGGAGGCTCGTTTCAATGCGCTCGATGATCTCCTAGACAGGATGGACCAATGACCGACCGCAGCACAGAAAGTCTCTCCGTCGTTGTCGAGCGGGAGTTTCGCCATGCGCCAGAAAAGATCTGGCGCGCGCTCACCCAGCCCGAACTCATCGCCGAGTGGCTGATGCAGAACGCATTTGCCCCGGAGGTCGGCCATCGCTTCACGCTCTGCGCCGACTGGGGCTCGGTCGATTGCGAGGTCCAGGTGGTCGAGCCTGCCAGACGTCTCGCATATAGCTGGAACTCCGGAGCCTTGAAGAGTCTCGTGACCTGGACACTCACCCCGAGCGCGTCTGGAACGCTCCTTCGCATGGAGCAGACCGGCTTCCGACGTGACCAGCCGCAATTCTATGGCGGCGCCAAAATGGGCTGGCCGCGCTATTTCGACGGCCTCGAAGCCGTCCTCGGCCGGGTCGCGTAGACACGGCCCCATCACTATCACCGTCGTTCTTTCATGAAAGGATTGCCATGTCCGCAAGTCACCGTATTCGCCAATGGCACCGATGGCTCTCGCTGGCCTTCACGATAGCCGTCGTCGCCAATATCGTCGCCATGATGATCCCGGGTTCACCGCAATGGATCGGATTTTTGGCGCTCGTGCCACTGCTGCCGTTGCTCGCGACGGGCATCTATCTCTTTCTGCTGCCCTATCGGCGCAAAGCGGCAGGGCAGAAGAACACCTTGTCTCATTGATGCAGCCGTGGTCAGGGCCTGCGTACTGTCTCATGGACGCACATACCGCCGCCGATGCCCCGATCTCCTGTTCGACGCCGAATGCATCCTGTGCTCGGCCAATGCACAATTGGTGCTCAGCCGCGATTGGCTGCGGCAATGACAAGGCCCCAGATTCCCAGACCAAAAAAGGCGGCCCTTCCGGACCGCCTTTCCTGTGTCTGATCGTCTGCAGGCTTACTCGGCGGCGACCGCCTGGCCACCGTCCCACTTGTAGAGCGAAAAGCTCTGCGAGGTGAGGTCGCCGGTTTCGCCATAGGTGAGCTTGCCGATGGCGGTCGGAATTTCCGTACCGTCCTTGAGGGCTGCCGCAACTGCTTCAGCGTCGTCTGCGCTGCCGGCTTTTGTGATGCCGGCGGCAATCACTTCGACGGCAGCATAGGCGTTGAGCGTGAACGCTTCGGCCGGGATGTTCTTGGCGGCAAGGGCAGCAGACGCTGCCTTGCTGTCTTCGTTCTTCAGCGCATCGGCCGCATTGGTGAAGATGACGCCATTGGCAGCTTCGCCGCCGATGGTGGCAAATTCGGTGCTCGACAGGCCGTCACCGCCGATCAGGGTCGCGGCTACGCCGATGTCCTGCAGCTGGCGCGAAAGGAGGCCGGCTTCCGGATAATAGCCGCCGAAATAGATCACTTCGACGCCTTCCGCCTTGAGACGGGTGGTCAGCGCGCTGAAGTCCTTTTCGCCCGGGGTGAGGGCGTCGTTGAAGACTTCCTCGATGCCGGCGGCATTCAGCGTTGCCTTGAAGGCGTCGGCGAGACCCTTGCCGTACTGACCCTTGTCATTGAGGATCGCGACCTTCTTGTCCTTGAAGTTGGCCACGACGTAGGCCGCGGCCACTTCCGCCTGCTGGTCGTCACGGCCGCAGGTGCGCAGGACCGTCGACAGGCCACGGGCGGTGAGATCGGGCGCGGTTGCGGTCGGGGTTACCATCAGGGCGCCGTTTTCGGCGAAGACGTCGGAGGCTGGAACGGCAACGCCCGAGGTCACCGGACCGACGACGAACATCACGCCGTCACCGACCAGCTGGTTGGCAGCCGATACGCCCTGCTTGGGCTCTCCGGCATCGTCGGCGACCTTGAGCGAAACCTGTTCGCCGTTGATGCCGCCCTTCTTGTTGATTTCCTCGACCGCGGTCTCGGCGCCGTTCTTCACCTGGGCGCCGACGGCGGCCAGCGGGCCCGTCAGTGGCGCCATGAGCCCGAGAACGATGTCGGCACGGGCGGCGGGGGCTGCAGCGATCAACGCGGCCAGAGCCGCGCTGGCGAGAAAATGGATTTTCATGTCCTGCTCCTTGGGTTGGCGCGAGCGATCTATGTCGGTTTTCGCGCCATTCGGGTTCTTTTGTTGCTCCCCACGGTTGGTTTAGACAAAAACCGGCTGCGACAAAAGACCTGATGCTGCGGCGTGTGATCACGCCACAGCTTTGTCAGGGCAGGATAAACTCGCGCCTGGACGTCTGTCAGAGGCTGAGGACGCGACCGCCGAGACCCTGGCCTTCCGACTCGAATCCAGCCTTTTCCGCGGCTGCATCCTGTTCGCGACGCAGCGCCAGTTCGGCCATGGCGATCTGCTGCAATTCGAAGAGATCATTGCTGATCTGCGCCCGGCGCGCCGCAAGGCGGGCCTCGTCGGCGCGGGCCGCCGAAATCGCCTCCGGCTCCGGGGCAATCGCAGTTCGAGGTATGGAAGGGGACACGTCTTTACCGAACATGCGCTTGAAGAGGTCGACCACGGAAATCCTCCCGGGACCTGATCCGGTTGCGGCATTCGCGACCTGATGTCGGAGATATCGCTTCCGGATGGGCTTTCAGTCGTCGTTCGAGCCTTTCGCGGTCATCTGCGCCAGGATCGAACGTGCGATTCCCCGGAAGATACGGGATGGCGGATCAGTGGACAAGCATGGCGCGCGCCGCGTGGTCAGCCTCGCGCAAGCCCCGACAAAAAAGCGGCCCCGAAGGGCCGCTTTGGGAGTGCCTGCAAGGCAGGGTTCAGATGTTGTTCATCAGCACCTTGCGCAGCTTGTCGAACAGTTCGTCGATCTGCTCATGGGTGATGATCAGCGGTGGCGACAGCGCGATGATGTCGCCCGTCGTGCGGATCAGGAGGCCGTCATTGTAGGCCTCGAGGAAGGCGTTAAAGGCGCGCTTTGTCGGTTCGCCGTCGATCGGTTTCAATTCGATCGCGCCGATCAGGCCGAGATTTCTGATGTCGATGACATTCGGGCAATCGCGCAGCGAATGCAGCTTCTCTTCCCAATAGGGCGCGATGTCGGCCGCACGGGTAAGCAGGTTCTCGTCGCGATAGGTGTCGAGGGTGCCCAGGGCTGCGGCCGAGGCGATCGGATTGCCGGAATAGGTGTAGCCGTGGAAGAACTCGATCATGTGATCGGGGCCGGTCATGAAGGCGTCGTGGATCTCGGCCGTCACGAAGACCGCACCCATCGGGATGACGCCATTGGTCAGGCCCTTGGCGGTGATCATGATGTCGGGTTTCACGTCGAAATACTGCGACGCAAACGGGGCGCCGAGGCGGCCGAAACCGGTGATGACTTCGTCGAAGATCAGCAGGATGCCGTGTTTGCTGCAGATCTCGCGCAGGCGCTGCAGGTAGCCCTTCGGCGGGATCAACACGCCGGTGGAGCCGGCAACCGGCTCGACGATGACAGCGGCAATCGTCGATGCGTCGTGCAAGGTCACGATGCGCTCCAGCTCGTCGGCGAGATCGCCGCCATGCTCCGGTATGCCCTTGGTGAAGGCGTTCTTTGCCAGCTGGTGGGTATGCGGCATGTGATCGACGCCGGTCAGAAGCGTGCCGAACATCTTGCGGTTGGAGACGATGCCGCCGACGGAGATGCCACCGAAATTGACACCGTGATAGCCGCGTTCGCGGCCGATCAGCCGGGTGCGGGAGCCTTGTCCCTTCACGCGCTGATAGGCGAGCGCCACCTTGAGCGCCGTCTCCACCGATTCAGAACCGGAATTGGTGTAGAGAACATGCGCCATGTTGTCGGGGGCAATGTCGATCAGGCTGTTGGCCAGTTCGAAGGCCTTGGGATGGCCGAGCTGGAAGGCCGGCGCATAATCGAGCTCGCCGGCCTGCTCGCGAATCGCTTCCGTGATCAGCGGGCGGCAGTGACCGGCATTGACGCACCAGAGGCCGGCGGTGCCATCAAGCACCTGGCGGCCGTCATGGGTGGTGTAGTGCATGTCCTTGGCGCCGACGAAAAGGCGTGGCTCCTTCTTGTACTGGCGGTTCGCGGTGAACGGCATCCAGAAGGCGCGCAGGTCGTTCGGCGTGGAATTCAGGCGGTTAGACATCGTGTTCTCCATGGCCCTTTGGTCGCGGGCGGCCACTCTCCCGGCTGTCAGCCGCTAAGGCCGAAATCCGTTGATTGCGCCGCCACGTTAGCAGGGCGCAAGGCATGGTCAACCCACCGGCAAGGGTGCATCAACAATGGTCATGGATCGCTGAATTCGGGTGATGGAAGGACGCTGCCGGTGGTCTGCCGCCGGCGCCGCGCTTCGGCAAAAATGCAAGAAGCCCCGTGGGCGTTCGCCCACGGGGCTTCTCGATTTCTCAAGTCGCAAGAGATCAGGCTCGCCAGCGCGCCGGGACGGGTTCTCCGTTCCGGATCGTCACGCCTTTGGGAGCGCTGTCATCAAGCGGCGGACTTGCTCGCTACCGGAGGGCAATAGATGCTTTCCAGGGTAGAAAGGATCTTGATCACCGACTCGGAAGTCGAGGAATAATAGATGGTCTGCGCGTCGCGCCGGGTCTTCACGAGCTTCTGTGCTCGAAGCTTCGACAGGTGCTGCGACAGAGCCGACTGGCTCAGGCCCACCTGGGTCGCCAGAACGCCGACAGGAACCTCACCCTCAACGAGGCTGCAGAGGATCATGAGTCGCTTCGGGTTTGCCATGGCGGAGAGCAAGCCAGCCGCGACGGTCGACTGTTCGGACAGTGCTTTTGTTTTCATCTCAGTTCAACTTTCCTTGGTCGATTGACCTGGGGGGGAATGGCAGTCGTTGAAAATACATCACTTAACTAGAGGCCAAACTCTACCAGCGCCATCACAATTGTATATGCCTAAATTTAAGGTACTGCGTATACTGATTTAGGTAACTCTAATAGCATGTCCTGTGGATTTGTGACGGGCGTCACAAATTCGTGGCGGATCAGCAAGTCTTTGAAAACAAGATCGATTCCCTGCGAATCAATCCCCGATATGCGCCAATCACCCTCGGGTGCTGCATGAAAGTCGGTGGCGAGACGCCCTGCCAGATCGGGATGCCTGCCCCCTAATTCTTGCAGTATAGCCTCTTCGTCAAATGCGACCTCCGGGTCCGTTTCCGGGATGAGAAAATCCTGTCTGCTCAAATGATAGGCACGCCCGAAGCCTCCGTTGAGGCTCGCCCGTTCCGGTCGCAGGCGAAAGAATCGAAAGTCGGGAAAATCGATGTAGAGCTGTGATTTGGGATGGCGGGCAAGGAATCGGCGTCGCAGCCTTGCATGGGCCTCGCTTTCGCGTTCGACCTTTTCTGCTGTGCATTGCAGCGTCAGACGTGGATGGGCCAGTGGGTCGCCCTTGGCCGGCTCGCCGGTCAGCAAGGATACGCGCGGATCGGCAAGCAGGGCGGTCGTATGGGCAGAGAGGCTCGAGACCAGTATGACCGGCGCGCCATCACGGTCCATGCAGAGCAGGACGCGGCTGACGGAGGGAAAGCCGGTTTCCGGGTCGATCACGCCGATCGCCGCAAAGCGGGCGCCCCTCAGCAAAATGCGCGCCTGGCGGCGCGCATTGTCGTCCGTGTCCCTGATCACCTGGGGCTTGTCATTCATGTCGTGGCTCCTGCATGCACCTTGGACGGGTTGCGTGCAGGCCTCCTCAGGCCTTGCGACGGTGCTTCGTCAATCCGCTCACCACATCCTGAGCATCGATCGTGCCGATCACGGCGCCGTTGTCAACGACTCCGATCGTGCCGGGTTGACGCGCGAGCGCATCCAGCACCTCGACCAGCGGCGTCAGCGGTGACGTCGTCCCCGTTACCTGGCTCTGTTGACCCCCGGTGCCGGGGCGCATCACGTCGGATGCCGTCAGCATGTTGATCGGGTTCAGGTTCTGTACGAAATCGGCGACATACTGGTTGGTCGGGTTCTGGACGATCTCCTGCGGCGTGCCGCATTGGATGATGTGCCCACCTTCCATGATGGCGATGCGGTTGCCGATGCGGAAGGCCTCGTCGAGATCGTGGCTGACGAAGAGGATGGTCTTCTTCAGCCGGGCCTGGAATTCAAGCAGCTCATCCTGCAGGCGCGTGCGGATCAACGGGTCCAGCGCCGAGAAGGGTTCGTCCATCAGGAGGATCGGGGCGCCTGTCGCAAAAGCACGGGCGAGGCCCACACGCTGCTGCATGCCGCCCGACAGCTCGTTCACCTTGCGGTCGGCCCAGGTCGACAGATTGACGAGTTCGAGCTCGGCAGCGACCCTTTCCCTGCGTTCCGCTTCCGGCACGCCGGCGAGTTCGAGACCGAAGCCGACATTGTCGGCAACCGTCCGCCATGGCAGGAGCCCGAACTGCTGGAAGACCATGGAGACCGTGTGCATGCGCAGGTCGCGCAGCACCTGGGCCGAGGCCTTGTAGGGATCGACATAGCCGTTCTCGGTTCGCACGCTGACATTGCCGCGAACCACGGGGGCGAGTGCGTTGACGGCGCGCAGCAGCGTCGACTTGCCCGAGCCAGAGAGGCCCATCAGGACCAGGATTTCGCCTTCCTTGACGGTCAGCGAAGCATGGGCGACGCCGAGCACGAGGCCGGTTTCGGCGCCGATCTCGTCGCGGCTCTTGCCCTGATCGAGCATTTGCAGGGCATTCTGCGGATTGTTGCCAAAGACGATGTCGACATTGTCGAAGATCACTGCGTCGGTCATGCGTCTTCTCCAGGCATGCGGAAGATCCGGTCCAGGATGATGGCGAGGATCACGATGCAGAGGCCTGCTTCGAAGCCCCGGGCGATGTTCACGGTGTTCAGTGCGCGGACGACAGGCACGCCGAGACCGCTCGCGCCGACCAGCGCCGCGATGACGACCATCGACAGCGAGAGCATGATCGTCTGGGTGAGGCCGGCCATGATCTGCGGCATGGCGAAGGGCAATTCGACCTTGCGCAGCACCTGCATCGGCGTGGCGCCGAAGGCAATTGCCGCTTCGACCAGCGAGGGCGGCGTCGAAATGATGCCGAGGCGGGTGAGGCGAATTGGGGCGGCGATGGCGAAGATCACGGTCGCGATCAGGCCGGGTACCATGCCGAGCCCGAAGAGGATGAGGGCCGGAATGAGGTAAACGAAGGTCGGGATCGTCTGCATCAGGTCAAGCACCGGACGGACGCCGGCATAGAGCCAGGGACGGCGGGCGCAGGCGATGCCGATCGGCAGGCCGATGACCATGCAGACACATGTCGCGGCCAGCACCAGCGCCAACGTCTCCATCGTCTCCTTCCAGTAGCCCTGATTGTAGATCAGCAGAAGGCCGAGAAAGGTGAAAGCGACCACGCCAAGCGATCGGCGCATGAGCCAGGCGACCAGCGAAAACAGCAGGATCATGAAAAGCGGGTAGAAGCTTTCGACCGGGGTGTCATCGAGAAACGGTCCCTGGAGAACGAAGAGCATCGCATCGATCGACGCGCTCAGAATGTCCGCAATGAAGTCGAATACAAAATCGACGTTGTCGGTCAGCCAGTCGACGACATTCTTCGACCAGGGTCCGATGGGCAGTTTGTTGTCTGTCAGAAATTCCATGTTTGTCCCCGATTGGCCACAGGTTCAATGCCTGGGAGTCCGCGCGGCCGGATCACCTTGCCAGCCGCGCGGTTCCACGATCGATGGACAGGGATCAGAGGCCCAGCGCCGCCTTCACAGCGCCGAGGCCGTCGCCGCCGTCCTTGGTGGTCACGCCGGCGAGCCAGGGCTCGATGGCGGCCGGATTGGCCTTCAGCCAGTCGCTTGCAGCCTCTTCGGCATCCTGACCGTCATTCAGGATCTTGCCCATGATCTCGTTTTCCATCTGGAGCGTGAACTTCAGATTGGTGACGAACTTGCCGACATTCGGGCATTCGGCCGTGTAGCCGGCGCGGGTGTTGGTGAAAATGGTCGCGCCACCGAAATCAGGCCCGAAGACATCGTCGCCGCCGGACAGGTAGGTCAGCTTGAAATTGGCATTCATCGGATGCGGTTCCCAGCCGAGGAAGACAACCGGAACGTCATCCTTCTCGGAGCGGGCGACCTGGGCCAACATGCCCTGTTCGGAGGATTCGACGACTTCGAAGTCACCGAGTTCGAACTTGTTGCCGTCGATCATGTCGAGGATCAGGCGGTTGCCGTCATTGCCGGGCTCGATGCCGTAGATCTTGCCATCCAGGGCATCCTTGTTCTTCGCAATGTCGGCGAAGTCCTTGATCCCGAGTTCAGCGCCCTTGGCATTGGTGGCGAGCGTGTATTTCGCGCCTTCGAGGTTCGGCCCGAAAATCTCGACCGACTTGTCTTCGCGATAGGGGGCGATGTCGCCTTCCATGGTCGGCATCCAGTTGCCGAGGAAAACGTCGATGTCCTTGTTCTTCAGCGAGGAATAGGTCACCGGGACGGAGAGGACCGTCGTGGTCGGCTCGTAACCGAGTGCCTTCAGGACAACGGAGGCCGTTGCGGTCGTCGCGGTGATGTCGGTCCAGCCGACATCCGAGAAGCGGACGCTGGAGCAGCTTGCGGCTTCCTGAGCCGAAAGCGGCATCGCCGAGACGGCGAAGAGTGAAACGGCGGCCACGAGTGTGCGGCGGTAGGTGGAGAGATGCGTCATTGAAAGACTCCCGTTTTTTTTTAATGTTCCCAAGTCAACATTCAATACCAGAGAATTGCAAGGATGCCCGTGCGTTTGCGCCGCGGCACCGGCCCTGTTTGCGACTTGAGCGCCTTGGCGGGCAGGGCGCTGCGGCACTGCAAAAAAAAGTTCGGGACTTGATGGGCGTCAAAGCGTCGCCTTGCATCTCATGCGAACAGGTGATGCGATGGGCGCGGCGCCTACGCGCCTTTTTGGGAGATAGGAGTTTCGATGAAGACGTCTTCACTGATCGTGCTGCTCGCACTGACGGCAACACCGTTGCCCGCTTTTGCCGACGGTGATCCGGTCGCCGGCGCCAAGGCGTTCAAGGCCTGCCAGGCCTGTCACGTCGCGACCGAGGCAAAGAACAAGGTCGGCCCGCATCTGCAAGGTGTCGTCGGCCGCCCGATCGCCTCGATCGCGGGCTACAAATATTCGCCGGCCATGACCGAATTCGGCCAGGGCAAGGTCTGGGACGAGGCCACACTGTCTCAATATCTCAAGGCGCCAAAGGCCGTCGTGAAGGGCACCAAGATGGCCTATGCCGGCGTCAAGAAGGACGAGGATCTCGTCAACATCATCGCCTATCTCAAGGATCCCGCTGCCGGCGGGCAGTGACCCAAGTCGAAGACCCCGATGCGGCAGCCGTTTCGCGGCTGTCGCATTTCTCTGCTGGCGCCTCTTGTGTGGCCGCTGCGGCCATCCATATCGGGTGAAGGCAACGGTCCCTGTGCGATGCGATACTTTCCTGCACGGGGAAACGCGCTATGGTAGCAACGAATCCGGCGCGCTGCCGGAATGAGGGACGGGGAGACGACATGGCGACTTTGCAATCGTTCGACAGCGAGATCGAGAAGACGCGCAAGATCGTCTCGGAGATGCGCGGCAAGATCGAGCAGTCCGGGGTGGTGCTGGATACGCTCGCCAAGAGCGATTCCAAGCTGACGGGTCAGGATTTCGACATCGAGAATGCGCGGATTTCCGATGTCCTCAGCCAGCAGAAGGTGATGGAATCCAACATCGCCGACCTGATCATCGGGCTTGAAGACGCGACCAATGTCTTCGGTGCGGAGTTCGAAAGCATGAAGAGCTTTTCCGGCATGGAAAAGTTCATCGGGATCTTCTCCAAGCAGAAGGCGCAGCGCATGCGCACCGAGCGCGTCCGCAACATGTCGCTGGCCGGCAATCTGCAGGAACTGCTCGCCAAGTCCGACAGCATCGTCGGCATTCTCAAAGAGCAGAAAATGGTTCTCGAGGAGCGCTACAAGACATCCGAGGCGAGCCTCGTGCAGGTGATCGAGCGGCGCAAGCAGACGATCGCCAATCTGGAAGAGACCCAGAACAAAATCGAGACGCTCAACCCGGCGCTGCTCGATATCGAGAACAAGATCGCCGCGTCCACCGACACGTCGGAACGCACGGCACTCGAGGCCGATCGTTCGAAGCTGGCGACCGATTACAATCAGGCGCAGGCGCGCGAACAGGAACTGCTGGCCGAAAGCCAGACGCTGGAACGCTATACCTCGATGTTCCAGACCTTCGTCGACAGCCTCAACAACCAGATCGCCGCGCAGAACACGCTGATCAACAAGCTGACCATCGACACCGAGCAGCGCATCGTTCTCTACAAGGCCCTCGAAGATTCGCTGAAGACTGCTGCCCAGCAGGATGTGGCACACCGGATCAACACGCTCGGAAGCCAGGTCGATACGGCCGCAGAAGAGACCATGGCCGGCATCGGAGCCGCCGCACAGCGGCATATCGGCGATCTCCTGGAGCTGCACGAGAAGAACATGCTCTCGACGCAGGACATTCAGCGCCGCAAGAAGCTCGCCGACGAGGCCTTTGCGCGCCGCTTCCAGTCCGTTCTCGACAAGCACAATGCGGCCAATTACGTGAAGCCTTGAGCATGCCGTTGATGTGGACGCGGCCATCAGGCCGCGTGCCGCGCTCGCGGTGCGCGGTCGAATCGATGGGGGAGGGTCATGAACGTCGTCGATCGTAACAGTGCCGTGTCGCACTATTTCGCCACCATGGCCTCGGCGCTGTCAGGGCTCGAGCAGTTCTTCGGCCAGTCCGATCGCCGCTTCGGCGAGACGGGGCCGCCGACGCTCTATCTCCTGCCTTATCTCGACCGATTGAGGAACTCCTTCACCTCCTGGCAAAACCGCATCGGCTTCACCGGCCAGTTCAAGATCGCCCAGGCCGAAAGCGGCTTTCCGATCTTCCAGAACGTGCTGGAACTGGAGAACGATCGGGCGGGAGCGACGTCCAGGCTTTCCACGATCCCTGCCGTCGACAAGCTGCGCGCCGAAATGGTCGATTTCATTCTGCGGCAGAAGGATTTTCCCGCCGCCCTGCAGCAGCAGATCGCCGAACGGCTCTATCTGGAACAGGTCAGTGCGGGCGAGATCTTCTCGCCCTTCGTGCTGCCGACGACCGTTGCCGTGAGCGTCAATGCGCAATCGCGCCGGCCGTCCTATCTGGTCACATGGGCCGCGTTCGACGGGGTGAACACGCTGCCCATGATCTATCTCGCGACGATCGAGGATTCCTCCGAGAACGTCACAAAGATCCTGGTTTCAGACGACGGCAGGCTGAACGATACCGTCGAGATCCCGCTACCCGTCGGCGGCCTGCTCAATCCCGAACTCGCCCGCATATTCGACGATTTCTGTGCGAAGAACTCGGCCTACTCCCTGACCCCGGCCACGATCGCCACCAATATGGACCGGGACTTTCCCAACCTCCATCCGAAGTCCGTCCGGCGCGTGGTGCTCGGGCCGCTCTATTCGACGGGTTTGACCCAGAATTCCGGCCGCGTGACCGAAATTCTCGACCGGGTGCGCAGACCTGAAAATGCCTGGGTGATGACCTGGACGGTGCAGGAGGTGTTTTCCAAGCGCGAGCAGCCGGCGGTGAAGGGCTTTTTCTCCTCGACGCCGGCCTCACAGGAATTCCACATCGAGACGCATGATCTGGAGGCCGCGCGCATGGGGGTCTCGACCTATGAGAAGCACGCGCTGGTGCCGCACGACGCCTATCAGGCTCTGTATGCGGCCGGCGAGATCAAGCCGATCTTCGGCAATTTCAAGGTGCACGTGATTTCCGGCAACCAGGTCGTGAGCGAGGTCTGAGCATGAGTGAACTGACGGCAGGGCTGACCACGCTTCGGGAAGACGATATCGCCAAACATCTCGCGGTCGCTCAGGGGCTCGTGACGCGGTTCGTGGTGCTCGATCAGGGCGAGGCTACCTCCGGTGCGCCGATCGCCGGTACCGGACGGCGTTTCGTCTCGACGGTCTCGACCGGGTCCGTGCGGCGCACCCGCGAGATCGAGCTTGCCAAGACCATCCAGGCGAGCGGCACTGCCGATCCGCTGCTGACGCCTGCCCAGCATACCGTGCTCTACCGCGTGCGCCGCGGCGTGCAGGTGGCGCTTGCGATATCGGACGTTTTTGCCCGGCAGAGCGAGCTGGAGCCTTTGCAGGCCCGCAATATCAGTGCGCCCCTGCAGGGCGAGGAAGCCGCCCGGTTCAAGGCGCTTCTCACCTCCCAGGCCTATGTCGCGGCCTTTGCCTTCGCCGCTTACCTGAAGTCCACAGTGGCTGGCGAGGGGGAGCAGCTCGATGGCATCCGTGCGCCGGATTTCCTGTTCGATACGGCGCAGGATGCGCTCAAAAGCATGATCGCTGGCATCGATACGGCCGTGCAGGGTGCCGGTGACGATGCGACGCTGATCGGCCGGGTGCGTGGTGTCGCAGATCTCGCGCTGGACGGGCTTCTGACCCGCAAGGCGCGCTTCGAGCATCTCGGCGTCTTCGAAAACGCCCATATCCGCGTCGATCAGGACGATTTCACCCTCAGTGGTTTCGACGCTGTGCCGGGGGCAAAGTCGAAGCCGCTGACGATGAGCTTCAAGAAGCCGGAAGAGATCGTCGGCAACCACATCGCCAAATATCAGGCGCTCAAGCTCGCCAAGATGCTGATGGCCTATGATTTCGACCGGCAGATGAACCCCTTCGTCGATCTCGGCGGTTTTCTGTTCACCTTCATCGGCGACGGCATGCCGGGCACGGGCAAGACGATCCTGATCCAGATGCTGGCGGGTCTCTTGAACGACTACTGCCAGATGGCCGGCTACGCCTTTCACTACGAGAATTTCGGCGTCGACCAGATCTCGTCCTATCAGGGCAAGTCGGGCCAGAATGCCAAGAGCTTCGTCAACGCCGTGCTCAACCCGCGCGTCATCGGCTTCGGCACGATCGATGACATCGACCAGGTGACGGCCAAGCGCTCGGACGACCGGGCGTCCGCCGGCCAGCACGAGGTGACGGCCGTGCTGATGGAGAGCTTTGCCGGCGCCTCGACCGTGGTGCGCGGTAATGCCACTTTCGGGATGTTCTCCAACTATCCTGAAAACGTCGACGATGCGCTGCGCCAGCGCGCCGGTGCCCGCTGGCTGGTCGACGGGCCGCAGACACGCGAGGACTATATCGACATCTTCTCGCTGCTGGTCGGCAAGAACCATTCCATCCCGCTTGGCGAACACCAGTTGTTCGCCGGTCAGGAGATCCAGAAGGCCGTCAGCCGCTCCTATGGCGAGCACGACCGCCCCAGGGAAGACGGCCTGGTTGCCGTCTGGGAACGCTACGGGACGTCCGAGGGCAAAATCGAGACCCTGGCCGATGTCGGCGCCTATCTGCATGCGATCAAGCTCGCCGAACCGCGCTTCACCGGCCGTGCGATCAAGAACATCACCGATGCGATCAAGATGCGGGCAATGGATGTCGAACTGCCCGATGCCTGGTTCGAAAGCCCGCAAACCTTCGTCCACAAGAGCTACGACGAGAAGAAGGCGATGATCTCCGAGATGCGCGGGCCTGTGACGATGGAGATGATCCTGCAGGAAATCAACCGATACGCCGACAGCGAATTCCGCTACGCCGACAAGTCGGACGATGCAGCCGTGTCCGAGATCATTCGCCGGGAGCGGCAGCGCGAGCGGGCGATTGCCGAGATCGAGCGCATGAAGGGGGAGGGGATGTGGTGAAATTCGCTATTTGCGAATTTGGTTGTCGTGGCCTGGGTTGAGAGGTAGGATGTGCGGGACGTTGTTTACAGCAAGGATGCCATTCGTAGCTTGAACCGGATCCCGGCAAACGAGGCGCGACGTATCCGGTCGAAGGTTCTTCAGTATGCCACCGACCCGGCTTCCCTCGCCAACAATGTCAAAAAGTTACGTGACAGCCGTTACCATCGCCTGAGGATCGGGGACTGGCGCGTGATCTTTCGTGAAGACGGAACCGTCGTTGACGTGGTGCGTGTCGCAGCACGCGGTGAAGCCTATGAGGGAGAGCTCTGATGACGATCGCATCATCGTTTACGACGCCAAATGGCGAAGAGATGATCGTACTCAGCCGCAAGGACTACGAAGCGCTCATCGCGCGCATCGAGGATTTGGAAGACAGTCTGGCTGTCGCCGATTTCGAGAGGAAACTTGCTGCGAGCGAGGAGGAACTGATCCCTGCCGAGTACGTCAACCGGATGGGTGAAGGTGAAAGCCCGATCCGCGTCTGGCGCGATTTTCGTGGCATGGCGGCCAAGGACCTTGCTGCTGCTGCCGGAATCAGCACCGCTTATCTGTCCGAGATCGAAACCGGCAAGAAGGACGGCAGTGTCGCAACACTCAAAGCGATCGCCGATGTCTTGAAGCTCGACCTTGATGACCTCTACTGGCGGCACGAGGACAGGAAGGTCACAGATACCGCATGAACCGCCTCCTCGAAGCCGAACTCATCTATGGCCGCCTGCTTCCCATCCGCGAGCCGCATCTCGTCGCGCGCTACAACAAGGCGCTCGTCGCCTTCGGTCTGCCTGAGACCAAACTCGCCGAATTCGACATCGACATTACCGGCTTCTCGCCGCAGGTGGCAGCCGAGCTTGGCGATCCCGACTATCTCGATCCGCTCAAGGTCAACAGGCGCTTCATCATCCTCACACCGGAGCAGGACAGTCTGCCGGTCGTGCATACGAGCTTTTCCAACACGGCCGGCCTGATGCACGAATTCTTCGCGGCCAATGCCCGTGCCATCCATGCCATCACGCTTCGGGACACGCTCTACGGCGAGATCGAGGACAGTGTGTCCGAGGTGAAGACGCTGGAAGACCTGTTGTCGATCAATGAGGTCAAGTTCAAGGTCCTCTCGGCGGAAGACCTGCTCGGCAAGGCCGGGCAGTTGCGGCAGCTCTGCGATGCGTTGGTGTCGAGCCCGGATGCCTGGCGCGATGACGACATGCTGAACCGCATGGTGGCGCTGGCGAAGGAGACCGGTGACATCCGCCAGAACACGCTGGTGCCGGACAAGCTTGTCTTCCGCCATGACGCTTTCTGGGCCGACCATTTCGGCGGCGTCTTCGTCTTCGTCGACGAGAAGATCACCACCGTGATCTGTGATCCCGAGGCGCCGGGCTTCCGTCGGTCACGGCCCTGGCAGGTCAGCTATATCTCGATCCATGATGCAGGCCTGGTCGGCGATTTTCTCGCGCGTACCGGCCGGCTCGAACTGCCGCGGGCGAGCTGGGTGGAAAGTTCTGGGCTCTTTGCCCATCGGCTGGAAATGGCACTGCTTTCGGTCGCTGCCTCTCTCGATCCGGTGCCGGATCTAAGCCGCACCGATGCCGTCTGGATGCAGACATTCCTGCATCGCAATGCAAAAGCGATCAACGAGCGCGGGGTCTATCCCATGCTCCAGGAGGCGCTGCGCACGCTTGGCCGCACCGGCAATCTGCGGATGGCCGACATCGATCCGAAACTGCGGCTCTGGCTCGTGCGTGCGGAGCCCAGCCATCCCGACCAGTGGCTGACAAACCGGCTGATCGCGCATCTGACGGCAGAGGATTTCGTCTCCCGCTTCGTCTTCGACAAGCAGGGTTTCTACCGCGCCTATGAACGCTATCCTGAAGCTTATCGCGATTATGTTGTATCCCGCCTGTCCGACACTTATCTGAAGGACAAGGCTGCGTTCCGCAAACGCCTCTATGGACTAGGAGATGACCATGCTTGACCCGATCATCGCGTTCTTCCAGCGCATCTTTGCCGCGATCGGTCGTGGTATCGGCATGGTGGTCGCTTGGTTTCTCTGGCCCTTCCTCGCGGCCCATGGGTGGTATCGCGATCGCAGCTGGATCATCAAGGGACCGATCCTGGTGGTTCTCGTGCTGCTGCTGGTCGTCTATGGCCACTTCATCTACCGCACGCAGATCTGGCACGGCTTCGATCCCGCCTTCGTGCAGAGCTACAAGTTCGAGGAGCGGACGGTCCCGGCAGGCTCGCCGCTTCCCGGAGAGACCAATCGTTGCCAGAATTCAGCGGTCGTCATCATGAATGCCGCCCTGACCGATCAGAACGTCAACCAGAACAGCTGGATCTCCTCGACGCTGCTTTACAAGCTGGGCCTGTTCGGTCTCGACTGGGACAATACGCCCTTTATGGACAACAAGGCGTCGTTCCAGCGCGGGGTGAACCAGGTCGTGCGCCGTACGGCAATCGAACTCGCCGACAATCTCGGCCGCGTTCGCGGCACTTCCGGCATCAACAACGATCTGCAGGATGCCCGTGGCAATATCCAGTTCGACGAGAGCACCTGGTATTTCGGCACCGACCCCTTCGGCTTCAAGACGCCGACGCCGAGCTACTACCGGGCCGCTGTCGAAAGCTGGAACCGTTTCAATACCTCGCTTGGCACCTGCGATGCGGTCTTCGATACACGCTCGGACAACCTGCTGAAGCTTCTGGATGGCATGGCGAGCGATCTCGGCAACACGTCCGACATCCTGCGCCGCCGCTCGGAGGAGTTCAATGCCGGCTGGTTCGACACGCGCGCCGATGATCGCTTCTGGTTCTCCTATGGCCAGCTCTATGCGCAATACGCCCTGTTGCAGGCGACGCGCGCCGATTTCAGCGGCGTTATTCGTGATCGCAATCTGACGGCGATCTGGACCGAGATGGAACGCCAGATGCAATCGGCCCTGCGTATTCAGCCAGCGATCATTTCCAATGGCAGCGAGGACGGCTGGATCATGCCGACCCATCTCGCCACCATGGGTTTCTACATCCTGCGGGTGCGCTCCAACATGGTCGAGATCCAGTCCATTCTCGATCGCTGATCGCTGTGCCCGCGTCCCTTGCCGGCCGTTCCGGCGGGGGGGCGAGTGCGCCTCAGGCCGCGCTGATCCGCACGGGCGAAAGTCCGTCACCCTGTCGGGCAAGATGCGGGGGGGGGGCGGCCTGCCGGAGCGGCGGCAGGCGTTTCCGATCGGGGGACTGTGGACGTGGTCTTCCTGCCGGGCGCCATGGCGTTCCGGCGCTCGCTGATCGTCGGCTCAGCTGATGATCTTCATCCGGATGGCCTTGGCAACCAGCTGGGTGCGGTTGACGCAATCCAGCTTGCGGATTGCATTGGTCATGTAGGCATTGACCGTATGGTCGGAGAGCGACAGGATCTGGCCGATCTCGAGCGAGGTCTTGCCCTGGGCGGTCCAGCGCACGACCTCGAGCTCGCGAGCCGAAAGGACGTTGGTATTGCCGGCCGTGCGGCGCAGACGGTCGAACACGTCGAAAGCCTGGGTGCTCAGCATGGAGAGTTCGTTGATCTCGGGCTGGGCTAGCGAGGACCGCTTGCCATCGTAGCGCACAACGTAGCGATGGCCGTCGACGGAGGTGAGTGAGAAGATGATGCCCATCAACAGGTCGAAGCGGCGCATCAGGTCGCTGAATTCTGGCGGGCAATCGAAATCGGGCGTTTTGCCATCGTTTCCGAGCGACCAGGTGTTGTGCATGATCGAGCGGGCGATATGTGGTATGGTCGGGCAGTGGCGCAGGAATTCGAGGCGATCGAATTCGCGATAGAACTCCGTCGGCAGTGTCGTTTCGCGCACCAGGGGACCGATGTGACGGTCTTGCGCCGTCGGTGCCGCTGACAGCGTGACGTGATCGAGACCGTATTCGCGCGCCGCGTTTCGCCAGCCTTCCATAAGCTCGCTGCGGCTCTGACTGCTCCCGATATCCTTGCTCAAGAGCGTCTGTCGTTCTGACAACATTTTATCAATTTCGAAAGTTGACAACCAAGGCTAGGTTTATGTTCAATATATCAGCCCGGGCGAAAAGCTAGCAGTTTTTCGGGGTTGTCGCCATTAATATGACTAATTTCTCACCGGTGCCAGTCAAAATGGCAATGGCCCGTTATCGCGATCTTCACACGGGGAGGGCGGACACGGCCTTGACCTCTTCCATGACGGCGTAAGTGTGCGTTTCGCGCACACCGGGCAGGGGCAGGATCACTTCCGAGAGGAACTGCCGATAAGCCTCCATGCCGGCGACCCGGGCCTTGACGAGGTAGTCGAAACCACCTGCCACCATGTGACATTCCATGACATCGTCTGACCGCTTCACGGCGGCTGCGAAGGTGTCGAAGACGTCGGCCGTGGTGCGGTCCAGCTTCACCTCGATGAAGACGAGCAGGTTTCGGCCGAGTTTCTGAGGGGACAGCATGGCCATATAGCCGGTGATGTAGCCTTCACGCGTCAAACGGCGCACCCGCTCGGCGGTGGCCGTCGGAGACAGGTTCACCCGCTCGGCAAGCTCGATATTGGTCAGCCGGCCCTCGGCCTGGAGTGCGCGAAGGATCTTACGGTCGAGGCGGTCGATTTCCTTGCTCATTCTCTATCAATCTCCGTTCTGGCAGTGATTAAACCAGAAAAGTGCCAAAAGAATAGCGGGAAATGCGTCATATCAGGAGATATGTTGCGAATACCACGGAGGTGACAATGATCAAGCCAGCCACGACCGATTTCCCGCGCTTCGAAGCCCCCTATGCCGGCGACGACGACCAGCTCATTCGCAGCTTTGCCGCACGGCTTTCCCTGTCCGAAAGCCAGAATGCCGCGATCGACCGCCGCGCCGCGACCTATATCGAAGCGATCCGGGACAATTCCGGCTCGATCGGTGGCGTCGAGGACTTCTTGCGCGAGTACGGCTTGTCGACGCGCGAAGGTCTGGCCTTGATGGTTCTGGCCGAAGCATTGCTGCGCGTGCCCGACGCGCTCACCCAGGACCGTCTGATCGAGGATAAGCTGAAGGAGGGCGGCTGGAGCGAACATGAGGCGCATGGCGACAGCTGGTTCGTCTCGGCCTCGGCCTGGGCGCTCGGAATGTCTGCCCGCGTCATTCGTCCCGGCGAAACGCCCGAGGGTGTGATGCGCGGCCTGGTCAAGCGTCTCGGCCTGCCGACCGTGCGCTCCGCCACCAAGCAGGCGATGCGCTTCCTCGGTCATCATTTCGTGCTTGGCGAAACCATCAAGGATGCGCTGTCCCGTGCCGCCAAGAGCGAAGAGCGCGGCTATCGCCATTCCTTCGACATGCTGGGCGAGGGCGCCCGCACGGCCGAAGACGCCAAGCGCTATTTCCAGTCCTATGCCGGCGCCATCGAGGCGATCGGCCGGCATATGGCCAAACACGGCAAGAGCCAGCAGCTGCCGAACCGCATGGGCATTTCCGTCAAGCTCTCGGCGCTGCATCCGCGTTATCTCGCCACGCATCGCGACCGCGTCATGCGCGAACTGGTGCCTGATCTCCTGAAGCTGGCGCAGATGGCGAAGGCCCATCAGCTCAACTTCACCGTCGATGCCGAGGAGGCCGACCGCCTCGAGCTTTCGCTCGATGTGATCGCCGCGGTCTTCGCAGATCCCTCGCTTGCCGGCTGGGACGGATTTGGCCTCGCCATCCAGGCTTATCAGAAGCGGTCGCCGCAGGTGATCGACTTCATCGACGGTCTCTGCCAGCAATATGGCCGCCGCATGATGGTGCGCCTCGTCAAGGGTGCCTATTGGGATACGGAAGTGAAGCGCGCCCAGGAGCGCGGCCTCGACGACTATCCGGTGTGGACGCGCAAGCCCGCGACCGATCTCGCCTATCTGCATTGTGCGGCCATGATGATGGAGAAGCGCGCGCGCATCTTCCCGCAGTTTGCGACCCACAATGCCCTGACCGTCTCGACGATCATCGAGCTTGCCGGTTCCGATCGCACCGGTTTCGAGTTCCAGCGGCTGCATGGGATGGGCGAGGCGCTCTACGATACGCTGTTGTCAGGCAATGACCGCATCGCCTGCCGCATCTATGCGCCCGTCGGCGGCTATCGCGACCTGCTCGCCTATCTCGTCCGTCGTCTCCTGGAAAACGGGGCAAACTCCTCCTTCGTCGCTGTCGCCGGCGACAAGAATATCCCTGTGACTGCACTCCTGGAGCGGCCGAGCGAGAAGCTTGGCGTCAGCAATGGCCAGAGCGCCCGCCACAGCCAGATCCCCATGCCGCTTGGCATCTACGGTGATCGCCGGAACAGCGCCGGCTTCGAATTCGGCCATCGCGACAATCTGGAAAGCCTGATGGCAAGCATCGCCCAGCCGCTTGCCGAGATCGCGGCGCGTCCCTTGGTCCCGGGTGCGACAGGTGCGACGAGCGAGGAGGCCGTGCTTGCGCCCGCCGATCGCTCCCGCAAGGTCGGGACCGTGCGCAACGCCACGCCCGCCGATGTCGATCGCGCCTTTGCCGCCGGTCGCCTGGGTTTCGCCCGCTGGTCACGGCGTCCCGTCGCGGAGCGTGCCGCAACGCTCGACAAGATGGCCGATCTGATGGAGGCCGATCGCGACCGTCTCCTGTCGCTGCTGGCCCTCGAAGCTGGCAAGACGCTGGACGACGGTGTCGCCGAAATCCGCGAGGCGGTCGATTTCTGCCGCTATTATGCGTCCGAAGCGCGTCGCCAGTTCGGCGAGGCCGAGGTCATGCCAGGGCCGACGGGTGAACTCAACCGGCTCTCCTGGCGGGGCCGCGGCGTGTTTGCCTGCATCTCGCCGTGGAATTTCCCGCTCGCCATCTTCCTCGGCCAGGTCTCGGCAGCGCTGGTCGCCGGCAATGCGGTCGTTGCCAAACCGGCGCCGCAGACGCCGCTGATCGCGTTTGAGGCCGTGAAACTCTTCCACAAGGCCGGCGTGCCCGAAGACGTGCTGATGCTGCTGCCCGGAGCCGGCGATGTCGGCGCCGCGATCGCCGCCCATCCCAAACTTGCCGGCATTGCCTTCACCGGGTCGACGGCGACCGCCCAGGCTATCAACCGGACGCTCGCCGCCAAGGACGGCCCGATCGTGCCGCTGATCGCCGAAACCGGCGGTCTGAACGCGATGATCGTCGATGCGACGGCGCTTGCCGAACAGGTCGCTGACGATGTGGTGCTCTCCGCCTTCCGCTCGGCCGGCCAGCGCTGCTCGGCACTGCGCATCCTCTATCTGCAGGAAGACATTGCCGACGGCATGCTGGAGATGATCGAAGGTGCGGCACGCGAGCTCAACCTCGGCAATCCGCTGGACATCACCACCGACATCGGTCCCGTCATCGACGAAAAGCAGAAGGCGATGCTGGAAAGCCATATCGCCGAGATGAAGCGGAGCCAGAAGGTCCGCTATGCCGGGAAGGTGCCCGCGAAGGGCAATTTCTTCGCCCCGCATATCGTCGAGCTTGATCGACCCGAAGCGCTGACGCGGGAGATCTTCGGTCCCGTGCTGCATGTCGTGCGCTGGAAGGCGAAGGCGCTGGATCAGGTGATCGCCTCGATCGACGCCACCGGCTACGGATTGACCCTTGGCGTGCACAGCCGCATCGAGTCCACCATCCGTACGGTGACCGAGGCACTCGACACCGGCAATATCTACGTCAATCGCAACATGATCGGCGCCGTTGTCGGCACCCAGCCCTTCGGCGGTTCGGGCATGTCCGGTACCGGCTTCAAGGCCGGCGGCCCCGCCTATCTCAGCCGCTTTGCGGTCGAGCAGGTGATTTCGGTCAACACGGCGGCTGCCGGCGGCAATGCGAGCCTGATCGCGATCGGCGAGGGTTAAGGCGGTCGATACCCACTTCCGATCGGAACAGGCTCCCGATCGGCGCTCCGGGCGGTAACCTTTTGAGGGTGCCGCCCTTTTTCTTGTGCCCCTTCGGCACTGCGGCACAAGATTCGGGCGTTTGCGACTTGCCAAGAGGCCGTGCCGGGGTCGATCTTCGGCGAAAATCACGCCGAGGGGACACCATGACCGTAGCATCCGACATCGATATCGCCCGCGCGGCGTCCAAACAGCCGATACAGGCGATCGGCGTCCGGCTCGGCATTCCCACCGAAAGCCTGATCCCCTATGGCCACGACAAGGCGAAGATCTCCGCCGATTTCATCAAGGGCCTGTCGCAGCGTCCAGACGGCAAGCTGATCCTGGTGACGGCAATCAACCCGACGCCGGCCGGCGAGGGCAAGACGACGACGACGGTCGGGCTCGGCGACGGCCTGAACCGGATCGGAAAAAAAGCGATCATCTGCATTCGCGAACCATCGCTTGGCCCCTGTTTCGGGGTGAAGGGCGGGGCGGCCGGCGGTGGTTATGCCCAGGTCGTGCCGATGGAGGACATCAACCTCCATTTCACCGGTGATTTCCATGCCATCACTTCGGCCCATAATCTGCTTTCGGCGCTGATCGACAACCACATCTACTGGGGCAACGAGCTGAATATCGACACGCGCCGGATCACCTGGCGGCGTGTGCTGGACATGAACGACCGGGCGCTGCGCCAGGTTGTCACTTCGCTTGGCGGTGCCTCGAACGGATATCCGCGCGAGGCCGGCTTCGACATCACGGTCGCCTCGGAGGTCATGGCAATCTTGTGCCTCGCAACCGACCTGGAAGATCTGGAGCGGCGGCTGGGCGCAATCATCATCGGCTATCGGCGTGACAAGACGCCCGTCTTCGCGCGCGATCTGAAGGCCGACGGCGCCATGGCGGTGCTGCTGAAAGAAGCGATGCAGCCCAATCTCGTCCAGACGCTGGAAAACAACCCGGCCCTCGTGCATGGCGGCCCCTTCGCCAATATCGCCCATGGCTGCAATTCGGTCGTCGCGACCAAGACGGCGCTGAAGCTTGGCGATTATGTCGTCACCGAAGCCGGTTTCGGAGCGGATCTGGGCGCGGAAAAGTTCTTCGACATCAAATGCCGCAAGGCGGGTCTTTCCCCGTCCGCCGTGGTCATTGTCGCAACGATCAGGGCGTTGAAGATGAATGGCGGCGTGGGCAAGGAGGATCTCGGACGCGAGGATGTCGCAGCCGTCGAACGGGGTGCGATCAATCTTGCGCGGCATCTCGAAAACCTTGCCAAGTTCGGCGTACCGGCCGTTGTCGCGATCAACCATTTCACCAGCGACACCGAGGCCGAAGTCGCTGCCGTCAAGGCGGTCGCGACCGGGTTCGGCGCCGAAGCGGTGCTGTGTCGGCATTGGGCCGACGGCTCTGCCGGGATCACCGCGCTTGCCGAAGCCGTGGTCCGGATTGCCGAAACGCCCTCGCAATTTCGGCCGCTCTATCCGGATGCCATGCCGCTCTTCTCCAAGATCGAGCGGATCGCGACCGAAATCTACCGGGCAGGGGAGGTGACGGCCGAAAAGGCGGTGCGTGACCAGCTCGTCGATTGGGAGCGTCAGGGCTATGGCAATCTGCCGGTCTGCATGGCGAAGACGCAATATTCCTTCTCCACCGATCCGAGCCTGCGCGGCGCGCCGGAGGGGCATGCCGTGCATGTCCGTGAAGTCAGGCTATCCGCCGGCGCCGGCTTCGTCGTCGCAATCACCGGCGAAATCATGACCATGCCCGGGCTTCCACGCGTGCCATCGTCGGAAAAGATCCGCCTCGACGGCACGGGCGCGATCGAGGGGCTGTTCTAGCCGCCGCGGCCTTCATCGTTCGAGCGTGATATTTTCATCACGGTGATGGCGATCACAAATCATGATAAAATGAATCATGATTTATATGTTGACTCATCCGATCATGTTTTATACGGCGTGATTGCGGCGAAAATTCATCGCCGCCCCGGTTTTGACGCAATCACGTTCGGCCAGCCTGCACCCAGTTTCGGGGTGCGGGATCGTTGGTTCCTGGCCTTTTGAAAGGATATTCGCATGGGCTCCCGGCCTCTCCGCCCCCTCCTGCTCGCTTGCACAGCGCTCGTGGCAGTCTCCGCCATTCTCCCCGCACATGCCCAGGACGCCACGACGGCAAGCCAGGACGAGACGCAGTTGGAGACGATCGTGGTCAAGGGCAAACGCGTTCCGGCCGGATCGGTGGCGGATACGCCGCTGGCGACCCAGACGACGGCCGAGGAACTGCGCAGGAAGGAAGTGAACTCCGTTTCCGATCTCAAGCAGATCGATACCGGTGTCCAGTACTCGTCGACGGACAAGGGCTTCGTCATCCGTGGGATGGATGGCAACCGCGTCACCACACTGGTTGATGGTATTCCGATCCCCTATCTGTCGAATTCCGCCCGCGCTGGTGGACCCTCCACCTCGACCAATGCGAATGGCGGGGCAACGACATTTTCCTTCAATGCCCTATCCTCGGTCGATATCGTGAAGGGTGCGGATTCGAGCCGTGCTGGCTCGGGCGCTCTGGGTGGCGCGGTGGTCCTGCGCACGCTGGAACCGGAAGACCTCATCCGCGAGGGCCGCAACTGGGGTGCGATTGCCAAATCCACCTATGACAGCTCCAACCGCTCGCTCGGTGGAAGCCTGGCGGTTGCCGGCCGCTCCGGAAATACGAGCGCCTTGTTGCAGGGAGGCTATACCAAGGGCCACGAAACGGAGAGCACCGGAGATGCCGGGGGCATCGGCTATCTCAGGAGCGAAGCCAATCCAGCCGACTTCACGGAACGCAACCTGTTGTTCAAGCTGCGCCAGGAACTGGAAGGTGGCCATCGAATCGGCGTCACCGCCGAGCACTACAATCGCGACCTGGACACCGACCTTGAAACGATTGCCGGGGGCACAACATCGTCGCGTGGCTACAACGGGCTCGTCGGCTTCGAGGATAGCCGGCGTGACCGTGTGTCGCTAGACTATGACTATGCCGGCACCGGGTTCTTCGACACCGTTCAGTCGACACTCTACTGGCAGAAGGTCCAGCGCGAGGCTGGCAATGAGGGGACGCGTCTCGCCAACCCGACCGGCTACTGGTACCGCAACAACGCGCTGGAGGAGGAATCCCTCGGCCTGAGCGGCGAGCTCGGCAAGGACTTCGACACCGGCGACCTGAACCACAAGCTCACCATCGCCGGCAGCTATTCCTATTTCTGGACGCAATCCTTCACCGATGGCATGGATGGCTGCATTGCCGGCACCTATGTCGGCGCCGCATGCAACTCGCTCCATGCCGACCAGTCCGACATGCCCGACGTCACCGGCAGCCGTCTGTCCGTCCGGGTCGATGACGAAATGCGCCTGCGCGACTCCGCCTTCTTCGTGACGCCAGGTCTGTCGTTCGACTGGTTCGACTACAATCCGAAGGCCAGCGATGGTTATGAAAGCAATCCCGGCTATGCGGGGCTTCCGGATGGGCGCAGCGGCAACCGCTTCTCGCCGAAACTGCTCGTCGGCTATGATGTCTCGCCGGATCTCCAGGTGTTCGGCCAGGTCTCGATGGCCTATCGCGCTCCGACCGTGGACGAGCTTTATCTGCTTTACACGGGCCAAGGCGGTCCCACGACCTATGCTGTCGCTGGCAATCCTGATCTCAAGGAGGAAACGGGCACAGGCTTCGAACTTGGTGCCGATTATGACAGCGGCGCAAGCAAGCTGCGCGTCGTCGGCTTCTACAACGATTACCGCAATTTCATCGACAGCCGTGATATCGGGCCGGTGGGGAGCTATTCCAGCTATACCGAATACTACAATCGAAGCCATGTGCGCATTGCGGGCGTCGAAATCGGCGGCGCCCATGAGTTCGCCAATGGCTTCCATGTCAGCGGCTCGCTTACCTATACAAGCGCGAAGGATGTGGACGAGGACGAATATGTTCGCACCGTCGTGCCTTTCCGCGCCATCACCGGCATCGGCTATAGTGCGGAGAGCTGGGGTGCTGACCTGACTGGCATTTTCGGCAGCGCCATGCGGGAAACCTCAACTGCCAATGTGTTCAATGCGCCGGGCTACGGAGTTGCCAACCTCACGGCCTGGTGGGAACCGAAGCAGGTCGAGGGCCTGCGTATCCAAGCTGGCATCTACAACATCTTTGACAAGCAGTATTGGGATGGCGTTGCCTATCGCGATCTGAGCACGTCGACACCGTCGAACTCCAATACCAACCAGCCGCTGGCCTTCTATTCCGAGCCCGGCCGGCACTTCAAGATCTCGATCACGAAGACCTTCTAAGCCAATGTCATAGTCCACCGCCTGCGGCGGCGTCCAACGGGGGGCGCCGCTTTTTTCGTTTACCGGCAATACCGGAACCCGCTCTTCCGCTCGATCACGTCCAGATGCATGTGATCCTGATGCGTCGCGTCGCTGCCCGGCGAAAGCACGGTGGTGAAATACAGGCAGGCAATGGCGTTGAAGGCGCGCTGGAAGGCGGCCTCCGCCGTGCCGTCGTCCTGGCGCGCGATCAGGACAGGCATTTCCTCGTCGCCGAAGCGCAGGGCCGCGATGTCGATTGCATTTCCATAGGCATGTTCGGAGACCTTGCCTGTCTCTGCGCCGTTGCGATTGCGGCAGACATAGCCCGAAGCATGGCGGATGCCGGTGAGGGCCTTTTTGTCGGGAAAGGCGGCTTCTGCTGCGGGTTTCAGCATGTCCCGGGTCATGCGTGCGAGCTGCAGGGCGGTCTCGCAGCGGAGGGTGGCCTCCGGCTCGAGGGTGACGTCGGGCAGAAGCGTCTTCAGGACGATGGGGGCGGCCATGCCGCAACCGGTGTCGCCGTCGATGGCGGGTTGGGTCTCGAAGCTTGCGCCGATGGCGCGCAGATCGGCAAGGCAGGCAGCCAGCGCCTCCGGTTCCTCAGCCGGCGGCGGCGGGTCGGCAGGCACGGTCTGCTTTGCCGGTTCCGCGTCGGTTGCCTTGCCATCACCCGGTGCGTCATCCTTGGCCACACCCCCGGTTTCAAGCGGGGCCTCCTGGTGCTGCGGGTCTGCGGTGGGCCCGGTATCCGTCGCCTCGGCTGCGCTGGAAGGCGCTTCAGGCTCTTCCCTCGTGGTACTTTGTTTCGCCACAGGCGGTGTCGGCTTGTTCTGCGGGATGGCAATACCCGCCGCGGCCCTGCCTGCAGTGCCTTGCGAAGACATGACCGTGTTCGTCTCTGGGGCCGGCGCGGTCACTGCCGGGCGTGATTTCGGCAATGGCCCGCGCAGGGGAAGTGTCAGCCCTGTCGCAATCGGCCAGGCGAGAAGCAGGCCGATGGCCATCGGCAATTTCATCTTCTTCATCTCGCCTCCATCTCTCCGGTCCCCCTGATCGATAAGCCGCGAACGGTCGAAAAGTTCATGACGCGTGCCGGGCAAAACGCCCTTGCTAAGGCGCGGCCTGCGCGTTATGCATTTCGCCATGAAGATCGCATCGAAGAACATTGCTTGGTGGTGGGCACGCTGACGCGGCCTTGACCAGTCATGTCTTTTTGACGATTGACCCCAAAGCCGCCCGGAAACACTTCTGAGGCGGCTTTTTTGTATTCAAGGCGCCCCGGAGACGGGCCTTGAAGAATGGAGAAGGACAGACATGTCGACGATTTTGCAGGAAGACGGCTCGGAAGCCTATCAGACGCGCGGCGGTGTGACCGTCACGCGCAGGCGTCGGCCGACATCCTATGCCGACGCGATCTCCAGCTATGTCGACAAGCTCGACGAGCGGCGCGGCGCGGTCTTCTCGTCCAATTATGAATATCCCGGCCGCTATACCCGCTGGGACACGGCGATCGTCGATCCGCCGCTCGGCATTTCCTCCTTCGGTCGCAAGGTCTGGATCGAGGCCTATAACGGCCGCGGCGAGGCACTGCTCACCATGATCGCCGAGGCCTTGGCCTCCGTCGAGGACCTTGCGCTGGGCGAACAGACCGCCACGCGTCTCGATCTCGACGTCAAGCTTCCCTCGCGCGTCTTCACCGAAGAAGAACGCTCGAAGATGCCGACGGTCTTCACGGTGTTGCGCGCCGTCACAGCACTGTTCCATTCGGAAGAAGATGCCGCCATCGGCCTGTTCGGCGCCTTCGGCTATGATCTCGCCTTCCAGTTCGACGCCATCGATCTGAAGCTTGCCCGTCCCGACGACCAGCGCGACATGGTCCTCTTCCTGCCCGACGAGATCCTCGTCGTCGATCATTACTCGGCCAAGGCCTGGATCGACCGTTACGACTTTACCAAGGGCGAGGTGACGACGGTCGGTCAATCGGAAGAGATCCAGGCTGAGCCCTTCCGGCATACCGACACAATCCCGCCGCGCGGCGATCATCGGCCCGGCGAATATGCCGATCTGGTCACCAAGGCCAAGGAGAGCTTTCGCAAGGGTGACCTGTTCGAAGTGGTTCCCGGCCAGAAGTTCATGGAGCGCTGTGACTCGAAGCCGTCGCAGATCTCCAAGCGGCTGAAGGAAATCAATCCGTCGCCCTATTCCTTCTTCATCAATCTCGGTCACCAGGAATATCTCGTCGGCGCCTCGCCGGAGATGTTCGTGCGCGTGAACGGCCGCCGCATCGAGACCTGCCCGATCTCGGGCACGATCAAGCGCGGGGCCGACCCGATCGAGGATTCGGCGCAGATCCTGAAGCTCTTGAACTCCAAGAAGGACGAGAGCGAACTCACCATGTGCTCCGACGTCGACCGCAACGACAAGTCTCGCGTCTGCGAGCCGGGTTCGGTCAAGGTCATCGGCCGCCGCCAGATCGAAATGTATTCGCGTCTTATCCATACGGTGGATCACATCGAAGGACGGCTGCGGGACGGCATGGACGCCTTTGACGGTTTCCTCAGCCACGCCTGGGCGGTCACGGTCACCGGCGCGCCCAAGCTCTGGGCCATGCGTTTCATCGAAAAGCACGAGAAGAGCCCGCGCGCCTGGTATGGCGGGGCAATCGGCATGGTCGGCTTCAACGGCGACATGAACACGGGCCTGACACTCAGAACCGTGCGCATCAAGGACGGCATCGCCGAAGTGCGCGCCGGAGCCACGCTTCTGAACGACAGCGACCCGCATGAGGAAGAAGCCGAAACCGAACTGAAGGCCTCCGCCATGATTGCTGCCATCCGCGACGCCACGTCCGACCAAAAATCCAAGCGCGGTGTTGCGAGCGTCGGCCAGGGCGTCAACATCCTGCTCGTTGATCACGAGGACAGCTTCGTCCACACGCTCGCCAACTATTTCCGCCAGACAGGCGCCACGGTGAACACCGTGCGAACGCCGGTGCCGGAGGAGATCTTCGACCGGCTCAATCCGGATCTCGTGGTGCTGTCGCCCGGCCCCGGTTCACCGGCAGATTTCGACTGCAAGGCAACGATCAAGAAGGCCCGCGCCCGTGAGCTTCCGATCTTCGGCGTTTGCCTCGGCCTTCAGGCGCTGGCGGAAGCCTATGGCGGGGAGTTGCGCCAGCTCGCCGTTCCCATGCACGGCAAGCCGTCGCGCATCCGCGTGCTCGAAGCTGGCCTCGTCTTCGAGGGCTTGGGCAAGGAAGTGACCGTCGGCCGTTACCACTCGATCTTCGCCGACCCTTCGACCTTGCCGCGTGATTTCATCATCACGGCGGAAAGCGAGGACGGGACGGTCATGGGCATCGAACACGCGAAGGAACCGGTTGCCGCCGTCCAGTTCCACCCGGAATCGATCATGACACTTGGCGGTGACGCCGGCATGCGGATGATCGAAAACGTCGTGGAGAAGCTGGCGAAGCGGAAGAAGGTCAAGGCGGCCTGAGGGTCAAGAATACGGACGTGGCTGGTCGGCGCAGGTGACGTCAGGACCGTGGACGGCACGGATCTGCATGGCTGACTGCGATCCGACCGGGACTTCCTGGGATCTGACGGGCATGCGCACCTGTGCACACACCCATATCCCGCCTTGACCTCGCCTCATCCCTTCGCCATTACACTGCCGACATCCAACCGAACCGCCCGCATTGCCGGGCGGTTTTGTCGTTTCTGGAATTGCGTCTGCAATTCACTCGCATCTGCAGGGAAGAAGGCCATGGCGGCTGATGAGAACAATCTGGTTCGGCGGATTGCCTTCTGGGGCATCCCGCTCGCCTTCGGTGTCATGGGGCTCAAGCTTCTCGCCTGGTGGGTGACCGGATCGGTGGCGCTGCTCTCGGACGGACTGGAATCGACCGTCAACGTCATTGCTGCCTTCATCGCCTATTTCGTCATCCGCTATGCGCAAAAGCCGGCTGACGACGACCATCCCTACGGCCATCACAAGGCGGAGTATCTGTCGGCGGTCCTCGAGGGCGTGCTGATCGTGATCGCGGCACTTCTGATCATCCGCGAGGCGGTGCCGGCGCTGCAGAACCCCTCGCTGCCGGAAGCACCGGTCCTGGGGCTGGCGATCAACACGTTTGCAGCGGTCCTCAATGCCGCCTGGGCGACGCTCTTGATCCGGGTGGGGCGCAGCCATCGCTCGCCGGCGCTGTCGGCTGATGGCCAGCACATCATGTCCGATGTGGTCACCTCGATCGGCGTGATCATCGGCCTTCTGCTGGCCCTGGCGACGGGCTATGCCATCCTCGATCCGGTTCTCGCCATCCTGGTTGCCCTCAACATCATCTGGCAGGGCTGGAAGGTCATCGCGCAGTCGGTGGCCGGGCTGATGGATGTCGCTGTGTCGCCGCAGGAGGCGGAAGCAATTCGCCAGGCGATCAAGGAGAATTCGCAAGGCTCGCTCGGCGTGCACTATTTGCGCTCGCGCCGCGCCGGGGCTGCCACCTTCGTTGCCTTCGACCTCGTGGTGCCGGAAGGCATGACGGTGCGCGACGCTCATGTGATCTGCGATCGGCTGGAATTGGCCCTGCACAGGGCCTTGCCCGGCACGCGCGTCACCATTCACGTCGAGCCGGAGAACGAAATGGCGCATGGCGCCGGCGTCGAACTCTGAGACATGATGAAAGGACAAAATTCATGAGCAAGACCGATACGTCCGGGCTGACCCAGCTCGGCCAGTCCGTAGATGCCCCCACCAGCCCCGAAACAGCCGTTCTGGAGCGGGTACCGAATGGCAATGCCGGCACCGATTATGTCGTGCGCTTCACGGCGCCCGAATTCACCTCGCTCTGTCCGATGACCGGCCAGCCGGATTTCGCCCATATCGTCATCGACTACATTCCCGGTGACTGGCTGGTGGAATCGAAGTCGCTGAAACTCTTCCTCTTTGCCTTCCGCAATCACGGCGCCTTCCACGAGGACTGCTCGGTCTATATCGCCAAGCGCATCGTCGAACTGCTCGATCCGAAGTGGCTTCGCATCGGCGCCTACTGGTATCCGCGCGGCGGGATCCCGATCGACGTCTTCTGGCAGACGGGCGAGGCGCCCAAGGGTGTGTGGCTGCCGGAGCAGGGTGTGGCGACCTATCGCGGCCGCGGCTGAGACCGGATCCCCAAGACGTCGCGCACAGAAAAACGGCGGCCCGAGAGCCGCCGTTTGCAAGATCGAATGGAGGCTGGATCAGCCGAAGGCGATTGCGGCGCCGCCGACGACGGTGGCAAGGCCAAGCACGCGGGCAACCGTCGGGCCAAGCCGGGTGACGCCGAGGCCGAGGGCCACGCCAGCACCGTGCAGGGCGGCGGTTGCGACGAGGAAGCCGAGGCCGAAGGACAGCGCACCCGCGGAGCCGAGCTCGCCACCATGGGCATGGCCATGGAAGAGGGCGAACATGCCGACAACGGCAGCAGAGGCTGCGACCGGCAGACGGACGGCGGCAGCCACCAGCAGACCGAGACCGATCACGGAAGCGAGGATTGCCGGCTCGACGAAGGGCAGGGATACGCCGGCGACAGACAGGCCAAAGCCGACGGCCATCATCGAGACGAAGGCTGCTGGCACGGCCCAGAACGCGCGACCGCCGATCTGGCTTGCCCAGATACCCACGGCGACCATGGCCAGGATGTGGTCGGCGCCGAAGAGCGGATGCGAAATGCCGGCCATCAGCGAGCCGTGGGCTGCCGGATCAAGATGGGCAAAGGCTGGGCTTGCTGCCATCGTCATCAGGGCAGCGGTGAATGAAAGGCGCTTCAACATGTCTTATTCGTCCCTCTATTTGGTCAACTCAAGGCGGCCGGAATTCGGTCCCGCCAATCGTCCCCTTAAACCATTGCTCAACCTAACGTAACCCGTCCGCGGATGTCCACGGGAAAGCTTGGGATCAGCCTATGCCGAATGGCCTGAATGGGTGATGGTGTCAGCGGCAGGCCATGACGCGGAAAGGACAGGGCACAGGAGAGTGGCACCCGTCACTTTTCTTCGTTCATTGTTTCTCCACACCGAGAATTTCCGCGCAGCGGGACAGGCTCAAGCCGTTGCCGGTGGTGTCGTTGCTGGCGCGGATCGTGGAAATCACCCCGCCCTTGTCCGTGTTGATCTGCAATTCGCAGAACAGCTGCTCGTAGCGTCCGGGCGTGATCAGTTCCGGCTCCCAGAAGGGGTCGCGGGTGATCACGCGGGTCTGGGTGACGGTCTGGCCCGAGCCGTCCTGGCGGGTTTCGGTGCGCACGATGGTGCGGGCCGGTTCGTATCGGGTGTAGACGGGTGGGATGTATCGCGTCTTGTCGCCGCCGCGCCAGGTGTAGATCTTGCCCGAAGAGAGCGGGTACTCATCGATCGGCGGGCCATAGGCTGCAAAGAAGCGCTCGACGGGCTGGCCGATCCAGCGGGACTGCAGCGCTCGGTTGGCGTCTTCGGTCGTCGTGCACCCTGAAACGACGCTCGCGCCCAGGATCAGGACTGCGGCAAGAGCGCTGTGAATTCGCATGGACTTCCTCGAGGGGTTCGATTGCGCCGATCCTAGCCTGCAGCCCCGCTGCGCCGCAAGTGACCCGGACCAGTGTCCCGGGCCGAATCGCCACAGGTGGCACGCGCCGTGTTCTTTCCTTTCCTGCAAAAAGGCGGTCGGTGCTTGCGTCTCGCGGTCAGGGGGTCGATAAGCGGCCTCGATCGGATTGGCACCGGTGGAGAAGATGCAGAAATCCTACAGCAAGTCGAAGCTCGTCCGGCGGTCGAGGGTGTTTCGCGGGTCGCTCGGACTCTGGCGGCCGCGTCTGGTGTTCTGGACAGGTGCTATCGCCATCGGCGTCACCAGCGTGGGCTTTGCCTGGATCGCGGATTTTGCACAGGAAACCTTCCAGCATATGACCGTGGCAGGCGAGTGGAATTTCCTGCTGCCGCTTCTGGTCACTCCACTCGGCTTCATCGCGTGCTCCTGGCTTGCCATGACCTATTTCCCCAACTCCCAGGGCAGCGGCATTCCGCAGGCGATCGCCGCCCGGCATCTGAACGAGGACGAGGACCGTGCGCGTCTCCTGTCTCTCAAGATTGCCGTCGGCAAGATCGCTCTGACGACGCTCGGCCTCTTCACCGGGGCTTCGATCGGGCGCGAGGGGCCGACCGTGCAGGTTGGCGCTTCCTTCATGCTGGCGGCTGCCCGTTTCGGGGGTATGGCCCAGGCGCGGGGGCTGATCCTTGCTGGATCCGCCGCCGGGATCGCTGCAGCCTTCAACACGCCACTTGCCGGCATCGTCTTTGCCATCGAGGAGATGAGCCGTGCCTATGAGAGCCGGGCCAACGGCATCGTGCTGACGGCGGTCATCCTGTCAGGCCTTGCAGCGCTCGGCCTTGCCGGCAGCTATCATTATTTTGGCTCGACCTCGGCCGTGCCCGTCTCGGTGCGTGACTGGGCGCTCGTGCCGATCTGCGGCATTGGCGGCGGTGCGCTGGGCGCCGTCTTCAGCGGATTGGCGCTCCATCTGGGCTTGCGGATCCGCCGCTGGGCGCAGCCGGCGCCTGTCAAGCGCATGGTGCTGTTCGCCGGTGCATGCGGGCTCGGGGTGGCGCTGATCGGGGTAATCTCGGGTGGCACCACCTTCGGCACCAGCTATGAGCAGGCGCGCGGCGCACTGGCCGGGGAGCCGACGTCGCTGATCTTCTTCATCGAGAAGTTTGCAGCCAGCTTCCTCTCCATGATCTCCGGCATTCCCGGCGGGATTTTCGCCCCGTCATTGTCGATCGGCGCCGGCTTCGGCAGCACGATCGGGCAAATCATGGGAACGAGTGTCGCACTCGGTGCGGTGCTCGGCATGGCCGGTTATTTTGCCGGTGTCGTGCAGGCGCCGATGACCGCCTTCGTGATCATCCTGGAAATGACGGGCAACAACCACGCCGTCCTGCCGATCATGGCGGTGTCGATGATCGGTTACGTCACCTCGCGCCTGTTGTCACCGGAGCCGCTCTACCACGGCCTGTCGCGCAATTTCGTTGCCGCCGCCATCCGCGCGCGCCGGGCGGATCATCGCCATGGCGAAGAGGCGCTACCGCGCTGACACTCCCAAGGCTTGGCCGGAGACAAACTTGTCCCCTGCGCAGCGCCTCCCCATATTGGAGTGACAGATCGAAACACATGTCCGGCGTCATGCCGCACAGGGAGTGTCTACTTGTTTTCCTTCGACAACAGCTATGCCCGCCTGCCGCAGACCTTCCACCGGCCGGCCAGACCCGCCGCCGCCCGTGCACCGAAACTGATCCGCTTCAATCAGGCGCTGGCCGAGGAGCTCGGGCTCGATCTGGAAGGGGCCGACGAGGCGCGGCTTGCACAATTGCTCGGTGGGCAGGTTATCCCTGTCGGCGCCGAGCCATTGGCGCAGGCCTATGCCGGGCATCAGTTTGGACATTTCAATCCGCAGCTCGGCGACGGGCGCGCGCTCCTGCTCGGGGAAGTCATCGATCGCCGGGGCCAGCGCCGCGACATCCAGCTGAAGGGCTCTGGCCCCACCGCCTTTTCGCGCAATGGTGACGGTATGGCGGCGCTTGGGCCAGTCTTGCGCGAATACATCGTCTCGGAAGCCTTTGCCGCGCTCGGGGTTCCCGCGACGCGCGCGCTTGCGGCTGTCGCGACCGGCGAACAGGTCATGCGCGAGACGATCATGCCGGGCGCTGTGTTAACCCGGGTCGCTGCCAGCCATGTCCGCGTCGGCACCTTCCAGTTCTTTGCCGCCCAAGGCGACGAGCAGGCCGTGCAAACGCTGGCCGAACATGTCATCGACCGGCACTATCCGGAGGCCCGCAAAGCCGAAAATCCCTATCTCGCCATGCTCACCATGGTCGCGGAACAGCAGGCCAGGCTCGTTGCGCGATGGCTGTCGATCGGCTTCATCCACGGCGTGATGAACACCGACAACATGGCGATCTCGGGCGAATCCATCGATTTCGGCCCTTGCGCCTTCCTCGACGAATATGATCCGCGCAAAGTCTTTTCCTCGATCGACCAGCGCGGCCGTTATGCCTATGCCAACCAGCCCGGTATCGGCCAGTGGAACATCGCCCGGTTTGCCGAATGCCTGCTGCCGCTGCTCGATGCGGACGAAGACGTGGCGATCGAAGCGGCGAACGGTGTGCTGAAGGCCTTCGGCGATGTCTTCCAGGAGGCGTGGCTCGATCTCTTCAAGGCCAAGCTCGGCGTGACGGGCGAGGGCGCTGACGACATTGGCCTGGTGACCGATTTCCTCGAACTCCTGCATCAGGGCGAGGCGGATTTCACGCTGGCCTTCCGCACCCTCTCCAAGGTCGCTGGCGGCGCCGGGGACGAGACGCTGGTTGATCTCTTCACGGCGTCACCGCCGGGTCTGTCCGGCTGGCTCACGCGCTGGCGCGCCCGTCTCGATGATGGCCGTTCGGACGCCGAGCGGCAGGCGGCGATGGAGGCTATCAATCCGGCACTCATTGCCCGCAACCACCGGATCGAGGAGGCGATTGCCGCGGCCATTTACGGCGACTACTCCTTCTTTCACCGACTGGTCGATGCGCTGGCGACACCCTACGCCGAAGATCCCGATACGGCCGATCTCCGGCTGCCGCCGACGCCGGATGAGCGGGTGACACGGACCTTCTGCGGGACGTGACCTTGCCGGAGTATTGCCCCGGCAAGGTCTGATCGGCTGCAAGAGGTCTTCGGCTCAGAACTCCTGCCAGTCTTTCGAAGTGTCGATCGCAGCATTGCCCCTGCCAGAAAATGCCGTGGCAATTCTGTTGCCAAGGCGCTGCACGGGGGAGGGGCTGTGTCCCCTGGACGACTTGTGGTTGCCGCTCGCCGGTGCAGGGGCGAGGGGACGCGGCGCGTTTGCCTGTCTGTACTGGTTGGCATCAGAGCCATGTCCGAGTTTGAACCGTACAACGACGCCGTCCAGCGATTGGGCTTCGTCGCTCAGGGCGCGACAGGCGGCCGTCGTCTGCTCTGCCATTGCCGCATTTTCCTGGGTCACGCGGTCCATCTGGTTGACCGAACTGTTGATCTCGGAAATGGCGATCGACTGTTCTTTCGACGCCGTGACGATTTCGCCGATCAGATCCGTGACCTTGAGAACCTGTCCCTCGATCTCGATCAAGGCCGTGCCGGTCTGGTTGACGAGGGACACACCATTCGAGACATGCGATGACGATGTCGTCACGAGCGTCTTGATCTCCTTCGCGGCAGATGCCGATCGCTGTGCCAGTTCGCGCACTTCCTGGGCAACCACGGCAAAGCCCTTGCCGGCGTCACCTGCGCGGGCGGCCTCGACGCCTGCGTTCAGCGCCAGCAGATTGGTCTGGAAGGCGATCTCGTCGATGACATTGATGATCTGGCCGATCTGGTTCGACGAATTGGCAATTTCGTCCATTGCGGCGATCGCGTCCTTGACGACGATAGCGGATCTTTCGGCTCCACTGCGTGTGGCTGCCATCATGGAATTGGCTTCGTTCGCGCGTTCTGTCGCGTTCTTGACCGTCGCCGTGACCTCGTCCAGCGCAGCGGCGGTCTGCTCGATCGTTGCAGCCTGCTGTTCGGTTCGCTTCGACAGGTTTTCTGTCGCATTCGTCATTTCCGCCGCGCCATTGCGGACCACGGAGGTCGAGGACGCGATTTCGCCCAGGGAGCCGGCCAGGGTCTCGAGGCTGGTGTTGAAACCGACGCGGAGATTTTCATAGGCGTCGGTGAAGGGTTCGGCAATTCTGAAAGCCAGGTTGCCCGCAGCAAGTTCGGTCAGGCCCTCGTTGAGGCGGCCGATGACCATCTGCCGGTTCTGGTCTTCAGCCATCTTCTCTGCGGCAATCGCCTGCTCGCGTGCGATCTCCTGCTCGCGCGCGGCTTCCCGCTGCTCGCGGTTCTGATTGCGCTCGATGGCATTGGCCCTGAAGACCGAGACCGAGTTCGCTATGGCTCCGATTTCGTCGGTTCGTGTCACGTAGGGGACGTCCTGGGAATAGTCGCCCCCGGCCAGATGGCCCATATATCCCTCGATCGCGCGCAGCGGGGCCAGCGCCTTGCGATTGAGATAATAGGACAGAACGGCACCGCTGAGCAGGCCCAGGGCCATCAGGGCTTTCATGACCATGCTCAGGGTATAGGCTTGCGATTCCATCGTCTGGAAATTGACTTCGGCATTTTTCGCTGCGGTCTCAACGATGCCGTCCACCAGCACATCCGTCGCATCGACCTCGGACTGAAGAACGTCGGCGATGCCGTCAAATTCGCCCATCATCTGGTTGCCGGCTTCGGGGCCACCGGCGACATATTTTTCCGCCATGCGCCGACCCGCGTCGTAAAACGCCAGATATCCGGTTTCCACCTTGCCGATCTGGTTTGCCATTGCCGGTTCGCCGAGTTCGGTTGCCAGCAATTTCAACTGCTGGACCTTTTCGCGCAGCGCCGTCGCCGAAGCCTCGGCCAGCTGGAACCCGTCATCGAGGCCGTCCTTGCCCTGCGTTGCCGAGACGTCGGTCAGCGATTCCTGGGTGCTGACAATGTCGAGTTCGATGCCCTTCTGCAGCCTCACCAATTGCAGGACCCGGCCGCTCAGGCTTCTCTCGGAACTGAAAATTTCCATGCCTGCCTGCAACTGCCTCTCCGTCAGATAGTCGGAAAGTCCGAGTGCGCCGGCAGCGATCGTGGAAAGGGACATGATGCCGATGGGAATGAGCATGCGCAGTTTCATGGAAGTCGCTTTCCGTTTCGCAGGGGGACAGACCCAGCAAAGAGCGGGTCTTTGCCGTTTCGGGTGATGATTGATGATTGGTACGTGTGGTACGTTGATCGGGTCGGAGGTCGCTGTCCCGTCCAGCGGGCTCAAAGGTCGACGCGCTGAAGCGCTTAGCTGCTCTCCCCAACATTTCTCCCCCTGATTTCTAATGGTGAATCCCAAAGGAAATCTTAACCGGCGGCTGGTCGTGACCCATTCGCCCGGACAACGGGCAATTGCCTCCTCGCTTGCCGGCATGGGTGTGGTGGCAAGGAAATGACGGCCAAGTGTGGCGCCGTCCTGCTGTCGCGCGACTGAACCCGAACTGGCAGCCCGCCTTGTGTTCTTCCTCCGTCGCGTATGCAAAAAAGGCGCCCCTTGCGAGGCGCCTTTTTCATATCCGAATGCTGATGCCGATCAGATTGCGGGCTGCAGCGTCATCGAGGTGCCGGTGGCGGCGATGTTCAGGCCGATCTGGCCGGACACGCTGACCGGCTGCAGGTGGATCGAGCCTGCCGTGCCGCCGAAGAGGACATTGGCGCCGATGCCGGCACCGATGGTCGCTTCGGCAGTCGCACCGCCATAGAGGCCGCCGAGCGAGCCCTTGTGGTAACCGGCGGTCGGGGCAAAGACGGCCCAGACGACGCGGCTGCGGGTGGTGAAGCCAAGGTCGACGCCGAGCTTCTTGATCGAACCTGTGTAGGTGTCGAGCGGCTCGCCGTCGATGACCGAGGTGAAGGCGCAGTCTGCCGTCTTGGCAGAGCCCAGCACGTAGCCAAGGCCACCGCCGATCTGGCAATCCAGATAGCCGATGCGCACACCGCCGACGCGGTCACTTTCGATGGCTATGGGCGCCGGGGCGGCACCGGTCATGTCGGCCGCTGCGGTGATGCCGGCGGTCGTCAGGACGGGCAGGGCGGCGAGGCTCAGGGTGAGCAGTGTCTTCATGGCAATTCTCCTTCCATGTTCGGCTGCCCGCGGGGAGGGTGGCCGTTTTCGGCTTCTCGGGCAGCGTGGAACAACGCCTAGCGGCAAAGATTGATCCAACTGAGGCTGAAGATAGGCGGCAAGAAGGCGATCCACCGGCTTATCGGCCTATCGGGGCCGCTTGCTGCATCGGCGCTTCGACGCGGCTTTCCGGAACAAATGTGACAGCCGGCGCTTGTCTGGGACACCCCAGCCGGAGACTGAGCCATGACATTGACCCTTCCCGAACTCGCCAAGAAGATGCAGAAGATCGATTTCTGCATGATGCTCACCAAATCCGAATTCGGCGCCATCGCCAGCCGGCCGATGAGCAACAATGGCGATGTCGATTATGACGGCGACAGCTTCTTCTTTTCCTATACCGACACCCGCAAGATCCGTGAACTGACGGCAGACCCGACCGTGTCGCTGACCCTGACCGCGCCGCCAAGCCTGCTCGGCAAGCCCGGCATCTTCGTCGCCGTCGAGGGCCGCGCCAGCCTCATTGCGGACAAGGCCGTCTTCGAGGCCCACTGGACCTCGGATCTCGATCGCTGGTTCCCTGAAGGTATCGACACACCCGGCCTTGTGCTGATCAAGGTGCATGCCGACACGATCCAGTATTGGGATGGCGAGGACAATGGCGTGATCCGCATCAGACCCTGACCAGGTGATGACCGCAAGGGCGCCGCATGAAGGGCGTCGGCCATCGCCGCCGCCCTTTCTCGTTCTCGATGCGACACTGATACCCGGTCTCTCGCCGCGATCCGGCGGATGAGGGCGTGGACAAGTGGTCGTGGGTCTCTTGCAGAATGTCGCAGACAGGCTGCAAATGCCCCGGCGGGGCTTTTAAGATCGACGCCACATCATCCACTCCCAGACATCAGGGTTCACAAGGCTATGGCAGAGTTTCCGACCAAGGCGAAAGTCGTCATCATCGGTCTAGGCGGCATCGTCGGCGCGTCGATCGCCCATCATCTCATCGAGCGCGGCTGGGACGATATCGTCGGCATCGACAAGTCGGGCATCCCGACCGACATCGGCTCCACCGCCCATGCCTCGGACTTCTGCTACACCACGTCCCACGATTATCTCTCGGTCTGGACCACGCAGTATTCCATCGATTTCTTCGAGAAGATGGGCCACTACGCCCGCATCGGCGGTCTCGAAGTCGCCCGATCGGGCGACGACACCTGGATGGAAGAGATCAAGCGCAAGCTCTCGTCTGCCCGCGCCTTCGGCACCCGCGCGCATTATGTGTCGCCCGCCGAAATCAAGGCGCTCTTCCCGCTGATCGAGGAAGATCAGGTCATGGGCGGCATGTTCGATCCCGATGCAGGTCTTGTCATTCCGCGCTCCCAGACCGTGGCCGGCAAGCTCGTCGATGCCGCTGAAAAGTCTGGCAAGCTCACCATGTTCGGCAATACGCTGGCCCAGTCGCTGATCGTCGAGGGTGGCCGCATCAAGGGCGTCGTCACCCATCGCGGCACGATCATGGCCGATCACGTCGTGGTCTGCGCCGGCCTCTGGGGCCGCCTGATTGCCGAAATGGTGGGCGAAGACCTGCCCGTCATGCCGGTCGACCACCCGCTCACCTTCTTCGGTCCCTATAACGAGTTCGAAGGCACCGGCAAGGATATCGGCTATCCGCTGCTGCGCGACCAGGGCAATTCGGCTTACATGCGCGACACCGGCGACCCGAAAACGTCAGAAGGCGGCCAGATCGAGTGGGGCTACTATGAGACCACCCATCCGCGCATGTGCCATCCGCGCGAACTGCTCGAAAAGCACGAGGCGCGGCTGTCGCCCTCGCAGCGCGATCTCGACATGGAGCAGATCCTCGAGCCGCTCGAAAAGGCCATGGAACTCACTCCGATCCTCGGCGAGCTCGGCTATAACGAAAGCCATAGCTTCAACGGCCTTCTCCAAGTGTCCGCTGCCGGCGGCCCGTCCTGTGGCGAAAGCCAGAAGGTGCGGGGCCTCTGGTATTGCGTCGCCATCTGGGTCAAGGACGGCCCCGGCTATGGCAAGCTGATCGCCGACTGGATGACCGACGGCCGCACCGAAATCGACCACAACTCGATTGACTACTCGCGCTTCTACCCGCACCAGCTGACCGAAGACTTCATCGCCGGCCGTTGCTACGAGGCCGCCCAGAAGATCTATTTCCCGGCCGTGCACACCCGCGAACCCTATGCCTCCGGTCGCGGCGCCAAGCGCTCGCCGATGTATGAACGCGAAGTCGAGCTCGGCGGTCACTTCATGGAACTCGGCGGCTGGGAGCGTGCGCATGGCTACGCCGCCAACGAGCACCTGCTGGAGAAATACGGCGATCGCGTTCCGGTTCGTGAAAACGAATGGGATAACAGACATTTCTGGCGTGTTTCGAATGCCGAACATCTGGCGATGAGCGAGGATTGCGGCATCGTCAACCTTTCCCATTTCCACATGGTCGACATCGAAGGTCCTGATCATGTCGAGCTGCTCGAATGGCTCTGCGCTGCCAAGATCGGCGGCGACGCAAACATCGGCAAGGGCATATACACCCACTTCCTCGACGACGAGGGCATGGTGCGCGCCGACTTCACCGTCTTCCGGCTGGCCGACCGCTGCCGCCTGGTGAACGGCGCCGATGCCGGCCCGCGCGACTTCCACTACATGAAGCGCGTGGCGCAAGATCGCGGCCTCGACGTCACGATCACCGACGTCTCGGAAAAGTTCATCACGATCGGCATCTGGGGCCCGAACGCCCGCGAAAACCTGAAGAAGGTCGTTGCCGACCCGGCCGGCCTCGACATCGAGAACTTCCCCTTCGCCGCGATCAAGCCGATCGAAATCTCAGGCAAGCCGGTCACCGCCTTCCGCATTTCCTATGTCGGTGAGCAGGGCTGGGAGCTGCACATGAAATACGAAGACGGGCTTGCCGTCTGGGATGCGCTGCGTGCCACCGGCGTCATGGCCTTCGGTGTCGAGACTTATGCGAACTCGCGCCGCATGGAAAAGAGCCTGCGCCTGCAGAACGGCGATCTCCTGACCCAGTACAACCTGATCGAGGCGGATCTCGCCCGCCCGAAGGTCAAGGAAGCCGACTTCCGCGGCAAGGCCAAGCATCTCGAATACAAGGCCCGCGCCCAGCAGCCGGCCATGCTCTGCACGCTCGTGATGACCGACAATGTCGACAGCAAAGGCGTTGCCCGCTACCCCGTCGGCTCCATGCCGGTCGTCGACCCCGCAACCGGCGAAGTCCTGATCGACAGCCTCGGCCGTCGCTCCTACACGACGTCTGTTGCCTATGGCCCGACCATCGGCCGGAACATCGCGCTTGCCTATCTGCCGGCGGAATACTGCGAAGTGGGTCGGAAGCTCAATGTCGAGTATTTCGCCGAGAGCTTCCCGGTCGAGGTCGCGGCGGTGGGCTACAAGCCGCTTTATGATCCGGAGAATCTGAAGCCGCGCAGCTAAGGCTGCGCATCTGTTTCAGTGGGTTATGGACCCGTCGGTCGAAAGGCCGGCGGGTCTGTTTGTAGCTGGTCGTCTAGCAACTGTTGCGTCTCCGCTGGAAGGCGTTTCAAGTGTTTTCAAAGGCTCATGCGGAAGGCCCTGGGACTCAAGCATTCGGCCTTGCTGGTCGGGGGCAAAGACGGGCAACCCGGTTCCCACCTCCCCCATGTGGGGGAGGACGGAAAAATCGAAGGCTTGAGGACCGCGCAAGCCGCCTAAACTTCCAATTTGCCAAGAGAGGGGCAAGGTTCCGTCGGAACCAGCCTCACCGAGCCCCTCACCGCCAAATCTGAGGTTTGGCCCTTAACGGTTGCTCCTGAACGGCTTGTGTCTGGATCCTCGGGTCAAGCCCGAGGATGACGACTGTGGCGAGGGGTTGGTATTCTCCTCTCTTGCTCCGGCATGTTGCGACGTCTGCGGAGGATACAACGTTCCTCCCCGAACTCCGTCATCCTCGGGCTTGACCCGAGGATCATCCGCCCCTTCGGGGCACCTTTCCCCGCAGGCGGGGAGAAGGCCAAGATGGCCACCGCTTGCCCCTCCCTCTCCCCGCCTGCGGGGAGAGGGTAGGGTGAGGGGCAAGAACCGAGAATTCGGGGTAAGGAGCGGGCTCCAGCTTCTCCCAAGCGCATAAAAGAGGGCCGGCTGGCATGGAACATTTATTGACAGAATCCATTGTTCCATCAGTCGAATAATGATGGAGAAAAGACCATGGATCTGAACGGCGTAGGTATACTCGGCGCAATCTTGATCGGCGGCCTCGCAGGCTGGCTCGCAGAGCGGTTCATGCGCAGCGATATGGGGCTCGTGATGAACATTCTGCTGGGCATCGTCGGCGCCATCGCCCTGAATTTCATCCTGGCCGCTGTGTTCAACGTGGCCTTTGGCGGGGCAATCGCCTATCTGATCATCGGCTTTATCGGCGCCTGCATGCTGATCGCCATCGGCAGAATGATCCGACGCTAGCCGCTGGAAACCCCTCAATTTCACCAGAGCGAGGGGGATGAATTCAAGACATTTTCCAACGGAATCAATGTCGCACATGTTTTTTCATCCCCCACCTTTTCCAGCCCTCTATCCTGGCACCCGTCCCGCCCTCGGATACACCTGACGATGCGATGTCAGGCGAGGCGGGACCGGCGCCGGAATGGAGGGTTGTCGCAAACCTGAAGCCCCGGCCCGCTGTAACGGTCTCCCTCCGGACGAGGGGCTGGACGAAGGTTTTTGGGGTCGGATGCCCCGAGGACTGGATACCCCGATCGGAAGGACGTGCCTCAGAGGCACACAGACAAGGCGCCCACGCCGTCGCGAACTTAACCGGCGGCGGGGGCGGATAGAACGGCGGGGATGACAGTGAGGTCGCGAATGGCCAGACGATCATCCCCCGGGCGAGGGTCCCGGTCGGTATGGTGCACCATTCGGCGGGAACCTCCCGGGCCACCGGCCAGGCTGATGCGTCACTTTCGTGGTGACACCGCAGCCGCACCCGCGCCCGGTCATTCCTCGGTCCTCGGGTCATCCTCGGGTTAAACCCGAGGACGAGGATGACGAGGACCGTCGCCGCCTTGCCAGAGAGACGCATGCAGCGGGAATAGACGCCGAACGGGGCGCCGGAAGGAGCCACATTGCTTACTTAGACAGGTTGCTTCTGGCGCCTCGTCCGAGACTTGAAAGCCCACCTCCGGAGGGAGCGATCCCGACCGGCGGATGCGTTTGGGCGCAGGTTGTCCCCGATGCCGAGGCGGGAGCGGCACGAACTCGCACGCATGGCCCCGATCTGCCGGTGTGCCGGATGTTCACGGACGGCCGGGGCATCTCAGCAAGATGCCGGGAACACGGCTGATCGTCGCCCAACACATCAAAATCATTTGTTCGATCTTGAACAATTGAGCCTACATTGCCCACATTGGATCAGAAGAAAAACGAGAGGAAACGGTCATGGACGGACAGGTTGCAGCAAGGATGGACGAGACGGCGGTCGGCATTGCGGATCCCGCCGCGCGCATTTCCGTCCTGCTCGCCGCTCAGAAGGCCGCCTGGTCGACCGACGTCACACCCAGCCATGCCGTCAGGGACGGCCGGCTCGACCGGCTCGACCGGATGGTGGTGGCCTGGGAGTCGCGTTTTGCCGCGGCGATCTCGGAGGATTTCGGCAATCGGCCGGCGGTGGTCACGACATTGACCGATATCGTGCCGGTGCGCGCCGCGATCCGCCATGCGCGGCGCGAGCTGAAGCGCTGGATGCGGCCGCGACGCGTCTCGCTGGCCTGGACGGGCAAGCCGGCCTCGGCGCAAATCCTGCGCCAGCCACTCGGCGTGGTGGGGATCGTCGCGCCCTGGAATTATCCGCTCAACCTGATGCTCTCGCCGCTGGTCGGGGCGCTCGCGGCCGGCAACCGGGCGCTGCTGAAGCCGTCGGAACTGACCCCCGCCTTTTCCGAGGTGCTGGCCAAGGCCGTCGCCGAAACCTTTGCCGAGGACGAAGTGGCCGTGGTGACCGGCGGGCCTGAGGTCGCGACAGCCTTTACCGCTGCACCCTTCGACCACCTGATTTTCACCGGCTCGACCGCTGTTGGCCGCAAGGTTGCGGAAGCGGCAGCGAGGAACCTGACGCCTGTCACCCTCGAGCTCGGCGGCAAGTCGCCCGTCATCCTCGATCCGTCCGTCGATCTCGGCAAAGCCGTGCCGCGGCTCGTCTGGGGCAAACTGCTCAATTCCGGCCAGACCTGCGTGGCGCCCGATTATGCGCTGGTACCGCGCGGGCGGGTTCCGGATTTCCTCGCCGCGGTCAAGGCGGAGGTGGCAGAGCAATATCCGGGACTGCCTGGCAATGCCGACTACACCACGATCATCAGTCCGCGCCATTTCGATCGCCTCGTGCGGCTGGTCGAGGAGGCGCGCGAGAGGGACGCCGAAGTCGTGGAGCTTGCCGGGCCGCATGATCCCGAACGGCGCGTGTTTTCGCCGGTTGCGGTGGTGGGCGCACCTGACGATACCGGCGTCATGGCCGAGGAGATCTTCGGGCCGATCCTCCCGGTTGTCCCCTATGACACGCTGGACGAGGCGATCGCCTATATCAACCTGCGTGATCGGCCGCTGGCCCTCTACTGGTTCGGGAGCGACAAGGCGGCCGAGGCAAGGGTGCTTTCGGGCACGATCGCCGGCGGCGTGACGATCAACGACACGATCCTGCATCTTTCCCAGGACGATCTGCCCTTCGGCGGGGTCGGGGCCTCCGGCTATGGCGCCTATCACGGCGAGGCGGGGTTCCTGGCGCTCAGCAAGGAAAAGCCAGTCTTGAGACAGTCGGTGCTTTCGGGCGTGAGCTTGCTCTATCCGCCCTATGGGCGGCTTGCGACCTGGATGCTGAAACTGCTTGGCCGGCTCGGCTGAAGGCGTGGGCTGCCGGTCAGCCCTTGGCGGTCCGGGCAGGCCTAAGAGGCACGGTGGCCGGCAGCCTGGGAGGTGCGGACAGGGAGGTCTCGAATTCGTCGAGTGGCATGGCCCGGCCAAAGAGCCAGCCTTGGAAGACATCGCAGCCGATGTCGTGGAGAAAGGCGAATTGCGCCGGCATTTCCACCCCTTCGGCCACGGTCCGCAGGCCGAGATCCCGGGCGAGCGCGCGGATCGATCGAACTAGGGCGGCGTCGCGATCGCTCTCGGTGATGCTGGCGACAAAACTGCGGTCGATCTTCAGCTCGGCCACCGGCAGACTGCGCAGATAGGCGAGCGAGGAAAAACCGGTGCCGAAATCATCCAGCGAGAAGCGGATCTCGAGCGCGGTGAGGTCCGCCATTTTCCTTGCGACCGGCTCCAGCCCGGCGATCAGCACGCTTTCGGTGAGTTCCAGCTGCAGATGGCCCGGATCGACGGCATGGCGGGTGAGAAGTCCGCGCACGACGGCGCAGAAATCGCTCTCGTTGAACTGGCTGGCGCTGACATTGACCGAGAGGGTGAGTCCCTTTGTTCGTGGATCCTTCTGCCAGCGGGCGAGGGTGGTCAGCGCCTCTTCGAGCACGAAACCGCCGAGGATCGGCATCAGACCCACCTCTTCTGCGGCGGGAATGAAGGTGGTGGGCGCGATCGCGCCTCTCGTCGGATGGTTCCAGCGAAGCAGTGCCTCGGCCCCGATCACCTTGCCCTTGCGATCCACCTGCGGCTGATAGGCGAGGGTAAGTTCGCCGCGCCGCATGGCCCGCATGAGATCACGCGCCATGCCGCCCGGGGCCGAGAGGCGTTTCTGGAGAATGTAGATCGTGCTGCAGAAGACGAGCGTGGCAATGGTCGGGTTCATCCAGATGCCGACGATGCGCAGTTCCGGCGGCAGAGGCTCGGCAAAGGGCAATCTGAGGTCCGCCGCATGCAGGACGACGAAGGCGACGAGGCTGGATGCGATGATGGCGAATTGCAGGCGCGAGGGATGGCGCAGATGGTTCAGGTAGCCGAGCATGCCGAGCACCGGCAGGAAGAGATGTGTGACCCGCGGTGAACCCGTTTCTGGCACGTCGAACATCAGGCAGAAGCCGATGGTGAAAGCGAGAAAAGAGATCTGCACGACCAGATTGACCAGACCGAACTTGCCTTGGCTGACCAGAACGAAGCAGACCAGCGCAATGGTAACCGGGTAACTTTCGGCGATGGCGACAGCGGGCAGGCCATTGATGGCGAAGATGACGGCCCAGAGCGCCGAGAACAATGCGACCGCGAGCGTTGCAGCCTGATAGGCGCGGATCACCCTCGTGGTCTGTTGCTCTTCGCTGCCTCTGCCTGTCATGCCCCGCCCGTCAGCACCGCGCCGTGGTGAGACCCCTTCACGCGCAGGTGGAAAGGTCCAGTCAGCACATGCTAACATTTCGATCGGAAAGAAACAGTATGCAGCGATGCTTCAGGCGTTGATTGGACAGCCGCTCCCATCACGGTTGCTTCGGCTTCAGGAAAAAGGAAACGGCCAGCCGTTGCTGGCCGGCCGTTTCATCGAGGACCGTTCGGTCCTGCCTCCCCCCGGAGAACTCTCTGTCGGGCATTTCAGCCCGCTCTGGTCAGCCCGCTCTGGTCAGCCCGCCCGGGCGACCTTGACGACCTCGGGGTCATAAACCCGGCCGAAGCGGTTGGCAAGGAAGGCGGGAAGGTCGATCTCCTCCTGGCGGACGAAACCGGCCTGCGGCAGCGTTCCGTCGGCGAGCAGGTCGAGAACCGTGCAGATCCCGGCTGCGGTGGTGATCTGGATGGCGCTCATCTTCTTGCCCGCGACGACGCCGGCATAGACCTTGTTGGCGTAGGTTTCCTGCAGATAGCGGCCATCCTTCCAGCCGCAGACAGTCACGAAGATCACCACGACATCCTGCATGGTGGCGGGCAGGGCGTTCTCGAACAGGTCTTTGAGCACATCGCGGCGGTTCTTCAGGTTGAAGTCGTTGAGCAATGCCTTGATGATCGCCTGGTGGCCCGGATAGCGGATGGTGCGGTAGTTCATCGTGCGCACTCGCCCGTCCAGCGTCTTGGCCAGCGTGCCGAGGCCGCCAGAGGTGTTGAAGGCCTCATAGGTGACGCCGTCGAGCGAGAATTCCTCGCGCTCTTCCATGGCGGGCACGACTGTGAGCTTGCCTTCGACAATCGCCTCGCAGGGCTCGATGTATTCGTTGATCAAGCCGTCGGTCGACCAGGTCAGATTGTAGTTCAGCGCGTTCGAGGGATATTGCGGAAGTGCGCCAACGCGCATGCGGACCGTATCCAGCGCGTCGAAATGCTTCGTCAGATCCTGGGCGACGATCGAGATGAAGCCGGGCGCGAGGCCGCATTGCGGAATGAAGGCTGATCGGGCGCCACGGGCCAGTTCCTCGACCTTTCGCGTCGTCGCGACATCCTCGGTCAGATCGAGATAGTGCGTCGCGGTGCGGGCGGCGCTTTCGGCGATCGCGCCCGTGAGGTGGAAGGGGGCGGCGGAGAGCACGGCAAACTGGCCGGCAAGCGCATTATCCAGGGCGGCTGCGTCGGAAATGTCGAGTTCAAGCGTCTTCACCGCCGCATGGGCGTCGAGCTTGGACAGCTGTTCTGCGCTGCGGTCGGCGACCGTAACCTGGTAGTCGCCGGTCTCGGCCAGCATGCGGGCAATTGCGCCGCCGATCTTGCCGGCCCCGATAATGGTAACGTTTTTCATGGCTTTGCCCCTCGCATGCAGCATGACCCGTTCAGGACGGGCCTTTGTTTTGGTCGAACCAGCTTGCCCCCATGGCGTGTCGATTCCAAGTGACGATATGAACGATATGGGGTATGTGTCTGATCAGATCGACGAATGGAATGTGCAAAATGCAGTTGAGCGACAAGGACCGGGAGCTGCTCTCCCTGCTTTCGGAAAATGCGCGCACGCCGGTGGCCGAGCTCGCGCGGCGACTCGATCTCTCGCGCACCACGGTGCAGGCGAGACTGGAGCGGCTGGAGGGGCAGGGGGTGATCGCCGGATATCAGGTGCGGTTGTCGGACGCCTATCAGAGCGGACTGATCCGGGCCCATGTGATGATCACGATTGCGCCCAAGGCACTGGCGGCGGTCACGAGCGAACTCAACGCGATCCGCGAGGTTTCGGCACTCTATTCGGTAAACGGACCCTACGACCTGATCGCGGTCGTGGCTGCGCCGTCGATCTCCGAACTGGACCGGATCATCGACAGGATCGGGGACTTGTCGGGGGTAGAGCGGACGCTGTCGTCGATCATCCTGTCGACGCGGATTGCACGGTAGGACGTCCTACGCCGCCTTCAGATCCGCCCGCGCGAGTGCCCTCTCCAGCGCTGCGATGCAGCTTTCGTCGTGGTGGCGGCCGGCCCCTTCCCAGAGAATGGCGAGCGCTTTTTCGACCGGCATGGCAGCCCGGTAGGGACGATCGGCTGTCAGCGCATCGAAGACGTCGGCGGTTGCGACGATACGGGTTTCGAAGGATATCTCGTCGCCCTTCAGGCCGCGCGGGTAGCCGGTGCCATCGAGTTTTTCGTGATGGGCGCCGCCGATCAGGGCGAGATCGGCAAAGGCTGCGATCCGCGAGAGGATGGTTTCGGAGAATTCGGCATGGCGTTTCATCTGCTCCCATTCCTCGCCTTCGAGGCGACCGGGCTTGTCGAGCACGCTGTTGGAGACGCCGAGCTTGCCGATGTCATGCAGCAGAGCGGCGCGCTTGAGACGGCGGCGCCCGGCAAGCGGCATGCCGAGTTCCTCGGCGATCAGGTCGGAGAAGAGGGCGACGCGGTCGCTATGGCCTGACGTGTAGGGGCTTTTGGCATCGGTGACGCGGGCGAAGCCGGCGGCGATATCGTCGAGATAATCTTCGTCCGCCAGAACGGCCTGACGGCCGGGCTCCATGGCAAGCACATAGGCTTCGAGATTGGCCGAGCCGAGTTCGGCGAAAAAGACGGGTGTGGCAAGCGTCTCGAAAATGGCGACGAGATCGGGATCGAACCAGCCGCCGGCGCGCTTGCGCACTTCCTTCAAGGTGGCTTCCGCGCCTTCATGGGCAAAGAAGACGTCGATCACCTGAGCCATCAGGGCGATGCGGGCGAAGAGGTGGATTTCCGCGCCCTTGCGGCCAAGCGGCTGGCCGCCGCCATCGACATGTTCGTCGAGATCGAGAATGCCGCGGCAGACCTCTTCGGAAAAACGCATCTGGCGGGCGATTTCGGCGCCGCGCTGGCAGCGGGTCTGGATGAGGCTGGTGGAGAGTTCCCCGCCATTCTTGACGATGTTGAGGATGCCGCGGAAGCGTTCGGCGAGACCAGTTTCCATGCCGGTGTGGGACAGCACGAATTTCAGGATCTGCGGGAAGGAGCCGTCGACCAGCTTGAAGTCGTGTTTGAACTTCAGGTCATCGGCCAGATAGAGTTCGCAGATACGAGCGGCATTGGACGAACAGCCGAGATCCTTGAGCAGGAGCGTGTAATAGAGGTCGCTCAGTGCCTCTTCGCTGAGACCAAGTGCACGGCCGATGCGCGTGCCGATGAAGCAGCAGCGGACGCAATGGCCGGGGGGCTGTCCCTCGGTCATGTCGAGCGCATGGCTCAGCGCCTCGATCAGTTCGGCAAGCCGGATGGTGTCGGTCACGGGTGGCTCCTCCATGAGCGAAGCCTAGCCTGCTTGCGTTAAGAACGGGTGTCGAACGCGGCAAGCCGGAGCACCGGCGTAACCTCCTGTTCATCGCTTCCATGCTTGTCTTTTTCCCGCATTGTCTTAAGCCTGCAGACGCACTATGTGCGGATGAGCCAAACGCAAGAAGGACTATCCCCTGTGATGAACGAAGACGAAGACGACAAGAGCAAGGAACTGCCGATCGGCAAGGAAACGGAAGCGAACCTCTTCAAGTCGCGTTCGATCTTTATCTATGGCGGGATCACCATGGAGCTGGCGCAGAAGGTCTGCACGCAGCTCGTCGCGCTTGCTGCCGCTTCGGATGAAGACATTCGCGTGTTCGTCTGCTCGCCGGGCGGCCATGTGGAAGCCGGCGATGCGATCCATGACATGATCAAGTTCATCAAGCCGAAGGTCTGGATTATCGCCACCGGCTGGGCCGCCTCTGCCGGTTCGCTGATCTTCGTCGCGGTTCCCAAGGAGCGCCGTCTGGCCCTGCCGAACACCCGCTTCCTGATGCACCAGCCGTCTGGCGGCACGCGCGGCATGGCGTCCGATATCGAGATCCAGGCCCGCGAAATCATCAAGATGAACGAGCGCCTGATCAAGATCTACGCCAAGGCCACCGGGCAGACCCAGGAGAAGATCGCGAAAGACATCGACCGCGACTACTGGCTGACGGCAGAAGACGCCGTCACCTATGGCCTGGTCGGCCGGATAATCGAAAGCCATGCCGATATCGGCTGAGGTCGATTTTCGGGAAACATCAAGAAAGCCGCCGGAGCGATCCGGCAGCTTTTTCGTATCTGGGCGTTGCTGCGGTCAGACCAGCGGATCGTAGCCGCGTTTGGGCATGCGGTCGCGGAGGGCCGGGGCCGATGCCATCCGGGGCTTTGCGCCGCTTGGCCGACGCCGTAACCGGATAGACCTGCCATGACCCTCGATACATTCCGGATTTTCACGCTTCCCATGTTTTTCCCTGATCCGATTGCTGATCTTTCCGTTCATGCAGGGACGACCACCGATAGCCCTTCTTTTCCTGGTGACGGCTGATGCGTTCAAGTTCCTCCGATTCCCTCTTCTCACCTTCCTACCAGCGCGCGGCGTCCGACCTGTCCCGCTGGACAGCTGACGGGCGGCACAACAGGCGCGTCAAGAATCTCGTTCTGATCGGCGGCATGGTCGTCGTGATCGTGAGCGCACTCTGGCTCGGGGCCTCGATGACGCTTCTGTCAGCGGGGTCCGCCTTGACCGCATCCTTGTCCTTTGCGCTGGGGCTGGCCATGGTGGCACTGGCCTTTGGCAACCGGATCCGGACCGGCGCCCTGGTGATGTCGCATGGGCTCTTGCTGAGCATTTTGCTTGCAGCGCTCTGCGAAGATCCGGCGCCGGGGATCCAGGCCTCCGTGCACTTCAATTTCCTGCCGGTGGTGGCCGCCAGCTATCTCGTCTTTCAGCGCGAGGGCTTCTATCTCCGGGTCCTGCTTCCCTCTCTGGGGCTTGCCGGCTTTCTCGGCTTTTCACTCGATATCATGCCGCATGTGGCGATCCCCGGCGTGATGCAGGGGGCAGGGACCATCGAGGTCTTCGCCAATCAGATCACCGGGACCGTCGCGACCTGTGTGGTCGTGCTCATCATGCAGGCCGATGTCGATGCACGCCGGGCGCTGGAGGGCGAGGTCCGCCGGGCGATCGCGCGCGGCGAGTTCGAGCTGCATTACCAGCCGCAGGTTGACCTCAAGGGGGCAATGACCGGGGTCGAGGCGCTCTTGCGCTGGCGCCATCCGACAAAGGGCATGGTGCCGCCGAATGCCTTCATTCCGCTGGCTGAGGAGACGGGGCTGATCATTCCGATCGGCGAATGGGTCTTGAGAACCGCCGCTGCCCAGCTGCAGGCCTGGTCCCGCTTGCCCGAGACCCAGCACCTGACCATCGCCGTCAATGTCAGCGCCACGCAATTTCGCCAGCCGGATTTCGTCGAGCAGGTGCGGGCGATCGTGACACTGTCCGGCGCCCGGCCGCAGGCGCTGAAGCTGGAGCTGACGGAAAGCGTGCTGGCCGACGACATGGGCGTGGTGCAGACCAAGATGAAGGCGCTGAAGGATTTCGGCATCTGCTGGTCGCTCGACGACTTCGGAACCGGATATTCATCGCTCAGTTCGCTGAAGAACCTGCCCTTCGAGCAGGTCAAGATCGACCAGTCCTTCGTGCGCGAACTGCTGACCGACCCGCGCAACGGGGCGATCGTCGAGACAATCATGAGGCTGAGCGTCAGCCTGGGGCTCGCCGTGATCGCCGAGGGGGTGGAGACGGAAGCGCAGCGCGCAGCACTGGAGGCCGCCGGCTGCCAGTGTTTCCAGGGCTACCTCTACGGCCGGCCGGTGCCGGTTTGCGAGTTGTTGGCGCAGCGGTCGGCGGCAGCCTAGGCGCCTGTCAGCGCCATTCGTGGAGTTTCTCGCCCGAAAACGGCCTGGCTGTCACCAGCGGCAGGTTGCCCTCCGCGCGCTCGGCATAAGCAAGGGCGTCCGCCTCGTCGTTGAAGCCGATGAAGATCATCGACAGCGATTTCGCCTTCGGGGCGCCCTTCTTGCGATAGGCGAATTTGACCGCGCAATGGGGATAGGCCTCGTCGAGCACGGCACCTTCCGGCAGCGCATCCGACAGCGCCAGATGGGCGCCAAGGCCGAGGAAGCGGTCAACAGCGGCAAAGGCTACCGCCTCCGGCAACTGCTTGTTTTCGGTCGAGCCGGGCGCGCGGCCCCAGAACAGGCTGTCGACCAGCCCCTTTGAACGCTTCGATTTCACCACCACGAGACCACCGGCCGCGACAAGCTCCAGATGGACGTCCCAGGTCTGGAAGAGCTCGGGTGTGTGGTGGAGTTCCGCCAGCAGGGGGCGGAGGGCGGCGGTGAGGTCAGCGTAGAGGGCAGGGGGCATGGGCGGGTATCTCGGCGAGTGGGTGGGTGGTTGGTGGCGGCCTCGTAACATGGTGGGGGCGGGGTGGATACGGGGAGGTCGCCTCCGGCGTCAGATCGACACGGCTTTCCTTGCCGTCAGCGTCTTGAACACGAGTTCGACGCCGCCATCGACCTCGTCGTCTGCCGCTGGCGGCGCTAGCTCCTCAGTTCGCCCTGACATGATGCGGTGGGCCTTGTGGGCCAACAGAAAACCCCGCCGAATTTCTCCGGCGGGGTCCGCATTCCCTCAATCCTCAAACGCTCATCCGCGATCTTAGAACTCCACGGCCCGATCGCCGTCCTCGTCCTGGATGCGGGTCGGCAGGCCGATCTTGTTCAGGAGGTTGATGAAGGGCTTGGGCGGCAGTTCTTCGACGTTGGCCATCTTCTTGACGTCCCACTCGCCTGTCGCGACCAGCATGGCGGCTGCGACCGGGGGAACGCCGGCCGTGTAGGAGATGCCCTGGCTGCCCACTTCGTTATAGGCTTCCTTGTGGTCGGCGACGTTGTAGAGGAAGACGGTCTTTTCCTTGCCGTCCTTGATGCCCTTCACGTAATCGCCGATGCAGGTCTTGCCTTCATATTCGGGAGCAAGCGAGGAGGGGTCGGGCAGGCAGGCCTTGACGACCTTGAGCGGGACCACTTCAGAACCGTCGGCGAGCTTGACCGGCTGTTCGGAGAGCAGACCGATCGACTTCAGCACGGTGAAGACGTTGATGTAGTGATCGCCAAAGCCCATCCAGAAGCGCACGTCGGCGCCGTCCATGTTCTTCGCCAGCGAGTGCACTTCGTCATGGCCGCAGAGATAGGCGCGACGCGTGCCGACGACCGGCAGGTCGTAGTCCTTGCCGATCTCGAACATCTTGTTCACCTGCCATTCGCCGCCCTGCCAGGAATAGACGACGCCGGTAAATTCGCGGAAGTTGATTTCCGGGTCGAAGTTGGTGGCGAAGTATTTGCCATGGCTGCCGGCATTGATGTCGACGATGTCGACGTCGGTCACCTTGTCGAGATATTCATCCTTGGCGAGGCGGGCATAGGCGTTGACGACGCCCGGATCGAAGCCTGCGCCGAGGATGGCGGTGATGCCCTTCTCCGCGCATTCTTCCGCACGCTTCCACTCGTAGTTTCCGTACCACGGCGGCGTTTCGCAGATCTTGTTCGGCTCTTCATGGATCGCGGTGTCGATATAGGCGACGCCGGTGTCCATGCAGGCGCGCAGCACCGACATGTTGAGGAAGGCGGTGCCGACATTGATGACGATCTCGGTGCCGAGCTTCTTGATCAGCGCCTTGGTCGCTTCGATGTCGAGGGCGTCGAGCTGGTGGGATTCGAGCACGCCTTGCTGCTTCATCGCCTTCTTCTCGTGCACGGAAGCGATGATGGCGTCGCATTTCGCCTTGGTGCGCGAGGCGATATGGATGTCGCCGAGCATGTCATTGTTCTGCGCGCACTTGTGGGCGACAACCTGGGCGACGCCGCCGGCGCCGATGATGAGCACGTTCTTCTTCATAATGGGACCACTCCTTGCGTCCAATCGTCAGAACCTGTTCCTGAGGGAGTTCAGGACAGGCTTTGTTCGTAGTCCGTGTAGTCGAACTCACGGACCGTCCTGAGGCTGCCATCCAGTTCGCGGATGGCGATTGCCGGCATTTGCACGCCGTTAAACCAGTTTTTCTTGACCATCGTGTAGCCGGCGGTGTCCTGCAGCGAGATCCGGTCGCCGATGTTCAATTCTGCTTCAAAATTGAACTCGCCGAAAATGTCGCCCGCGAGGCAGGACTTGCCGCAGACCTGGTACCGGTGCGGTCCCTGGTTGGGATGGACCTTCGCGCTTTCCCGGTAGATCAGGAGATCGAGGAGATGCGCTTCGATGGAACTGTCCACCACGACAAGATCCTTGCCGTTGTAAAGCTTGTCGAGCACGGTGACTTCGAGCGTGGTCGACTTGGTGATCGAGGCTTCGCCGGGCTCGAGAAAGACCTGCACGCCATATTCGCCGGAGAAGCGCTTCAGGCGCTCGGCGAATTTTTCCAGCGGATAGTCCTCGCCGGTGAAGTGGATGCCGCCGCCGAGGGAGACCCAGTCGGCTTTTTTCAGCAGGGGGCCGAATTTCTGTTCGATGTCGCCGAGCATCTTGTCGAAGAGATCGAAATCGCCGTTTTCGCAATTGTTGTGGATCATGAAGCCGGAGATCAGGTCCATGACCGGCTCGACCTTCTTCAGATCCCATTCGCCAAGCCGCGAGAAGGGGCGGGCGGGGTCTGCGAGATCGAAGCTCGAGGAGGAGACGCCGGGATTGAGGCGCAGGCCGCGGATAATGCCGGAGGACTGGTTCTCAAAGCGGGTCAGCTGGCCGATCGAATTGAAGATGATCTTGTCGGCATGGGACACGACCTCGTCGATCTCGTAGTCGGCATAGGCCACCGAATAGGCATGGGTCTCCTTGCCGAAACGCTCATGGCCGAGACGGACCTCGTTCAGCGAGGAGGACGTGGTGCCATCCATGTAATCTCGCATGAAATCGAAGACCGACCATGTGGCGAAGCACTTCAAAGCCAGCAAGGCCTTGGCGCCGGAGAGTTCGCGCAGGGTCGCGATCTTCTCCATGTTCTGCAGGAGCTTGGATTTGTCGATCAGGTAATAGGGAGTCTGGATCAAGGCCATATCCTTCGTGAACCCAGCCATATGAGGCGGAAGTGAACGGGACGTCCCCGAATGCATCGGAGGGGGGTCCATAGGCAAAAGGGGGCGAAAAGGCAAGCGGAAGCTTGGGTTTTCACCCCGGAGATTGCCTGCCCGATTTCCATGAAGGGCAGATGACGCTGCTGATCACCCAAGTATCGACCTGCCGCCTTGGGTGTCTGCGCGTGCAGCCCTGCTTTCAAGCGTATGGGCCGTGTTCAGACATCGGCATGCGGACACTGACCGGGCGGAGCAAGACCCTGGAGATGGTGCGATCATGACCGCCAGCGACGCCTGAGCGGTTGCAGGTCTTTCTGCGGTCGCGTCTGGCTTGCCAGACGGACGAAAATTTGTTTCCGCTTTCGTCTATCAAGATCGACTTTGTGAGCCCTGCCATGTTGAAAGACTTTTCCCCCCAGGCCGCCTTCATGGGCGTGCTCGTCGCCTTTGTCGGCTTTGCCAGTTCGTTTGCAGTCGTGCTTCAGGGACTGAAGGGTGTGGGCGCCACGGATTACGAGGCGGCCTCGGGGCTTATGGCGCTGTCGTTGGCCATGGGCATTTGCGGCATCGTCTTGAGCGTGTGGACGAAGCTACCGGTGTCGGTCGCCTGGTCGACGCCGGGGGCGGCGCTGATGGTGACGGCGGGCATTCCCGTTGGCGGCTTTCCGGCGGCGGTCGGGGCGTTTCTGGTGTGTGCGGCGTTGATCGTGCTCGCCGGCCTGGTCCGCCCGTTCGGGCGGGCGGTGGCAGCCATTCCGGCGCCGATCGCCAATGCGATGCTGGCCGGTGTCATTCTCAATCTCTGCTTTGCGCCGTTTCAGGCCGTGGCCTTCGATGCGACGCTTGGCCTGCCGATCCTGGTCGTCTGGGCGGTGGTGGCAGCCTTCAAGCGGCTCTATGCGGTGCCGGCAGCACTGGTCGCCTTTGTCGTGGTCATCATCTTCGGGGTGGATTTGCCCGCGGGCGCCATGGCGAGCTGGGCAGCATCTCTTGCGCCGCCGGTGGCATTCGTGCTTCCGGCCTTTACGCTTCCGGCACTCGTCTCGATCGCGCTGCCGTTGTTCATCGTCACCATGGCCTCGCAGAACATTCCGGGTATCGCGATCCTCAAGGTCAACAAATATGAGCCTCAGCCGGGCCCGATGTTTGCCGTGACAGGGCTGTTTTCCGCGCTGTCGGCGCCGTTTGGCGGGCATGCTGTGAACCTTGCGGCGATCACGGCCGCGATGTGTGCGGGTGAGGATGCGCATCCTGATCCGAAGCGGCGCTACTGGGCGGCGATCATTGCCGGCATCGGCTATGTGCTTCTGGGTCTTGCGGCCGGTGCTGTGACCGGTTTCGTGTCCCTGGCGCCGCCGATCCTCATTCAGTCGGTCGCTGGGCTGGCGCTGATCGGCGCATTTTCGGGTTCCTCGGTTGCAGCTTTCCAGGTGCCGGAGACGCGTGAGGCGGCAGCGGTGACATTCCTGGTCACCGCGTCCGGGATTTCCATTCTCGGGATTTCCGGGGCATTCTGGGGCCTGATTGCCGGCGTGGCGATGCTGGGGCTGGTGAGGGTTGCACGACGTGGTTGAGAACTTTCGATCCATGTGTCTGTCAGGCCTTCACCCTTCGCGAATGTCGCGGCCTTTGCCAAACGTCCGGCGGTGCCGCTCGATGGGCTCGTTTCAACGAGGGTTGATGAACCTGTCCGACGGAGTCTCGATCCGCTGGCGAATAACGCCCTTGCGCGATTCATTTCATCGCGTTATTTCTCTTGCCATGAAGACCAACGGCACAACCATTGCTGCGACTGAGATGACGGCCCGCGCTGCGGCCTCTTTCGTCGCGTCGGTGCCAAACTCGCTTCTTCTTCTCGGCCTTATCCGCGGTTGCCGGGTCCATTGAGGAGCGCCCGGCGGCCGGGTCAGCCGTTTGGCGATTGCTCCTCGAACTTCCCCAATTGATGTAATCCATCCCTTGATAAGGGTCTGTGCGCGCGTGCCAAAGCTTTGCTGATTTGTTATCAGCCATGGCAGCCGCCCGAGGACGAGAAGAGACGAAGACGATGATTTTGAGAACCCATACCGTCAAGCAGGGCATGCCGGACGCTTCGGCCAAGTACCGCCCCTATCCGCAGATCGCCATTTCCGACCGCACCTGGCCGTCGAAAGTGATCGAGAAGGCGCCGATCTGGTGCTCGGTCGATTTGCGCGATGGCAATCAGTCGCTGGTCAACCCGATGGGCCATGACCGCAAGGCTCGCATGTTCCAGCTCTTGCTGGACATGGGCTTCAAGGAAATCGAGATCGGCTTTCCGTCGGCTTCGCAGACCGATTTCGACTTTGCCCGCTGGTGCGTGGAAGAGGGCGGCGTGCCTGAGGATGTTTCGTTGCAGGTGCTGGTGCAGTGCCGGCCGGAGCTGATCACGCGAACCTTCGAGGCCCTGGAAGGGGCACACAAGCCGATCATCCATTTCTACAACTCGACGTCCGAACTGCAGCGTCGCGTCGTGTTCGGCAAGGATGTCGCCGGCATCAAGCAGATCGCCGTCGATGCGGCGAAGATGATCATGGATATGGCGCAGAAGGCCGGTGGTGGTTATCGCTTCGAATATTCGCCGGAAAGCTTTACCGGCACGGAGCTGGACGTGGCGCTGGAGATCTGCAACGCCGTGATCGCCGAGGTGAAGCCGACAGCGGACAACAAGCTGATCCTCAACCTGCCGTCGACCGTCGAAATGGCAACGCCGAATATCTATGCCGACCAGATCGAATGGATGTGCCGCAATATCGACCAACGCGAAAACGTCATCATCTCGCTGCATCCGCACAATGACCGGGGTACCGGCATTGCCGCGACGGAACTGGCCCTGATGGCCGGTGCAGACCGTGTCGAGGGCACTCTGTTCGGCAATGGCGAGCGCACCGGCAATGTCGACATCGTCACCCTGGCGCTCAACATGTTCACGCAAGGGGTCGATCCGGAGCTGGACTGCTCCGACATCGAGCGGATCAAGGCGGTCTACGAATATTCCAACGAGATGGTCATTCCCGAGCGTCACCCTTATGTTGGTGAACTGGTCTACACGGCCTTTTCCGGCTCGCACCAGGATGCGATCAACAAGGGCATGAAGGCGATCAAGACCGCCAATCATCCGGTCTGGGAAGTGCCTTATCTGCCGATCGATCCGCAGGATGTCGGGCGCACCTATGAGGCGATCATCCGGATCAATTCACAGTCGGGCAAGGGCGGTATCGCCTATATCCTGCAGGAAGACTACGGCATCAACCTGCCGCGCGCCCTGCAGGTGGAGTTCCGCGAGGATATCCAGCGGATCACCGACGAGGATGGCAAGGAACTGCCGTCGAAGAAGATCTATGAGCGCTTCATCGAGCGCTATGTCGAGCAGCCTGAGGCGCGGATCAAGTTTGTCGATCACCATACCTATCCGGCCGGATCGGACCAGAAGGGCATTCGCGTCGTTGCGGCCGAGATTACCGACAAGGGCGAGACGAAGCGGATCGAGGGCCAGGGCACCGGCCCGATCGACGGCTTCGTCAACGCGCTGTCGACCTATCTCGGCATCGATCTCTCGGTGCAGGATTATTCCGAACATTCGTTGCAGCACGGTTCGAACGCCGCGGCGATTGCCTATGTCGAAATGGCGCATGCCGGCGGCAAGCTGTTCGGGGCGGGCATCAACACCAATATCGTGACGGCCTCGCTCGAGGCGATCGTGTCTGCGGCCAATCGCGTGCTCGACGAGCAGAAGAAGGCTTAAGCGCCATGACGCTTTTCGCCGAGGTTCGACATCCGTCCTCGGCGAAGGCTCCGCTCGTGCTGTTGCACGGGTTCGGCGGGATCGGAGCGCTGTGGGCACCGGTCATTGCCAAGCTGGATCTAGGCCAGCCGGTTATCATCTATGACCTGCCGGGGCATGGGCAGTCGCTTAACGCTGAGGGTGTCGGGCATGCCGGCGTGATGGCCATGGCCATCCTTGACGATATCGAGCGGCGAGGATTGCCCGCCTTCCATCTCTGCGGCCACTCGATGGGCGGGGCTGTTGCAAGTCTGATCGCGCTGCGGGTGCATGATCGGGTGGCGTCCCTGACACTTGTGGCACCTGGTGGCTTTGGGTCGGAGATCAACCACGAGGCTTTGCTGCGTTATGGTTTGGCGGTCGAACCCGACGAGTTGGCCCACGGTTTGGCCGCGATGGTCGCCCAGACTGCTGCGCCCGAGGCGGCGGGACTCGATCGGCTTGCCGATGCTCGACGACTTCCCGGCGCGATCGATCGGCTGATGCAGATCCTCGCGTCCTTCCTGGTCGAGCGTGATGGCTCGATGGGGCAGGGGACGTTACCGCTCTCCACCTTTGCAGGTCTTCAGACCCCCACGCGATTGCTCTGGGGAACAGCCGACCCGATCCTGCCCGTCTCGCAGGCGAAAAATATCTGGCAAGGGGCCGAGGTCACGCTGATCGAGGGGGCAGGCCATATGCTGATCGACGAGGCGCCTGACATGGTGGCGGTCGCGATCCGGGCGGCGGTAGCGGAAGGCTGAAGGCTCACCCGAGCAGGCGTTCGCTGTGGTCGAGCTTGAGCGGCGCGTCCTCGCTCTCGATCTTGAAGCGCTGCCAGTCGAGCTGCCATTTCCCTGCTTCGCCATCGATCGAGAAGAGATTGTAGCCGGCGGCCGGCTTCTTGGCGCCCGGGCCCTGGCTTGCCGAGGCAATGCCGACCACAGGGACGGGTTTTTCGCGGTCCGCCAGCCAGTGGAGCGTGTTGAGATGCGTGTGACCATGCAGCACGAGTTCTGCGCCCCCCTTGCGAATGGCGGCGGCAAAGCGGCGGATGCCGAGCATGCGCTTGTGCTGCGGGGCCGCTCCCCGGATCGGCGGGTGGTGGATCATGACCACGCGGAAGAGGCCTTCTTCGCCGGCGGCCTTGAGGAGTGCTGCCGTTTCGCGGGCCTGACGACCGCTGAAATAACCCTGGGCGGAAAAGGGTGGGGTGGCAAGCGAGGTGGAGCAGCCGATCAGGGCGACCGGTCCACGGCGGCGGATATAGGGGAAGAGCTTGTGGTCGTCCTGGAAGATCAGCGGGTCGTCGTCGCCGCGCATGTAGTCGTACCAGGCCTGGACGGCGCGCTCATGGGCGCCGGGCACATAGGCGTCGTGATTGCCGGGCACGACCGACGTGTCGAGCGGCGCGCCGGCTTCCTTCAGCCATTCCGCAACCAGCTTGATCTCGAGCTTCGAGGCGAGATTGACCAGGTCTCCCGTGATCGCCAGGTGATCCGGGTTTTCTGCGCGCAGCGCCTCCAGGACCATTTCCAGAGCATTGGGGAAAAGATGCTTGCGGCGGTTGCGATGCCAGTTCACATAGCCCGTAATCCGCTTGGACGCCAGTTCCCGGATCGTCAGGTTCGGCAGTGGCCCCAGATGCACGTCGGAGATGTGGGCAAGCTTGAACATGGCGCTTCTCATAGCGGCGCTGAAACCGAGGGGCAAGAAAAATGAGGCCAGCGGGTGGTGCCGGGACCGGCGTCGATAGCGAAAGGCTCGGATGGCCGAAGAGGTTCCTTGTTCGTGTCCTGCATATCTATTTCGCGGTCAGTCGCGGCATGACGCTCGGAGTGCGGGCCGCCTGCTTCGATGATGCGGGCCGCATCTTTCTCGTGCGCCACACCTATGTTCCGGGCTGGCATATGCCCGGCGGCGGCGTGGAGCGCGGAGAGACGGCGCTGGAGGCGCTGTTGAAGGAGATGCGCGAGGAGGGCAATCTTGAGGCGGTGAGCGCGCCTGAGCTCTTTCATGTCTATTTCAATGCCAGGGTCAGCGGTCGCGACCACGTGCTGCTTTACCGCGTCGATGTTCGCCAGACGGCGGATCGCCCGGGGGACCGGGAGATCGCGGAATGCGGGTTCTTCCAAACCGATGCACTGCCAGACGGCACGACCGAAGCGACGCGACGGCGGATTGCGGAACTGCGCGGGGAGATTTCCCCCACGCATCACTGGTGACGGGTCAGGCGCCCAATGTCTCGCGACCGTGCGGCACCGTCAGGTCTTCATCGGGTCCGGCGGGTACGACACCCGTCGGATTGATCATGGTGTGGCTGCGATAATAGTGGTGCTTGATATGATGCATCTCGACCGTCCGGGCGATGCCCGGCGTCTGGTAGAGGTCGCGCAGATAGGCTGACAATGCCGGATAGTCGGCGATGCGGTGAATGTTGCACTTGAAGTGGCCGACATAGACGGGGTCGAAACGCACCAGCGTGGTGAAGAGGCGCCAGTCGGCCTCCGTCATGCGGTTGCCGAAAAGATAGCGCTGGTTGCTCAGGCGTTGCTCCAGCCAGTCGAGCGTCTCGAAAAGCGGGTAAACCGCGCTTTCATAGGCCTCCTGCGTGGTGGCAAAGCCGGCCTTGTAGACGCCGTTGTTGACGGTGTCGTAGATCCGGCTGTTCACCTCGTCGATCTCGGCGTGCAGATCTTCCGGGCGCATGTCGAGTGTCGAGCCGGTCAGGTGATCAAAGGCCGAGTTGAACATGCGTATGATCTCGGCGCTCTCGTTCGAGACGATTGTGCCCTGCTGTTTGTCCCAGAGGACTGGGACGGTGACGCGGCCCGAGAAGGTCGGGTCGGCTTTCACATAGACCTGCCAGAGGAAATCCGAGCCGAAGAGATGATCGGGCGTGGCGCCGTCGCGGTCGTGGAATTCCCAGCCGTTTTCCAGCATCAGCGGATCGACCACCGAAACCGAGATCATGTCTTCCAGGCCCTTCAGGGCGCGGAAGATCAATGTGCGATGTGCCCAGGGACAGGCATAGGAGACGTAGAGGTGGTAGCGCCCGGCCTCTGCCTTGAAACCGGCCTTGCCCGAGGGACCGGCGGCACCATCTGCCGTCACCCAGTTGCGAAAGCTCGAATCGGCGCGTTTGAAATGTCCGGATGTCGATTTCGTGTCGTACCAGACGTCCTGCCAGACGCCATCCACCAGTCGGCCCATGGTCGTTTCCTCTCGTTTCAACTTGCCCCGGAAGATACGGGTGTTGGGCGCGATTGCGAGGGGCAATGGATTGAACAGTGCGTTTTCCGTTGGACGAAGCGAAATTTTGCTGCTATCGGAACACACCTCAAGATTTGAAGGCCCCGATGACCATCGCACGGAACCCACGACGACGCTGAAGCTCCCGAACGCACCGCTGACGTGCGCGTGAACCCTATTGCTGTCTGTCTTTCTGGTTTCGGTCATCCATGTTTCACTCTGGCCTTGTCTACCTCACCGAGGATGCGTCGCACGACGCTGTCATCGAACTCATCAACGAAGAAGCCTTCGGTCCTGGCCGGCACACCCGTGCGGCGGCGCGCATTCGCGAGCAGGGACCGCATGACCTTTCGCTTTCCTTCATCTGCACCGACAATGGCGAGGCGATCGCCTCGGTGCGCATGACGCCGGTGCTTGCCGGGGCCGTGAAAGGGCATCTGCTCGGACCGCTTGCGGTGCGACCTTCTCACAAGAACCGGGGTATTGGCCGCGAACTCGTGCGCATCGCCATCGAGGCGGCGCGGCGCAAGGGTTCCGAGGGCGTCATCCTGATCGGTGACCCGCCCTACTACATGCCGCTCGGTTTCGAGAAGGTCGCCTATCAGGCGCTCGCCTTTCCCGGGCCGGTTGATCCGAACCGGGTGCTGGTGGTGCCGCTGGCGGGCGATGTGCATGACAGGCTGAAGGGTGTGATCGCCTGGCGCGACTGCGGGGCGGCAAAGGCCGCAGCATCGGGTTTTGACGATTCCGCAGCGAAGAAGGCCTACGCCTCGGCCTGACTGCGTTTGCATCTCTGGATCACAAGCTCCGGGGCCGACAGGCGCTCATGTGCCTGCGGCGCTTGCCTGTCTGCGGAACCAAGTCGGCTTCGATCTGTTTTCCCTGTCCAACCCGCATTGAAACAGACAGGAGACAGGCATGCTGAAATTCATCGGTGGTACGATCGGAGCAATTTTCCTCATCGGCCTGATCGTTGTGGTCCTGTTGTTGAAGCTGATCTTCTGACGCGGACGGGGTCGGTCGGCTGACGCCGGGTCCTTTCAGATCCGGTCTTGTTGCCCAGAGCCGACACCGGGCGGGAAGCGCTTGATCAGCCAGCAGATATCCTCGCCCCGGCTAAAATTCTCAATACGCCCGAAAACCGTGTATCCGGCGCGCTCATAGGCGCGGCGGGCGACCGGGTTGATCGTATCGATATAGGCCCCGACGCAGCCTCGATCTTTTGCCTCTTCTTCAGCAAGTGCCAGTAGCCTCCCGGCCAAACCCTTGCCGCGCAGCCGTTCGGGCACAGACAGCATTTCCACATAAAGCCAGCCGCGCCCGGTATAACCGACAAGGCCGCCGTCGATCGTTCCCTCATCCGTTGAGATCGGGATGAAGAGGTCACGCCGGTCGGTCGGACCCAGCAAGATGTCATTATGGGCCCTGATGCCGGCGAGGATGGCATCCCGGGCCGCCTCGGGAACGGTATCGGTGAGGGTGAGGGGCGTGGTCATGGGCGTGAGACTAGGCCCGGGGCGGTGGAGTGTCGAGGAGGGGCGGGCTCAAAGAACCTGCCATAATACGGCCAACTCCCTTCGCAAGCCAGAAGGGACGAGAGATGGCACTACGCTGAACATTTCACCTGTATGGCCATTCTGTCATGGTCTGTGTTTAGACATGCTCCATCCCAATCTGCATAAATCAATTGCCGATCTTCGCCGAAAGACATGTTGATGCCGCCCATTCCGACGCTTGTGACCCCGCGCCTCAACCTACGCGCCATGCGTTTCGAGGACTGGCCCGCGTATCGCCAACTGATGGCGTCGGAGCGAGCTCGGTTCATGGGCGGCCCATTTTCCGACACGCTCGCCTGGGGCATGTTCTGCAGCGATCATGCACAATGGGACCTGCTGGGTTGCGGTGCGCTGATGATCGATGATCAGACGACAGGCGCATGCATCGGGCAGGTGGGCATCAATGCCGGGCCGCTGTTTCCCGAGTGGGAGCTGGGCTGGTTCGTCTATCCGGAATTCGAAGGGCGGGGATATGCCCTTGAAGCTGCCAAGGCGCTGCTTCATTGGGCCAAAGAGGTTCGACGGCTCCCGAGCCTCGTCAGCTATGTTGATCCGGAAAACCAGAGATCTGCGAACCTTGCCACGCGACTCGGCGCAGTGCTGGACCGAACAGCGGCACGGCCAGCGCCAGGAGATCTGGTTTATCGCCACTATTCCGCGATGCCGGCTTAGGGTGCCGGAAACACAGGCGGCAACCCGGCAGATGGTGGCACCGATCTAGCGCCCCTCGCGCCACCACATGGCCGAGACTGCGAGCAGCAAGATCCCCAATCCCGCAAAGCCCGCAAACAATGGCAGCGTATTCACGCCCTTGAGCACGGTCTCATCGGTCAGACGGATCAGCATGCGGCGGTCGTCAGCGACGCGGACCTCGCCGCGCACGGGCAGGATGTCGGGGATGCGGACCGTATCGCTGCCGGCGTCGAGGCGGGTGGTGAGGCCTCTGGCTTTCTCGCTGATCGGTGCGAGCATATCGGTGGTCGAGATCATGCCACGGAATTCGGGGGCGTCGACGGCACCGACATGGACGAGGCTTGAGAAGTCACCATTGGTGATGGTGAACAGGCCCGTTTCGGTCATGCGGCGTTCGCCGCGATAGAGACCGGGCTGGATCTCGTTGAGATCAAGCGCGATGGCTTCACCCGAAGGGGTGGTGATCGTTGCAGGGCCGGGGGCATCGCCAATGGTCTGGCGAGTGACTTCCAGCGTGCGGCCGGTGGCGCGGGCTTTCAGCGCCTCTTCCTCGAGTTCCGGTTCCTTCATCAGCCAGTGGGCGATGCGGCGATAGAGGGAGACATGGGGGCCACCGCCTTCGAAGCCGCGGGCCCAGAGCCAGCCCTGGTCGGAGAGCAGCATGGCGACGCGGCCTTCATTGGCACGGTTCAAGACGAGAAGGGGACGGTCGCCGTCGCCGGTCATGACCGTTTCGCCGTCGGTCCGCCCGACATCGACGCTGCGGAACCAACGGCCCCATTGCGGCGGCTCGACGGCGGAGCCATCAAGGCCACGGGTCACCGGGTGGCGTTTGCCCTGGTCGGAGAGACGCGGATAGAAACCGGCCTGATGCACGTCGCCCGTCGGCGTGGCGGGCAGGACCGATGACAGCGGTGTGAGCGCGATGGAATCCTGGCCGGCATGTTCGGGGCCGGCCGCAATCAGAAGGGCACCCCCATTGCGGACATATTCGGCGATGTAATCGTAGTAGAGGATCGGCAACACGCCGCGATGCTGGTAGCGGTCGAAGATGATCAGGTCGAAGTCATTGATCTTCTCGACGAAGAGTTCGCGGGTCGGGAAGGCGATCAGCGAGAGTTCGTTGATCGGCGTGCCGTCCTGCTTTTCCGGCGGGCGCAGGATGGTGAAGTGGACAAGGTCTACCGAGGCGTCCGATTTCAGCAGGTTGCGCCAGGCGCGTTCGCCGGCATGCGGCTCTCCGGACACGAGCAGGACGCGCAGGTTCTGGCGAATGCCTTCAATCAGATGAATGGCGCGGTTGTTGACGTCGGTGACTTCGCCAGGCGTTGCAGCCACGGAAAATTCGAGAACGTTGTTGCCGCCGCGGGGAACCCGGAAGGCGAAGGAGGTTTCGGCGCCGGGGACCGCCGGGACGATGCCAAGGTCTTCGCCGTTCATCCTGACCGAGACGTCGGCCGGCTGGTTCGAGGCCTCGCCGTCGTCGAAGACGCGGAACGTCAGTTCCTGCTCCTCGTCGACGATACCGAAGCGGGGAGCGCGGAGGATCTCGATGCGGCGGTCGAACTCGTCCGCCTTGCCGGTGATCAGCGAATGCACCGGGGCGTCGAAGGGGAGCGGTTGGTTCTCAGCCGGGATATCATGCACCTGACCGTCGGTGACGAAGATCGCGCCGCCGACACGGGCCGGGGGCACGTCCGTGGTGGCTGCAGCGAGCGCTTCGAACAGCTTGGTGGACGGGGCATCGCTGTCGCCGGGATCGGTGACCTCGATGATGCGCGGTTCGATATTGGCGAAGCGGCCGAGGCGTTCACGGATCCCCTCAAGCGCCTGATCGGTCTGATCGATCCGTCCTGCGATCTGCTGGCTCTGGCTGCGATCGACGATCACGGGGACGACTGTCGTCAGCGGATCGCGTTCTTCCTGAAGGAGGAGCGGATTGGCGAGCGCGGCGAGAACGGCAATGGAAGCGGCCAGGCGGATGCCGGTGCCGCGGACGCCGCGCAGGAAGCCGAGGACGGACAGGACGACGGCCAGCACGGCCAGCAGTGCAATTGCGATCCAGGGGATGAAGGGGGCGAATTCGAGCGTCATGATCTCACTGCCCCAGTCGTTCGAGCAGGGCAGGTACATGGACCTGGTCTGCCTTGTAGTTGCCGGTCAGCATGTACATCATGATGTTGACGCCGGAGCGGAAGGACATTTCGCGCTGCATCTCGTCGGCGGGCACGACCGGCAGGACGCTGGCGCCGTTGGTGTCGATCGCCCAGGCGCCGAGCAGGTCGTTGCCGGTGATCATGATCGGGGTGACGCCATCGCCGGAGGACGCAACCGCACTGTTGCTCGACTGGGCTTCCTGGCGGGATTCGACCCACAGCGGGCTGCCGCTGTAGCGGCCGGGGAACCCCTGCAGCAGGTAGAAGGCGCGGGTCAGCACGTGATCCGACGGGACCGGCTCCAGCGGCGGGATGTCGATATTGGCGAGGATTGCCTGCAGGCGTTCGCCATTGGGAGAGGCGCCGGTGTCTACGCCCAGCATCGAACCCTGATCGCGGGTGTCGAATAGTACGGTGCCGCCGGCACGCATATAGGCGTCGATGCGGCTGATGGCAGCCGACGAGGGCATGGGTGCGGAGGCCGAGATCGGCCAGAAGATGATCGGGTAGAAGGAGAGCTCGTCCTTCGAGATGTCCACGCCGACCGGCGGCTCGGGTTCGAGCGTCGTGCGGTAGGTGAGGAAATCGGTGAGGCCGGCAAGCCCCTGTTCCGATATGCGGTCGACTTCGGTTTCGCCGGTGATGACATAGGCAAGATGGGTGTTGTCGAGCCGTTCGAGGATCAGTTCGTCGCCGGGTTTGGCATCCGCCGACTGGGCAAGCGCCTGACCCGACGGGCCGCTGGCGGCGAGCGCCAGGCAAAGAGCAAGCATGGAAGCCGCAGCAGCAGGCGCGCGCTTGGGCAGGCGTGAGAAGGCGCCGCCCATGAAGAGCACGATCAGACTGTCGAGAATGAGCAGGACGAAGGCGAGTGTGAGAAGGCCCGGTTTCAGCAGAGTTGCTGCGGTTCCGGCCATCGGGTCGCGGCTGACGGTGAGGCCAGCCGGCGATGGCAGCGGGCGGAGCGTCGCATCTGATGGCAGAAGGTTCAGGGCGGTGAAGCCGTCCTCGGTGCCGTAGAGGCCGGGCGGATTGTCGAATGTCGCGGCGTCCCGACGGTCGGGCCCGAGCGCGAGCGGCTTTGCCGTGCCGGCATCAGCAGTCAGCGCGCCGCGTTCGTTGAGCAGGCGGAAAGGCGGCAGGGATGGGGCTGTCGACTGGCTGCCATCCGCTTCGGCGGCGCCGACGCGGGTCAATTGTACAATGCGGCGCAGCATTTCGACGAAAGTGCCCGAGATTGGCAGATCCGACCATGTGGCCTCGGCGCTGACATGGAAGAGCACGATGCGGCCGGCACCGGTATCCTCGACCGTGACGAGCGGTGTGCCGTCGGCAAGGCTTGCCCAGGTGCGGGCGGCAAGGTCGGGCGTCGGTTCGGCAAGCACCTGACGCTTGACGAGAATGCCTTCAGGGCGCGGCATGCCGGCAAAGGGGCCGAAAGCAGGGAAGTCGGCGAGGGGCTGCGGCTCAGCCCAGGAGAGCGCGCCGCCAAGCGCGCGTTCGCCCTGACGCAGGATGACCGGCACCAGCGGGTCGTCGGCAGGGGCTGCGGCAAGGCGGGGACCGGCGAAACGGATCAGTGTGCCGCCACGGCGGAGCCAGGCCTGGAGGGGATCATAAACATCGGCTGGCAGACGCCCGACATCGGCGAGCACGAGTGCAGACGGGTTCTGGCCGAGGATTTCGGGAATTGCGACGGCAAGGTCGGTCTGGCCGGGCTTGACGACATCGGCATAGGGGCCAAGCGCGCGCTCGATGTAGTAGAGCGGGGAGAGCAGAGGCTGGAAGCCGTCGCCGCTGTCGCCGGAGACAAGGGCAACCTTGCGACGGCGGAAGCCGTCGTCGAGCAGGTGGGAGGCACCGGCCGAGGCGATGCCTGATATCGAAAGGCGGGCGAAATCGTTGCGCAGCTCGAAGGGGGCGGCGATCTCGCCCGAAGCTTCCGTGGTGCCGGGGGCAAAATCGACCTGGCCGGAGGCGATGACGCGGCCCTGGCGGTCCTGGGCGTCGATGATCAGGCTGCGGGCTTCCGAGGCGTTCAGGCGCGATAGCGTGACAGTGAGCGCATCAGACCCATTGTTGGCGTTGGTAATTGCGACGCTTGCTGCACCATCGCCCTCAACGATGCGGAACTCGGCGGGCGAGAGACCGGCAAGATCCGAGAGAAAGGGGTCGTCCGCATCGCGTGCGATGCCGTCGGAGACATAGGCAAGCGTGCCCGGCGTTTCAGCGGAAAAGGTGGTGCGCAGGGCTTCAATCGTTCTGACCCGATTGGGGCGCAGCGGATGCGGGGTGGCGGCGGCGAGCTTTTCGAGGGCGACGGCTGCGGTTCCGGGGATCGCGTCATGGTTTGCGTCGGCCGTAAAGACGATCGACACGGGCAGGCTGCGGTCTGCGGCGTCGCCGATCAAAGCGGTTGCGGTTTCCACGCGGCGGTCCCAGTCGCTGACGGTCGCCCAGCCGTTGTCAATCACGAGGAGCAGCGGGCCGTTGGCGGAGAGGGTGGCGTTGCGCGGATTGAGGACAGGGTCGGCGAGCGCGAAAATGACGATCGCGGCCATCAGCATGCGCAGGAGCGTCAGCCACCATGGGCTTTTCGATGGTGTTTCCTCGCGCTTCAAGACGCCGGCCAGGATCTTCAGCGGCGGGAAGACCTCCGCCTTCGGGCGCGGCGGGGTGAGCTTCAGCAGCCACCAGATGAGCGGCAGAGCGAGAAGGGCACCGAGTATGGCGGGGGCGCCGAAAGCCAGGGGGATGCCGAACATCAGCCCGCGCTCCTGTTGATGGCGGGCGGCATGCCCGACAGGTGCATGTGCACGGCGACGAGGGCCTCGGATGCGAGGCGATCGGTGCGGTTGTGGGTAAAGCTCCAGCCCATGCGGCGCAGATGGTCCGACATGCTCTCACGCCGTGCGAGATAGGCCTGCTGATAGTCATCGCGCAGCGTTTCGGCGCGACCGGAGGTCAGCTTCTCGCCGGTTTCGGGGTCGGTGAATTCGGTGCGACCGGTATAGGGGAAAGTCTCTTCAGCGGGATCAGCGACCTCGACCACATGGCCACGCAGGCCGCGGCGGGCAAGCGGCGTAATGCGTTCCATCACGCGATCGGCATCGTCGAGGAAATCGCCGATCAACACGATGTCGCTCGATCCCCGGATCATGCGGGTGTCGGGCAGGCCCTCGGTGATCGGAGCGTGCATGATGGCGGTGGCAAGGCGTTCGGCAGCGTTGCGGGCCGAGACCGGCTCCATGATGCCGGGACAGCCAATGCGTTCGCCGGAGCGGGCGAGGATCTCGGCGAGCGCCAGCAGAACGACGAGGGCGCGGCTTTCCTTGGAGACCGAGGCAAGCGTTGATTTGTACATCATCGACGGCGACATGTCGGCCCAGAGCCAGACAGTGTGGGCTGCTTCCCATTCGCGGTCACGGATATACATGTGGTCGTCGCGGGCGGAGCGGCGCCAGTCGATGCGGGCAAAACTTTCGCCTTCGGCATAGGGGCGGAACTGCCAGAAGTTTTCGCCCATGCCACGCTTGCGACGGCCATGCCATCCGGCAATCACGGTGTTGGCAATGCGCTTTGCCTCGACCATGCAGTCAGGCACCAGCACGGCGCGCTGGCGGGCGCGGTTCAGCAGGTCGCTTCCGGCTGTCTTCTCGACGATCTGGCCGATCGATGCCACGCGGTCAAGGCCTCCCTTACTTGCGCAGGTCGGATACGAGGCCCGCGATGACATCGCGGACGGTCATGCCCTCGGCGCGCGCCGGGAAGGTCAGCGCCATGCGGTGCTCCAGCACCGGCTCGGCGAGTGCATAGACATCGTCGATCGACGGGGCGAGGCGGCCCTCATAGAGCGCACGGGCCCGGGCGCAGAGCATCAGGGCCTGGCCGGCGCGGGGGCCGGGGCCCCATGCGACGTTCTTGTCGGTGGAGGCGTTGCCATGGCCGGGACGGGCGGAACGGACCAGCGTCAGGATCGCGTCCACGACCGTGTCGGAGACCGGCATCTGACGGATCAACGTCTGAATTTCCAGAAGTCGCTCGCTCGAGATCACCGCACTGGCGCGTTTGTCGCCGACGCCTGTCGTTTCGAGCAGGATCTGTCGTTCGGCTGCAAGTTCCGGATAGAGGACATCGACCTGGAGCAGGAAGCGGTCGAGCTGGGCCTCGGGCAGCGGGTATGTGCCTTCCTGCTCGAGCGGGTTCTGGGTGGCGAGCACATGGAAGGGGGCGGGCAGCTGATAGGGCTGGCCGGCGATGGTGACGTGATATTCCTGCATCGACTGCAGCAGCGCCGACTGGGTGCGCGGGCTGGCGCGGTTGATCTCGTCGGCCATCAGGAGCTGGGCGAAGACAGGTCCCTTGACGAAGCGGAAGGAGCGGCGACCGGTGTCGTCCTGGTCCATGACTTCGGTGCCGAGGATGTCGGATGGCATGAGGTCGGGAGTGAACTGGATGCGATTGGCGTCGAGGCCGAGAACCGTGCCAAGCGTCGTCACCAGCTTGGTCTTGGCAAGGCCCGGCACGCCGACGAGCAGCGCATGTCCCCCGGAGAGGATCGCGAGCAGAGTGTTCTCGACGACCTTTTCCTGACCAAAGATAACCTTCGCCACTTCCTGGCGGATCGCCGCTATGTCGGCGAGGGCCTTTTCGGCCGCAGCGATGATCGCATTCTCATCCATGGCAATATCAGGATTTGGCATCATGCCCATGGTCTGCTCCAATTGGTTTGGCCTGGTCCGGCGAATCGTACGGACGCGCGAAGGTGCATGTTACTGAAACTAACTTATTGGCGAGAGGGCGGCTGACAAGGACGTTTCGAATGACTATCTCGTGACTGTTATAGGCTAAAGACAAAACCGGGACGCAAAGATGGCAAGCGACACGCTGAAGGCGACAACAGATGCGGCGGGGCTTGCTGCGCTGATTTCGCGCGCATCAGCGCAAACATCAGGCGGAAAGCAGTCACTGCCGCCGGTGGAACGCTGGGAACCGCAGTTCTGCGGGGATCTCGACATGGAGATCAAGGCCGACGGGACCTGGTTCTACATGGGGACGCCGATCGGCCGAGAGCCTCTGGTCCGCCTGTTCTCGACAGTTCTGCGCAAGGACGAGGACGGCAAGACCTATCTTGTCACACCTGTGGAAAAAGTCGGCATCCGCGTCGAGGACGCGCATTTCATCGCCGTCGAGATGAGTGTGACGGAAGACGCGGGTGAGTCGGTGCTGACATTTCGCACCAATGTCGGCGATGTGGTCGAGGCCGGACCCGAACATAGGCTGCGTTTCGAGGTGATCGGCGAGAACCATGAACTCAAACCCTATCTTGGCGTGCGCGGACGGCTGGAGGCGCTGGTATCGCGTGCCGTGATGTATGATCTCGTCGAGCGTGGGGAGGTTCTCGATGTCGAGGGGCGGGCAATGTTCGTCATCCGCTCACGCGGCATGGTCTTCCCCGTCATGCCGGCCGACGAACTCGATCGACTGTCGCGATGAGCCTTGTGAATTTTACCGCAGACGAATTCCGTCGCCGGGCGCTGGAACAGGTAGGGGCGCCGCTCGAACACGCGTGGCGCGACCACGGCGATCACGTGCTGAACCGCGATACGATCCTGGAATATGAACAACTGAAGCTGAAAGATGCGGCGGTCCTGATCGGCGTGATCGACGATGTCGATGACGCGCGGATCATTCTCACACAACGCACCAGCAAGCTGCGCAAGCATGCCGGCCAGATCGCCTTTCCCGGTGGCGGCATCGATTCGACGGACGCCTCTCCGGAAGAGGCGGCGCTGCGCGAGGCGGAGGAGGAGATCGGGCTCGACCGGCGCTTTGTCGAGACAGTCGGACGTTTGCCGCAATATCTCTCGGGAACAGGTTTCCGCATCCAGCCGGTGCTCGGTGTCATCCAGCCGGGGTTTTCGCTGACGCTCAATCCTGACGAGGTGGACAGCGTCTTCGAGGTGCCGCTGTCGTTTCTGATGAACCCGGCCAATCATCGGCAGGACAGTCGCATGTGGCAGGGGTCCGTCCGGCATTTCTATGTGATGCCCTATCGGGAACGGCATATCTGGGGCATTACGGCCGGGATCATCCGCACGCTCTACGAAAGGCTCTATACATGACCAATCTTGCCGATCGCGACTGGTTCCAGGAGCCGGGATTGCAGCGTGTGATGACGCTGCTCAATTCGGGCGGAGCGGAGACGCGGGTGGTCGGTGGCGCCGTCCGCAACAGTCTGATGGGACTTGCCGTCGGCGACATCGATCTGGCGACGACGCTTGTGCCGGAAGAGGTGAGCGGGCGAGCCGCGGCGGAAGGCATCAAGGTGGTGCCGACGGGGATCGAGCACGGCACCGTGACGCTCGTCTACGACGGCAAGGGCTACGAGGTGACGACACTCAGGCGCGACGTCGAGACCAACGGACGGCATGCCGAGGTCGCCTTCGGGGCCAGCTGGCAGGAGGACGCGGATCGACGGGATCTCACGATCAACGCGCTTTATGTCGGGCTCGATGGCGAGGTCATCGATCTCGTCGGGGGCTTGAAGGATATCGAAACGAAGACAATTCGCTTCATCGGCGATGCCGAGCAGCGGATTGCCGAGGATTACCTGCGCGTCCTGCGCTTCTTCCGATTCTTCGCGCATTATGGCAGCGGGCGGCCTGATACGGAGGGGTTGAAGGCCAGCGCCCGGGCCCGGACGCAGCTCAAGAACCTGTCGGCCGAGCGGGTCTGGAGCGAAATCAAGAAGCTGCTGTCAGCGCGTGATCCCGGGCGGGCCTTGCTCTGGATGCGCCAGTCGGGTGTCCTGACCGAAATCCTGCCGGAGACGGAGAAATGGGGGATCGATGCGATCCCCGGGCTGATCGCGGCCGAACAGGCGCTCGGCTGGGAGCCGGATGCGCTGCTCAGGCTCTGCGCCATCGTGCCGAAGGATGCGGCGCGGCTCGTCACGCTTTCGGAACGGTTGAGGCTCTCCAATGCCGAGGCTCTGGCGCTCGATCGTTTCGCCCGGGCGCCGAAGCCGCAGGAGACGGTGACGGATGTCGCCTTCGACCGCGATCTCTATCGCTTCGGCAAGGATGGGATGATCTCGATGCTGAAGCTGGAGCTGGCTTCAGCGCGTTCGCGGGCCGAAGGGGACGTGAAGGCCATGGCCCGCAGCGCCCGATTGTTCGCGCTGCTGAAGCGTGCAGAAGCCTTCGTTAGGCCTGTCCTGCCGGTCAAGGGCAGCGACGTGCTCGCGGCCGGTATTGCCGCAGGCCCCAGGGTTGGAGAAATCCTCGGCAAGCTGGAGGAGGGCTGGATCGCATCGCAGTTCAACCTCAGCCGTGAGGACCTTCTGGCGCGGCTGGAGACGTTTGCCCGGACCTGACATTCATCAAGTCTGACCGGATCAATACGTCTATCGCTTCGATTGGATTTGCAAAGCCTGCTCAACAATGAGTGTCCTTCGCCCGGCAATCCGATGAGCCTGTCGGCCGCGTATCTCTCTTCGTTGCCGATGATCGACATGAGGTCGGTCCGGCCTTCAGAGGAGGGAATTCCATGAACCGTTTCATAGTCGCATGTGTCGCAGCCGGCATGACCTTCACCGTATCGTCCGCAAGTGCTGCCAATATCGTCGAGACTGCCCAGCAGGCCGGCAGTTTCAAGACATTGCATGCCGCCGCCCAGGCCGCAGGCCTGGTGGACGCGCTCTCGTCGGGCGGACCGCTCACGGTCTTCGCCCCGACCGACGAGGCCTTTGCTGCCCTGCCGGCGGGAACGGTTGAAAATCTGCTGAAGCCGGAGAACAAGGATCAGCTCGCCGCAATCCTGAGCTACCACGTCGTCGGTCGCGAACTGACTTCCACCATGCTGCCCGGTCGCACCATCCATGTCCGCACCATCAAGAGCGGCGGTGATCGCACACTGGCCGTGACCAAGTCAGGTTCGGGTGTCACAGTCGATGGCGCAAATGTGGTGTCGGCCGATATCCGCGCGGACAACGGCGTCATTCATGTCATCGACAAGGTCATGCTGCCCGCCAGCTGAGCGGGCGTGTTCACACCCGGGGCCGGCCGAGCGGGCCCCGGGTCATGCGCACCCGTGACCGGAAGCTTCTGTCAGGCCGGATTCGGTTGCTCGTCCCGGATGCGTTCCTTGATGTGGTCGACCATCGAGGGGCGAATGATGTCCTCGCCATGGGCGGTCCGCATGTGCTCGACAGCGCGTCTGACGACTTCGGCCTCCTCGTCGGCGCGTGTATGCCAATCGCAACCGGGGACCAGCGTTCCGCATTCGAAGCGTTTCATGATCGTTCCTCCATCGTCTCCTCAAAGAGGAGAAACGCAGAAATCGGGCTTATGTTCCCCGGCGCCGAACAAAAAAATGCCCGCACAGGGTGCGGGCAAGTCACTCGACGCGGTGGATTCGGTGTGATCAATCTGGCATGGCCCAGGCATGGAAGACCGCCCCTGCATTCGCCTTTCGGCCGAGATGGGCGCCACTTGCGACATCATTGGCGACGACGCGATCCGCCATGTCGCGGCCTGCCAGGCCCAGGCGTACCTGCTCGACGAAATAGGAATGGGGCAGATCGACATCACTTGATGCACGCAACTCTTCCGCCAATCGATCAATCAACTGGGGCGCTCCCATAGCGCGGTCGGCGGATTCACTGACGCGGGGTACGGACACTGAGCTGGATGGGGTCATCGCAATCTCCTCCTCGATACTGCGTGAGGCCGCAGAATGGCCTCGTGCCCGGTGGAGCGCAATGAAAACTGTCAAGTTCGTCCAACACAATCGCGTAAGCGGCGGAAAAGTCCTGCCATTCTTTTCTGTAAACTCGCCTGTGGATAACTGTGTCAGCGGTAACGCTCGATCAGGGATACCGCACGAGTGGGGGAAGCGAGGACAGGATTGATTCGACATTGCCGCCCGTCTTCAGGCCGAAGATCGTGCCACGGTCGTAGAGCAGGTTGAACTCCACGTAGCGGCCGCGGCGGACAAGTTGCTCCTCGCGGTCCTCGTCGGTCCACGGATTGTTGAAATTGGCGCGCACGATCTTCGGATAGACGAGATTGAAGGCGCGGCCGACATCCTGGACGAAGGCGAAATTGGCGTCCCAGCCCCCTTTCTGCTCGTCTGCCGTCAGCCAGTCGAAGAAGATCCCGCCAATGCCGCGTGCTTCATTGCGGTGCGGCAGGAAGAAATAATCCTCGCACCACTTCTTGTAGGCGGGGTAATCGGCGACCGCCGGATGGCGTTCGCAGGTGACTTCCATCGCGCGGTGGAAGAGGCGGGTGTCCGGATCATCCTGGGTGCGCCTGCGATCGAGCACAGGGGTCAAGTCGGCGCCGCCGCCAAACCAGTGGCTAGAGGTCACCACCATGCGGGTGTTCATGTGCACTGTCGGCACATGCGGATTGACGGGATGGGCGATCAGGGAAATGCCGGAGGCCCAGAAGCGGGGGTCTTCTTCCGCGCCCGGCATCTGCTTGCGGAATTCGGGCGAGAATTCGCCGTGCACGGTCGAGGTGTGCACGCCGACCTTTTCGAAGACGCGGCCGTACATCATCGACATGCGGCCGCCGCCGCCCTTGCCTTCCTCGCGCTGCCAGTCCTTTGCCTGGAAACGGCCAGGCTCGCGTTCCGACATCGGCCCGGTCAATTCCTGCTCCAGGGTCTCGAAGGAGGCGCAGATGGCGTCGCGCAGGCTTTCGAACCATGCACGCGCGGTCGACTTCTTGTCCTCGATATCCGCAGGCAGGCCTTTCGGCAGAACCGGTCGCTCCATGTCTTCCCTCACTTGCCTCTGGCAATTCTCGCGAGCGACAGGAATATCAGGTGAAATCCCGGGCGACCATATCGGGGTCGGGGTGTCCCCGGAAAATCGACTCGCGTTCCCGTTTGGACTGCATTAATCTGACTGTCCGCGAGGTGTTTCATGAAGAAGATGCCCGGCCCGCCGTCTTTCAACGGCTTGAAAAAGCGCATTGTCGACCGCCGTGCCGGTTCCGCCGGGCGCCTGGGAGGTCATTTCGTGCGGGAGACCTATTGCATGACCCGTGAAGAGGCCCGCGCCAAGGCTCGCGAATGGTTCGACACCTTTCCAAAGGCCGCCTACTGGACGGAAGTGGAGAGCTGGCGCCAGATCGATGGTGACCAGATCGAGTTCACCATGCGCCGGCTGCCTTCGGCCGATTGATGGTCGGGCCGGTCGATGGGGAGTGAAATCGACAATCCGCTAAAACTCTAACCTTCCACGAAAGCCTATCACAAAACCTCGCCGCTAACCTGATCCGTACATAGCCGGAATGATATCGGCGCCGGATCGACATGACATGCGACACAGGGTTTCCTCATGAGTTCAGATTTGCTCACTCCGTCACTGGCCCGTGCGGCGCCGATGGCAAGCGCATCTGCGTCTGTGCTCGAACGGACCATGAGGCAATCCGCAGTGCCAGACCCCGAGACGGTGGCGGACGCGTCCGCCTACTGGTCGATTGCCACCACGATGCGCCCCGGCAGTCTATCGATGGCCAGCGTGCAGGAAGCCAATGACATTGCGGTTGCAGTCACCGATACGGCAGCACTTGGCCTCGAGCAGGCGACTGACATCGTCGCGCAAATCCAGCAGAAGCTAATTTTCGCCAAGGCCGTCGGCGTCGATCGGGAAGGCATCAATGCCGACATTTCCCAGATGAAAACCGATCTCGGCACAGCGATCGACGAGAGCAGCTTCAATGGCGACAACTGGCTGAAGATGGAGGCTGGCGGGCGGCCGAAGGTCGCGTCGCTGATTGCCTCCGTCACCGTGGGCGAGGATCGCAGCCTGTCGATCAACATGGTCGATTTCGATACGGCCAGATCGACGCTCGTGTCCCGACAGGAGGCTCGGGACGGCACGTTGACCCGTGCCTATGGCGGCTCGACACTCGCCGGTGTGCCCTACAATTATTTCCTTCTGGATGCGGGCTCGCAAGAGCCGGCCGAAGCTGGCGCCCGTGAAATCCGCCTCGATCGTGGCACGACCAGCGACGAGATCGACGGCATGATCTCATCCCTCAACCGGGTGCTGATCGACATGGTCGGCGCAAGTGCCGCGGTCAACTCGACCCGCAATCAGGTGACCGGTGGCGGCCTCGGCGTTGCGGCGATCCAGGGGGCTTCGGAACTTGGCGTGAGCCGCCTGGTCGACAGTGAACTCAGTGAGCAAGGCGTGCACCTGATGGCCGAGAAGGTTCAGGAGCAATTGCAGTCCTCTTCCCTCAACATCGCCAATGTTTCGATGACGGCCTGGTTGAAACTCTGATCGCAAGGCCCTGATCCGGAATCGAAAAGGCCCGCTTCGCGCGGGCCTTGATGTTTCGGCTGCCGCGCCCTGTCAGGTCTTCGGACGCGTGCGCTTACCACGGCCTCGCGGCAGCGGGGCCATGATCGGTGTCACAGGTTTTCGGCCGGCCGGCGGGGGCGTTTTGCCTTCCGGCGGGGCCGAGGCCTTCGCTGATTGCGTGACGTCGGCTGCTGACGGAGGTTCGTCCACCTGCGACGACGGGGCTGGTGCCGTGGCTTCGACGGCGACAGGTGTCTCCGGTTCGGGGCTGGCCATCGGCGGGACGGGTTGCTCTTCGATCACAGGCGGGGCTGCGTCTTCGACGGCCTCGACAATTTCCGCCGCTTCTGCTGCGACTTTGGTCGCGGCTGGCGCGAGCGGTGCTTCTACGACCTGTGCTGACGCGTTTTCGGCCGCGGGGGCCTTGTCGTTCAGGATCTCGCCGAGGATCTTCGTCACCTGGAGGGCACCTGGCAGATCGGTGTTCGTCGAGTGGCCGCAAAAGGGGACCTTGATGTCGGCTGCAATCTTGGGGCGTGAATTCATCTCGCCGAACCAGTCGAGTTCGCCAACGACGTCGATCACCTCCGTGAAGGCATCCGGCATCTTGATGCGGCCACCGAAGGTCACGATGCGGGCGGTCCTGGCGAGAGTTTCGACCCGGCCCGGATCACGGACCTCAAGGGCTTCAAGAGCGTCGGCGATGACGCGGTTGCCGCGTGAATGGCCTGCGATGAGTGTAAAGTTGAGCGTCGCATCGTCGAGCAGGGTGGCCACGGTATCGCTGTCGAGACCGGTGCGGCGGTCGGTGTCGGCGTCCTCGTCACGCTTGCCGTAGGCGCCGAGCTTCGGACGGCCGACGACGTCGTCGATGACTTCGAGATTGCTGCGGATATGGCCGAGCCAGCCGAAGAGGAAGGCACCACCGATGGCCTCATTGACGATGTCGCCGAGACCGTAGCCGGAAACGACGGCCGCCACCGGCGCGCCGATCGCATCGGCCACATTGCGGGCAAAGGCGGCGGCACCGATGGCCGAGCCACCAATGCCGGCCACGGCCATGGCGCGCACGTTCCGGCCGCCACACAGGCGGAATTCGTCGACACTGTCGCAGAGGGTCAGCATGCCGCCACCGGTTGGCGGGACGATCATGATCAGGCCTTCCGAGGCGATGCTGTCGCTGATGTAGAAGGCTTCGTCAGCCGTGAGCGCCTTGACGTCGTAGTAGAGGGCGTCGATGCCGGTGTTGCGGAGGCGCCAGGGTTCGAGTGCCGCGTTGCGCATCGTGCGGTGCCGGACGCGCTCGGGGAAGCTCAAGGATCGGGCGAACTGGGTGAGGCCCAGGGCGAATGCTGTCTCGAACATGACTTCATCTCCCATTTTGCTGCAATGCAGCATATCTCGTTTCGGGTGAATTCGCAATTGCCGATGGACGTGCCTGTGCCGTCACGATGGAGCCATCCTAATCCATGGCCGGATGGCGCGCCTTGACTTCTGTCTGGTTCGAATGGGCCGGGGTCAGATTCCGGTCTGGCGGAGCGCTTCGCCGGTGATCATCGCAGCCGACATGGCGACGTTGATCGACCTCTGCCCCTCGATCATCGGAATGATGATCCGGTGATCGGCACCATCGTGCACGTGATCGGGAACGCCGGCGCTCTCGCGTCCGAAAAGAAGGATGTCGTTGGCTGCGTAGTCGAAGGTGGTGTAGGGCAGGGCGGCCCGGGTGGAGGCGAGGACGAGGCGGCGGCCCTGCGCCTTTCGCCAGGTGTCGAAACGCTCCCAGTTGACGTGACGGGTCATGGCGACGCTTGCGAGATAATCCATGCCCGATCGCTTGAGGTTCTTGTCGGAGAGCACGAAGCCGGCCGGTTCGATGATGTCGACCTGCAGCCCGAGGCAGGCGGCAAGCCTCAGGATGGTCCCGGTATTGCCGGGGATGTCGGGCTGATAGAGAGCGATACGAAGGTCGGACATGGGAGGCTCTTAGGCGATCCGCATCTGGTGCTCAAGCATCGCCGTATGCCTTGGCTTTGCTCTGTGATCCGAGTGCAACAGTTGCCGCTGAAAGTCGCGCGCGCCGGAAATGCCGGCTGGCAAAAAACGCGCGCGCCCGCTAGAACGAGGCTCTTGTCCACACGCAAGCGGGAGGGCCATCGATGGATCTATTCGGTATTTCGCGCCAGCCCCGATTTATGGCTCTTGGCGCCTGAGCGCGTCACTGCTGCTTCCTTTCCCAAACTGATTCATCCTGCGGCCGCAACTGGCCTCAATCATTGATTTATTCGCGTTTCTGCGGCGCCCATTTCCCGGTGCCGCCTGCGCGCCATTTCTGGAGACTTTCCATGTTCTCGTGGTTCGAAAACCGCCTGAATCCGTATCCAGCCGGTGAGCCGACGCTGCCTCCCACGGGGCTCGTCGCCTTCTGCTGGCACTACACAAAGCCGGCCGGCTGGTGGCTGGTGCTGCTTGGCCTGTGCTCGGGGCTGATCGCGGTTGCCGAAGTGTTTCTCTACCAGTTCCTCGGCAATATCGTGGACTGGCTGTCGACGGCGGATCGCGCCACCTTTCTGCAGACAGAGGGCGGCACGCTTGCCTGGATGGCGGCGCTGCTCCTGATCGGCCTGCCGCTGATTGGTGTCGTGCACACGATCACCATGCACCAGGTGCTGGCCGGCAATTTTCCGATGATCGCGCGCTGGCAGATGCACCGCTTCCTGCTGCGCCATTCGATGACCTTCTTCGCCAACGAATTCGCCGGTCGCGTCTCGACCAAGGTGATGCAGACGGCGCTGTCGATCCGCGAAAGCGTGATGAAGATCATCGACGTCTTCATCTATGCCGTGACCTTCTTCGTTTCGATGCTGGCGCTGGTCGCGTCCGTCGACTGGCGTCTCGGCGTGCCGCTGGTGCTGTGGCTGGCGGTCTACGCGCTGATCCTGCGCTACTTCATTCCGAAACTGCGCAAATCCTCCAGCGAGCAGGCGGATGCCCGCTCGATGATGACGGGGCGGATCGTCGACAGCTACACGAACATCGGCACGGTAAAGCTGTTTTCGCATGCCGGCCGCGAGGAGACCTATGCGCGCGAAGGCATGGACGGGTTCCTCGGCACCGTGCACCGGCAGATGCGGCAGATTTCACTGCTCAATATCTGCGTCGATATCAACAATGCCATCGTGCAGTTCTTCGTTGCAGCGCTCGGCATCTGGTTCTGGCTGAACGGGACGGTCTCCGTTGGCGCGATCGCGGTCGCCATCGGCCTGTCCATGCGTATCAACGGCATGTCGCAATGGATCATGTGGGAAGTTGCAGCCCTGTTCGAAAACATCGGCACTGTCTATGACGGCATGGGCATGATGACGAAGGGGCATGACATCGTCGACAAGCCCGACGCCAGGTCCCTCGCCGTACCGGAAGGCGAGATCGTCTATGACGGCGTGCGCTTCCACTATGGCAAGCAGAAGGGCGTGATCGAGGATTTCTCCCTGACCATCAGGGCGGGCGAGAAGGTCGGCCTCGTCGGACGCTCCGGTGCCGGCAAGACGACGCTGATGAACCTGCTCCTGCGGTTCTACGACATCGAGAAGGGCAAGATCCTCGTCGATGGCCAGGACATATCGACTGTGAGCCAGGACAGTCTTCGGGCGCTGGTCGGTGTCGTGACGCAGGACACGTCGCTCCTGCATCGCTCGATCCGCGACAACATCGCCTATGGGCGGCCGGATGCCACGGATGCGGATGTGATCGAAGCGGCGAAGCGGGCGAATGCGTGGGAGTTCATCCAGGGGCTCTCCGACATGCAGGGGCGCAGCGGTCTCGACGCTCATGTGGGAGAACGCGGCGTGAAGCTCTCCGGCGGACAGCGGCAGCGTATCGCGATCGCCCGGGTCTTCCTCAAGGATGCGCCGATCCTCGTTCTCGACGAGGCGACGTCTGCGCTCGACTCGGAAGTCGAGGCGGCGATCCAGGAGAGCCTGTTCAAGCTGATCGAGGACAAGACGGTCATCGCGATTGCTCACCGGTTGTCGACGCTGACGCAGATGGACCGGCTGATCGTGCTCGACAAGGGACGGATCGTCGAAGAGGGGACGCATCAGCAGCTGGTGCAGACCGGCGGGATCTATGCGGATCTGTGGAACCGTCAGTCGGGCGGGTTCCTGCCGGACCAGACGGATCCGGAGGACGAGCTGGAGAAGACCCGCAAGGCCGAAGAAGAGGCCAAGGCGCTCGACCAGTCGGCAGACGCGGCGGCGGAGTAATCCGTCGCCAGATGCCAAACCGATCCGGAGAGGGGGCAGCGATGCCCCCTTTTCCATTCGGTGCGCAGCCACTGGACCTGTGGACGAGGCAAGAATTGCCATTCGGGCCGTAAGGCTTTGTTAGAATTCAGATTGGCATGGAGGAATGTCGGCTTTCTCCGACAGTTCCGTCCCGTTTCAATCCTGGATTTCAGTCGTGAAAAATCTCAAGATCAGAATACTTCTGCCGCTGCTCTTCGGCCTCATGGTCATCGTCTCGCTCGGCCAGGGCGCCATTGCCTTGCGCTCTGTCACGGACATGACAGGGCAATTGGAGGCCTTCGACAATCGGCTTGATCGATCGATGATGATCGCGGATGTCGAATCTCAACTCGGCGAAGTCCGTCGGATGAACCTGATGATCCTCAGCGCCGGCACTTCGGCGGAGAAGAAGGCGCTGGCAGAGAAGGTCGCCGCCATGCGCGATCGGCTGGATGCGTCGATTGCCACTTTCGACGGTGGAATTGCCCTTGCGGATGTGCGGGAGCGTTTCGACGCGTTCAAGGCGGCAAACAGCGAATATCAGGCGCTTGGCCAGACATTGGTCGAGCAGGCGCTTGCGTCCAAGATCTACCAGGCCAAGGACACGATCGCTCAGATGGCGCCCATTGGCGATGCGATGGATCTGAGCCTGAACGACATCAGCGAGATCAACCATCGTGCCGGTGACAAGGTCGCAGCAGAGGCGCTTTCTTCATCGTCGCTGGCCTTGCAGCTGTCGATTGCCGCTGTTCTTGTCGCAGCCTTCGTTGCCCTTGCCGCAGCCTATGTTTCAGTCACCCGCGTGGCACGTCCGATTTCGGCCATCACCGGTGCCATGCGGGGGCTTGCTGCGGGCGATACGGACACGGCCATCCCTTATGCCGGCCGCACGGACGAGATCGGCGACATGGCTGCTGCCGTATCGGTTTTCCGCGACAATGCGATCGAACGCATCGCGCTGGAACGTCAGGCCGAGGAAAACCGTTCGCTGAGCGAGAGCGAACGTCTGCTGCGCGAGGAACAGCGGGCCCGGGAAGCAGCCGAGGTGCAGTTTGCCGTGGACCGTCTGGCCGGCGGATTGCAGAAGCTTTCGGATGGGGACCTCGTGGTCGAGATCGAGGACCGCTTTGCCGATCACCTCGATCCGCTGCGTCTGAACTTCAACCATTCCGTCGAGCGACTGCGCGACGCCATGCGCGCCGTGGGCGACAATGCCCGGGCGATCGATGCCGGTGCCGGCGAAATGCTGGCGGCCGCCGAGGATCTGTCGAAGCGGACCGAGCAGCAGGCGGCCTCCGTCGAGGAGACCGCAGCCGCGCTCGAACAGGTGAGCACGGCGGTCAAGGACAGCGCGGTTCGCGCCGAAGAGGCCGGCGCGCTGGTGTCTCGGACGCGAATCGGTGCCGAACGGTCGGGCGACGTCGTGCGACGGGCGGTCGATGCCATGCAGGCGATCGAGAAGTCGTCGGTCGAAATCTCGAACATCATCGGCGTGATCGACGAGATTGCGTTCCAGACCAATCTTCTGGCCCTGAATGCGGGCGTCGAGGCCGCGCGTGCCGGGGAAGCCGGCAAGGGATTTGCAGTCGTCGCCCAGGAAGTGCGTGAACTGGCACAGCGCTCGGCCAATGCGGCAAAGGAGATCAAGGGGCTCATCACCGCATCCGGCGAGCAGGTGCGCAACGGCGTCGCTCTCGTCGGCGAGACGGGTCAGGCCCTGCAGGTGATCGTTGGCGAAGTTCAGGAGATCAACCAGAACGTTGCAGCGATCGTCACCTCGGCACGCGAGCAGTCCACCGGTCTTGCCGAGATCAGTTCTGCAGTCAACCAGATGGACCAGGGGACGCAGAAGAATGCGGCCATGGTGGAGCAGTCGACGGCCGCCTGCCATGGTCTGGCGCAGCAGGCGAGCGCGCTGACGCTGTTGCTCGGCCAGTTCCGGCTGGGCGAGGAGGCCTATCGCCCCGCGGCTCCCCGCCTGGCACCGGCGCAGCCGGCAAGCCAGCCGCAGGCATCGCCGGCAAGGGCGCTCGGTCGCAAGCTCGTCAATGCCTTCAAGGGCAATACGGCGGCGGCTGCCGAATGGTCGGAGTTCTGACGGCCGCGACGGAAACGACCAGGTGTTTGAAACGGGGCAGCGATGCCCCGTTTCGCATTTTGCAGTCTGCCGGCATTCATGGCGCTGATCGGTTCATTCTTCGAATTGGCTTGTCTGCGCAACCCGGTGAGGGCTATGCGATCGCTTAGCCCGGGCGTCCGACTTCCGGCAGCTATCCGGGCGACAGGCCCTCAGGAGTGACATGCACAGACATATCGACTGGATCTGGGCGGTTCTCGCCGGCGTGCTGCTTGCGGTCATGGTGACCATCAACAGCGGCCTTGCTGCGCTGACCACGCCGTTTACCGCCTCGTGGGTGGTGCATGGGGTGGGTGGGATCGTCGCATTTTTCCTGTTGCTCGCGAATGGCGCCGTGGCGCGCCGGGCAGGGCGCATGCCTGCGCGCGGCAGGGCGCCGCTGTGGTCGTATCTCGGCGGCGCGCCGGGCGCATTTGCTGTGGCGCTAAGCTCGATCGCGGTCAATTCCGAACTGGCGCTGGCCGGTGGCCTGTCGCTGCTTCTCGTCGGGCAGATCCTGTTTGGTCTCCTCTCCGATCAGTTCGGCCTCTTCGGCACGCCGAAACGCAGCCTCAACCGTTTCGATTTCCTGGCGACTGCCTGTGTCATCGGCGGTAGCGCGCTGCTCATCTTCTCGAAGGGGGCGTGACATGCTGGGTGCCGTTTTCATTGCACTGATCGGCGGGGCCGCGGTCGGCATGAGCCGTTCGATCAACGGGCGGCTGACCATGGATCGCGGGGCTTTCACCGCATCCGCATGGAACCACTGGATCGGTTTCCTGCTGCTCAGCCTCTATGTTTTCACCCTGCACCGTATCGGCCTGCCGCTTCTGGCGGATGTGCCGGCCTTCTATTTCGTCGGCGGGATCATCGGCGCCTGCTTCGTCGTCATCAGCTCCTATGTCTTTCCGCGAATCGGGGCTGCCCGCTCGGGCCTTCTGATCATTGGCGGACAGATGATCACGGGGCTCGTCATCGACCTCGCGCGCGGAACGGCCGAATTTCATCCGGGCCAGCCGGCGGGCGTGGCGCTGATTCTGGCGGGCATCTATCTCACTCGCTACACGCGCTAGGGCAGGGCTCTGCGCCGAGGTCCGACACGGCCCGGCGCGTCGCTCCACCGACCTGATGAAATTGTCATGTGGCTGGGTGCGCAAAGGCTTTGCCGTTCTCGGCAAACGGCCTATATCGCTCGTCATGTTTCAAGCTGTCGCCCGCTTCTTCGAAAACTGGCTCGATCCTTTCGCCCGATCGGACAATCTGCGTCCGCCGGAGAAAACCTGGGCCTTCGTGTGGTTCTATGTCAGCCAGGCGAGGTTCGCGTTTTTCCTCATGGCGGTCTTCGGCGGAGCCGTCGCCATGCTCGAGGCTGGGCTGTTCTGGTTCGTCGGACGGCTGGTCGATCTTCTCGATACCGTGCCCAAGGATGCCGGTTGGGACGGGCTGCTTGCAGCCCATGGCGGCGAGTTGCTCGTCATGGCGGCGATCGTCCTGATCGGTCGTTTCGTGGTGGTGACGGTCGGGGCGCTCGTCGAGGAACAGGTGATCGTCCTGAACTTCTTCAATCTCGTGCGCTGGCAGGCGCATGCGCATGTGGCGCGCCAGTCGCTCTCCTTCTTCCAGAATGATTTTGCCGGCCGCATCGTCACCAAGGTCTGGTCGGCGGGACAGTCGACCGGGGATCTGCTGACCTCGCTGCTGCAGGTTGTCTGGTTCATGGTGATCTATACGGTTTCAACCATGGCGCTGGTCGCGCAGCTCGACTGGCGGCTCGCGGCGATCATCGGGGCATGGGTTGCGATCTTCCTGGTGCTGGCCCGCTATTTCGTGCCCAAGATCCGCTTTCATGCCAGGGAAACGGCGGAAGCGGCCTCCATGCTCAACGGCCGCCTGGTGGACAGTTATTCCAATATCCAGACGCTGAAGCTCTTTGCCCGCGAGCGGCAGAACGACCACTATATCCGGTCCGGGTTCGACCGCTTCCAGGACACGCTGAGACCTTTTGCACGGCTTTTGACCGGCGTGCGCGCCTCGCTTGCCATCCTCTCGGGGTTCATGATCCTGATGGTGGCGCTGCTCTCCGTCGACCTGTGGTTTGCCGGTGCCGTCACGGCAGGGGGCGTTGCCTTTACGCTCGGCTTGGTCTTGCGGCTCAACATGCTGCTCGGCCGCATGATGACCCAGCTCAATGGCATCATGCGCAATATCGGCACGATCCAGAACTCGGCCGAACTCGTGGCGAAGCCGATCGGTCTGACCGACAGGCCGGATGCTGCAAAGCTCGAGGTGAAATCGCCGGAGATCCGTTTCGAGGATGTGAGTTTCCACTATGGCCGCAAGAAGGGCGCGATCGACCATCTGACGCTGACCATCGAGGCCGGCGAGAAGGTCGGCATTGTCGGGCGTTCGGGGGCCGGCAAGTCGACGCTCGTCAACCTTCTGTTGCGCTTCTACGACATCGAGGGCGGTCGCATCGTGATCGACGGGCAGGACATTTCGACAGTGACGCAGGAGAGCCTGCGCTCGCAGATCGGCATGGTCACCCAGGATACGGCGCTCCTGCATCGCTCGATCCGAGACAATGTTCTCTTCGGCCGTGAGGATGCAAGCGACGAACAGCTGATCAAGGCGGCGGAGCGGGCGGAAGCGCTCGAGTTCATCCAGCGACTGGAAGACCAGCGTGGGCGAAAGGGCTTCGACGCGCATGTCGGAGAACGGGGCGTCAAGCTTTCCGGCGGCCAGCGCCAGCGGATCGCGATTGCCCGCGTCATGCTGAAGGATGCACCGATCCTGGTGCTGGATGAGGCGACGTCTGCACTCGACAGCGAGGTCGAGGCAGCGATCCAGTCCAATCTCGACCGATTGATGCAGGGCAAGACCGTGCTGGCCATCGCGCACCGGCTTTCGACCATCGCAGCCCTGGATCGTCTCGTGGTGATGGACAAGGGCCGGATCATCGAGCAGGGGACCCATCAGGAACTGGTGGCGCTTGGCGGGCTCTATTCCGAGCTCTGGGCCCGCCAATCCGGCGGTTTCCTCGATGCGGGCGCCGACATGCAGCCGGCCTGAGTTCGAAGGCCTGCCGAACTCGCGGCTGCAACTCTCTGCATTGCTTGATAAACTGCCGCTCACACTTGCGTTAAATCAAGCAATTGGGGATGGTGTCCCTGAAATCCGCGACATCGTGGCTCGTTGTCTGCGGAAGACTGGACAGATTAGATTATCGGGCTTAGAACGCGCCAATCTGGCGGGGAATCTGTGGCTGCTCCGTGGCCAAATTGTGATTCCGCTGCGGGGGCAAATGCGGTGTGTCGCAGGATTGCGAGAGGAAAAAGTGACCGTGAGCGAACACGAGACAACGACAGAACATGCGGGCGAGCCTACGCGCCGCGACTTTCTCTACATGGTAACCGGCATGGCCGGCGCGGTCGGTGCGGCTTCGTTCGCCTGGCCGTTCATCGACCAGATGCGCCCGGATGCATCGACGCTCGCGCTCGCTTCGATCGAAGTGGACGTATCGGCGCTCGAGCCGGGCATGTCCCTGACGGTCAAATGGCGCGGCAAGCCGGTGTTCATCCGCAACCGCACCGAAAAGGAAGTCGAAGAAGCGAACGCCGTTCAACTGGCCGAGCTCAAGGATCCGGTGGCGCGCAACGCCAACGTGGATAGTGCTGCCGATGCGACGGACCTTGCGCGTTCGGCCGGTGAGGGCAAGGAAAACTGGATCGTCATGATCGGCTCCTGCACCCATCTGGGCTGCGTGCCGCTCGGTCAGGCCGGCGATTTCGGTGGCTGGTTCTGTCCCTGCCACGGCTCGCACTATGATACGGCGGGCCGTATCCGCAAGGGTCCTGCACCGACCAACCTGCCGGTGCCGACCTTTGCATTCACATCCGACACTGTCATCACGATCGGCTGAGGGGATAAGATACAATGAGTGGCCATTCGAGTTACCAGCCGTCCACCGGCGTCGAGAAGTGGATTGATGCGCGCCTGCCGCTGCCGCGTCTGATGTATGACAGCTTCGTCTCCTATCCGGTGCCGCGCAACCTGAACTATGCCTATACCTTCGGTGGCATGCTCTCGATCATGCTGGTCGTGCAGATCCTGACCGGTGTCGTGCTCGCCATGCATTATGCGGCCGAGACGACGGTTGCCTTCACCTCGGTCGAAAAGATCATGCGTGACGTCAACAATGGCTGGCTGCTGCGCTACATGCATGCCAACGGCGCATCGTTCTTCTTCATCGCCGTCTACCTGCATATTGCACGCGGCCTCTACTACGGCTCGTACAAGGCACCCCGCGAAATCCTCTGGATCCTCGGCGTGGTGATCTTCCTTCTGATGATGGCAACCGCCTTCATGGGCTATGTTCTGCCCTGGGGTCAGATGTCCTTCTGGGGCGCGACGGTCATCACCGGCTTCTTCACCGCCTTCCCCTTCGTCGGGGAGTGGATCCAGCAGTTCCTGCTGGGTGGCTTTGCCGTCGACAACCCGACGCTGAACCGCTTCTTTGCGCTGCACTACCTGCTGCCGTTCATGATCGCCGGTGTGGTCATCCTGCACGTCTGGGCCCTGCACGTCACCGGTCAGACCAACCCGACCGGTGTCGAAGTCAAGTCGAAGACCGATACGGTCCCCTTCACGCCCTATGCGACGCTGAAGGATGCTCTGGGTCTCTCCGTCTTCCTTCTGGTCTTCGCCTATTTCGTCTTCTACATGCCGAACTATCTCGGTCACCCGGACAACTACATCCCGGCTGACTCGCTGAAGACCCCGGCGCATATCGTTCCGGAATGGTACTTCCTGCCGTTCTACGCCATGCTGCGCGCGATCACCTTCAATGTCGGCCCGATCGACTCGAAACTCGGCGGCGTTCTGGTGATGTTCGGTGCGATCATCGTCCTGTTCTTCCTGCCCTGGCTCGATACGTCCAAGGTCCGCTCGGCCGTGTACCGTCCCTGGTACAAGCTGTTCTTCTGGATCTTCGTCGCAAACTCCATCCTGCTGGGCTGGCTCGGCGCCATGCCTGCGGAAGGCATCTATGTCATCCTGTCGCAGGCGGGTACTGCCTACTACTTCGGCTTCTTCCTCGTGATCATGCCGTTGCTCGGTCTGTTCGAGACGCCAAGGCGCATCCCGAATTCGATCACCGAGGCGGTTCTCGAAAAAAGCGGCAAGTCCGCTGCTGCCCAAGCCTGAGCACGTGAGAGGAAGATACCAATGAAAAAGCTTGTCACGAGCATCGCGCTGATCGCAGCCCTGGCCGGGTTTTCCGGTCAGGCGCTGGCAGCTGAAGGTGGCGATCTGGCCGAACTGACGCATCATGCCGCGCAGACGGGTCACTACCCGATCCTGAAGCCCGAGCTGATGGACTGGTCGTTCGCCGGCCCGTTCGGCAAATACGACAAGGGCCAGCTGCAGCGCGGCCTGAAGGTCTATACGGAAGTCTGCGCCGCCTGTCACTCGATGGAACTCGTCGCCTTCCGTACCCTGGAAGACCTTGGCTATTCTGAAGCCCAGGTGAAGGCATTCGCGGCGAATTACGAAGTGACCGACGGCCCGAATGCCGATGGTGAAATGTACACCCGTGCGGCTGTTGCATCCGACCACTTCCCTTCGCCCTTCCCGAACAAGGAAGCGGCTGCTGCGTCCAACAACGGGGCAGCTCCGCCGGACTTCTCGCTGATCGCCAAGGCGCGCGGCGTGACCCGCGGCTTCCCAACCTTCGTCTTCGACATCTTCACCCAGTACCAGCAGGGCGGCCCGGACTACATCCATGCGCTGCTCACCGGCTACCAGGAACCGCCGGAAGGCATCGAAGTCGCCGAGGGTACGCATTACAACCCGTACTTCATCGCCGGCCAGTCACTGGCCATGGCTCAGCCGATCTCGGACGGCCAGGTGACCTATGACGACGGTTCGCCGGAAACGCTCGATCAGTATTCGCGCGACGTTTCCGCCTTCCTCATGTGGACTGCAGAACCGCATCTGGAAGACCGCAAGCGCATGGGCTTCATGGTCCTGGTCTTCCTCGCGATCTTCACCGCGCTGATCTACCTGACGAAGAAGTCGGTCTACGCAAACAAGGAACACTGATCCGCAGGGATTAGGTTTCACGGAAAAGGCGGTCTCCGGACCGCCTTTTTTATTGGGGGGCCATGCCAATCTTGGTACAGTCCCGCGCAACTCCTTCCCGACACAATTCGGATGCCCCATGACCAAGATCGCCCATGAACTCGCCGCCGCCATCCGTTCGATTCCCGACTACCCGAAGCCGGGAATCATCTTTCGTGACATCACGACTTTGCTCGGGGATGCCCGGGCGTTTCGCCGGGCGATCGACGAGCTGGTGCAGCCCTATGCCGGGCTGAAGATCGACAAGATCGCAGGCATGGAAGCACGCGGCTTCATCCTCGGCGGCGCGGTCGCACACCAGCTGTCAGCCGGCTTCGCGCCGATCCGCAAGAAGGGCAAGTTGCCGCATGAGACCGTCCGTATCGCCTACAGCCTGGAATATGGCGTGGACGAGATGGAGATCCACATGGATGCGGTCAAGCCTGGCGAGAAGGTGATCCTCGTCGACGACCTGATTGCCACCGGTGGTACGGCTGTTGGCGCGGTTCAGCTTCTGCGGCAGATCGGGGCGGATGTGGTTTCCGCCTGCTTCGTCATCGACCTGCCGGAGCTCGGTGGTCGCAAGAAGCTCGAGGCGCTTGGCGTCGAGGTTCGCACACTGGTGGAATTCGAGGGGCACTGAGCCCCTCGACGGCGCCTCAGGCGGCCAGCGCGCTGGTGATGTCCGCCTCGATATCGGCGGGTGGCGTGCGCGGTGAATAGCGGGCGATCGGCTTGCCGTCGCGGCCGACGAGAAACTTGGTGAAGTTCCAGCCGATCTCCGTGCCCTGTTCGCCGCCTGGCGTTTCAGTCTTCAGATAAGCGTAAAGCGGATGGGCGCCTTCGCCGTTGACCTCGATCTTGGCAAAGAGCGGGAAGGTGACGGCGAACTGGGTTTCGCAGAAGAGTGCGATTTCCTTTTCCGTGCCGGGCTCCTGTCCGCCGAACTGGTTGCAGGGGAAGCCGAGCACGACGAGACCGGGATGGGTTTCGTGCAGCTTTTCGAGGCCCGCATATTGCGGGGTCATTCCGCAGGCGCTCGCCGTATTGACGATGAGCAGCACCTTGCCGGCATAGTCCTTCAGGCTGCATTCTGTGCCGTCGATAGCGGTCAGGGTGAAATCATGGATGCTCACGGCTCTATTTCCTCGTCGGGGAAGAATTCGATCAGGTTGCTCTTGAAGCGCAGCACCGTCTCGCCGTGCTGGTTGACGCCCTCGGAAAGCGCCGAATTGAGAATGTAGCGATGCCGCCCCTGAACCGTGCGGCTTCCGAGCGGGCTCATGTAGAAGGTGATCGTGTCTTCGGCATAGACGGGTTTCAGCCACTGCAGTTCCGAGAACCCGGGCGAGGGGCCGAGCTTCGGTGGGGCGAGACCATCGGCGAGCAGGCGCTTCGTCTCTCTCTCCCAAAAAGCAATAAAACTCTTCATCCAGTTGGCGCAGGTGTGCCAGCCGGAGGCACAGAGCGCGCCGAAGACATAGGACTTTGCGGCCTCGGCGTCGACATGGAAGGGCTGCGGGTCGAATTGCTCGGCGAACCGGATGATGTCCTGCGCTGTGAAAACAACGGTGCCGAGTTGCAGGCGAGTGCCGGCGGGATAGAGGTCGAGCATTCTCATGATACGGCATCCACGCTTTCGCGGCGACGGACCATGATCGAATTCTTCGCCCTCAGCACCAGTTCGCCGCGCTGGTTGAAGAGTTCATGGGCAAAGGTGACGATGCCGAGATGGGGGCGCGAGCGCATAGGGCGGACTGCCTCGACGGTCGAGTGCCCGCTCAGCGTGTCATCGGCGAGTACCGGCTTGCGCCACTGCATCACATCGATGCCGGGCGCGCCTTCGGAAGCGGTGCCAAGCACATAGGCGTCGATCATCAGGCGCATGAAGAGGCTGGACGTATGCCAACCGGAAGCGGACAGGCCGCCAAGGATGCTGGCCTTGCCGGCTTCCTCAGTCAGATGCATGGGCTGAGGGTCGAACTCGGTGGCGAAGGCGATGATTTCCGTGGCCGATACGGTGCGGGGGCCGAGATCGAAGCGGCGTCCCTGGGTGAAGTCTTCGTAGTGAAGCCTGTCAGGCTGCATGCGCCCTGTTCTCCAATCGGTGGTATGTGCTTTAAAGTTCTTAAGCGGAAATCGAGAGGTGGTCCATGGTGGGTTGGGTCGATCAGGCGGGCTTTCTGGCGTCGCTGGACGCCGATGCCCGCCATGCGCTGGAGGGGCTGAAGCCTCTGCATGTGCCTCATCGCACCACGCTGTTCAGGCCCGGTGACCAGGCCCAGGGTTTCGTGCTTCTGCTGTCCGGACGGATCGGGGTGTATCTCACCGGGCGCAATGGCCGCGAACTTCTGCTTTATGCGGTGACGCCCGGCGAGACCTGCGTGCAGACGACCCTGGGAGTGCTCGGTGGCGCGCCCTATAGCGGCGAAGCGATTGCCGAGAGCGATCTCGTGGCCGTCATGGTTCCGCCCGCCACATTCGAGCGCCTCATGGCCTCGTCGACGGCCTTTCGCAAATACGTCTTCAAGGCCTTTGCCGCGCGGCTCGCCGATCTGATGTTCGTCCTGGAACAGGTGGCTTTCGTGAAGGTAGAGCAGCGGCTGGCGCATGCGCTGCTTGAGCGTGCGGACGGGGACGGGGTGGTGTCTCTGACGCACCAGGAAATGTCCGTGATCATCGGCACGGCACGCGAGGTGGTCTCACGACGGCTCGAAGCACTGGCGTCGAAGGGCGTGATTTCGGTCGAACGCGGCGCGATCCGAATTGTCGAGCGGGAGGAGCTTTTGCGCATGGGAAGCGACCCGCAGTAATCGTCACCGGCAAGCACGGCTCTCCTGCTCCGAGCCGGTGACTTAGTCACCGACCGCAGTCTCGCCTGAGGTTAAACTCTTTCAATCGCTGATGGAAACCGGAGGGAAAAGCCATGTTTGCCAAAAATGTCGGAAGTGTCGACCGCATCCTGCGCATCGTCGCGGGCCTTGTCTTGCTGTCGCTCTTCTTTATCTATCCCGATTCTTCCTGGCGCTATTTTGCCCTGATCGGCATCGTGCCGCTCGCAACGGGCCTGATGTCCAGCTGCCCGCTCTACTCGATCTTCGGGATTTCGAGCTGCCCGGCGAAAAAGGTCTGAGCCTTCATCTGTCAAAGAAAACAGGCCGCGATTGGATCGCGGCCTGTTTTCTATCTTGATCCCTGCTCGATGCGATCAGGTGTTGAAGCGGAAGTGGATGACGTCGCCGTCCTGGACCACGTATTCCTTGCCTTCGTCGCGGCCCTTGCCGGCTTCCTTGGCGCCGACTTCGCCCTTGAAGGCAATGTAGTCGTCATAGGAAATGGTGAAGGCGCGGATGAAACCGCGTTCGAAATCGGTGTGGATAACGCCAGCGGCGGCGGGTGCCTTGGTGCCGCGGACAATGGTCCAGGCACGGCATTCCTTCGGGCCGACGGTGAAGTAGGTGATGAGGTCCAGCAGATGGTAACCGGCGCGGATCAGGCGGTCGAGGCCGGCTTCGTCGAGGCCGAGGGCTGCGAGGAATTCGACTGATTCTTCTTCCGGCAGCTGGGCCACTTCGGCTTCGATGGCGGCCGAGATGATGACGCATTCCGCGCCCTGTTCCGTCGCCATCTGGGCAACGGCTTCCGTGTGCTTGTTGCCGGTTGCGGCGTCACCTTCGGCGACGTTGCAGACGTAGAGGACCGGATGCGAGGTGAGGAGGTTGAGGCCCTTGAGGATCTCGATCTCGTCGGCAGCCATCGTCTTCAGGAGAAGACGGGCCGGCTTGCCCTCGTTCAGCAGCTTCACCACCTGTTCCATGATCGGCAGCTGGGCGGTGGATTCCTTGTCCTTGGAGGCGGCGCGCTTGCGGGTCTGCTCGACGCGGCGCTCAAGGCTTTCAAGGTCGGCGAGCATGAGCTCGGTCTCGATCGTGTCGGCGTCGCCGACCGGGTCGATCTTGCCTTCGACATGGGTGATGTCGTCGTCCTCGAAACAGCGCAGCACGTGGACTACGGCATCGACTTCGCGGATGTTGGCGAGGAACTTGTTGCCGAGGCCTTCTCCCTTCGACGCGCCGCGCACGAGGCCGGCGATGTCGACGAAGGAGATGCGGGTCGGGATGATTTCCTTGGAGCCGGCGATGTCGGCGAGCTTCTTCATGCGCGGATCGGGAACGGCCACTTCACCGGTGTTCGGCTCGATCGTGCAGAAGGGATAGTTGGCTGCCTGGGCTGCCGCCGTCTTGGTCAGCGCGTTGAAGAGAGTGGACTTGCCGACATTCGGAAGCCCGACGATACCGCATTTGAAGCCCATGGCTCTGAATACCTGCTCGGGATGGATTTTCGTTGCCCACGCCTATGGGGTATAGGAGGGACATGGTCAAGTGTTGCGGCCCCCGGAGGGCCTGAAGTTGCCGGAGGAATGATGGCGAAGGATACAGTGCTGACGCCGAAGACGGTGACCAAGCCGAAGGTCGAGAAGCCGAGGCTCTACAAAGTGCTTCTGCACAATGACGACTATACGCCGCGTGACTTCGTCACGATCGTGCTCAAGGTCGTCTTCCGGATGAGTGAGGAAACGGGCTACCGGATGATGATGACGGCGCACAAGTTCGGGTCGGCCGTGGTTGTCGTCTGCACGCGCGAGATTGCGGAGACGAAGGTGACGGAGGCGATGGATCTCGCCAAGGAGGCGGGCATGCCGCTGTTGTTCACGGCGGAACCGGAGGAGTGAGGACGCGGGTTCTCGCGTCCTCCTGACAGGCGCAGCAAGACCGTTAGCCTAGGTTGCCTGCGGTATCCGTGCGATCACCTTGATCTCGAAATCGAAGCCGGCGAGCCAGTTGACGCCAACAGCCGTCCAGTTCGGATAGGGCGGGGCGGGGAAGACTTCCGCCTTCACCTGCATGATCGCCCCGAACTGGCTTTCCGGGTCGGTGTGGAAGGTGGTGACGTCGACGAGGTCGGCCAGGGTGCAGCCGGCTGCGGCGAGGGTTGCCTGGAGATTGGCGAAGGCACGGCGCACCTGGGAGATGAAGTCCGGCTCGGGCGTGCCGTCATCGCGACTGCCGACCTGACCGGAGACGAAGAGGAGATCCCCGGTGCGGATTGCGGCGGAATAGCCGTGCTGCTCGTAGAGCGCGTGCCGGTTGGCGGGGAAGACGGGTTCAGGCTTGGTCATGCTTTTCCTTTCGGGCAGGCGACGCCGTTCGGCCCGAAGGACGGGCCGTTGAAATGCCGCTTGGCTGCGGGTCGAAGATTTCATATACGTTGCGTATGTGGATCTACTCGCATACGGGGCGTATGTCAAATTACATACGGTGTGTATCTGAAGCTCGGAGGATGGCGTGAGGCGTACACGATCGGAAAGTATGGAGGAAAATCGCGGCAAGCTGATCACGGCTGCGCGCAAGGCCTTTGCCGAGAAGGGCTTTGCGGATGCCTCCATGGATGCGCTGACGGCCGAGGCGGGGCTGACGCGCGGCGCGCTCTACCACAATTTCGGCGACAAGCGGGGGCTGTTTGCCGCCGTCGTCAACCAGATTGATGGCGATATGGCCCAGCGGGCCAAGCGGCGTGGGGCTGCGGCCGGCGAGGGGTGGGATGCGCTCCTGGCCGAAGGGGCGGCCTATATCGAGATGGCCCTCGATCCCGAGGTGCAGCGCATCGTGTTGCTCGACGGTCCGGCCGTGCTTGGGGATCCCTCGTTGTGGCCGAGCCAGAATTCCTGCCTCCAGGCGACCCGCCAGGCGGTCGAGGACCTGATGTCGCAAGGCGTGCTCAAGCCTGTCGATGCGGAAGCCGCTGCGCGGCTGATCAGCGGGGCGGCGCTGAATGCCGCCATGTGGGTTGCTGCCAGCGCCGAGCCGGAGAGCGTGCTCCCAAAGGCGCAGGAGGCGTTTCAGGCGCTGGCCGAGGGGCTTCTGGCGACACGGTGATGGTCGCCGGGAAAAGGCGCCCCCTGCCTTTCCTCACTTGCCCTGCTTCGCCTTTACGCCCAATGCTTCGGCGCTGATCCAGAACACTGCATCTTCCTCTTCCGTCGTCTCGACCCAGAGGAAGTCGAGATCTGGGAATTCGGCTTCGAGAATGTCGCGGCCACGGCCGATTTCGCAGAGCATGCCGCCGCCGGGGTTCAGGTGTTTCGGAGCCTCGGCGAGCAGTGTCCGGACGAGGTCGAGGCCGTCCTCGCCGCCGTCATGGGCCATGGCGGGTTCGGCACGGTATTCGGCCGGGAATTCTTCCATGGCCTCGTGATCGACATAGGGCGGATTGGTGATGATGAGATCGAACTTGCGGCCTGATAGCGGCGTGAAGAGGTCGCCCTGGTGCAGCGTCAGCTGGTCTTCCAGACCATAGGCCTGGCGGTTCTTTTCCGCGACTTGCAACGCATCGGCCGAGAGATCGACGGCGTCGATCGCCGCCAGGGGATAGAAGCGGGACGCGAGGATGGCGAGGCAGCCGGAGCCGGTGCAGATGTCGACGACGCTTTCGACGGCGAAGGGGTCGGGCAGAAAGGTCGAGCCGAATTCGCCGCCATATTCGTTGAACAGGATCTCGCCGATATGCGAACGCGGCACGATCACGCGTTCGTCGACGAAGAAGCGCAGACCCTGGATGTAGGAGCGGCCGGTGAGATAGGCCGATGGCTTGTGGGTGGCGACACGCGTCTCGATACGGTCTGCAAGCAAGCGGCGCTCGGCGGGCAGAAGTTTCGCGTCGAGGAAGGGATCGAGCGTATCGATTGGCAGGTCGAGGCTGTCGAGCAGGAGGAAGGCGGCATCGTCGACGGCTGTGTGGGTGCCATGGCCGTAGCTCAGTTCCGCAGCGTTGAAGCGCGATATCGCGTAACGCCAGTAGTCGCGCAGGGTGACGAGGTCGGTGGTGATGTCGTGGCTCATGGCGGTCTTCCGGTCGTTTTGCGCGTGTGTCGGTTGCGGGCAGGGGAGGTGCCCTTGAAAACAGGATGTCAGTCGCTCTTGGGGCCGAACATCTTTTTCAGCATCTCGGCCATGGGCCCCTTCTCGGGGAGCTTCTTCGGCTGATTGAAATTGCGGGCCTGATGGATATGGGACTGGGCAGGCTTCGGGCCTTTGGGCGCCTTTGCGGGCTTTTCGTCCTCGGCCTTGGCGCCGGTCGCCAGCGCCAGTTTGTTCATCAGCTGCGAGTCTTCACCGCGCACGAGCATCTCGGCATTGTCGGCGAGCGTTTCGAGCAGCGGATCCAGCCATTCGGCATCCACCTTGGCAAAGTCCCCGAGCACGTGGTTGTGGACCTTGGACTTGTCGCCGGGATGGCCGATGCCGAGGCGCAGGCGCCGGTAGTTCAGGCCGCAATGGGCGTCGAGCGACTTGATGCCGTTGTGTCCGCCATGGCCGCCGCCAGTCTTGATGCGGGCCTTGCCGGGCAGGAGGTCGAGTTCATCGTAGATGGCGATGAGGTCTGCGGGTGAAAGCTTGTAGAAGCGCATGGCCTCGCCGACGCTTTCGCCCGACAGGTTCATGAAGGTCTGCGGCTTGATCAGCATGACCTTCTCGCCGGCGAGCGTGCCTTCCGCGATTTCGGCCTTGAACTTCTTTGCCCATGGCGAGAAGCCGTGGCGGCGCTGGATCGCGTCGACAGCCATGAAGCCGATATTGTGCCGGTTCTTCTGATATTGCGCACCGGGATTGCCGAGGCCGGCCAGGATGATCATCGCCCGAGATCCGTCTTGATGTTCTTTTGCCTTTCCCCATAGCGAAATGGCGCGAAAGTCAAGACGGTTGTCGGCAGCTTCAGGGTTTGGCCGCGACCAGGCCGAAGTTCGTGTAGCGCAGATTGTATGTGTCGAAGATCTTGGCCTGGGTGCCGTCGGCGATCAGCTTGTCCAGCTCGCCCTGCATGCGGGCCAGCAGGTCCTGTGGAAAATTCGCGTTGCAGGCGATGGCAAATATCTGTTCCGAGAAGACGAATTGCGCTTCGAGTTCCTCACCCTTTTCCTGCAGCTCGATATAGTGCTGCTCGGAGATCGGCATCAGGTCGATGCGCTTGCTTTGCAGCTTCTTCAGGGTCAGTTTCAGGTCGGTGGCAAGGTCAATCTTCGGGAAGCCTTCGTTCTCCAGCAGCGTCTGGGTGTAGTCGTTGCGCTGGGTGCCGACGATGTAGCCCTTGGCCTCCTCAATGTTTCCGACCGTAATGCCGGATTTCCTGTGGGACACCATGAAATTTCGTCCGACGGCGACCGGCTCAACCCATTTGAACTTCTTGTCGCGTTCGGGGATGTGGGCGGCCGTGAAGACGCAGTGCATCGGCTCGGTTTCGGCGAGCGCTATGGCCCGGGCCCAGGGCATCATCTCGATGGTGTAGGGGATATTGATCTCCTTCATCATCAGAAGGAGCTGATCATAGCCGGCACCGACGATCTGGTCGCCTTCCCGGTAGTTATAGGGTGGGTAGTCCTCGGTGGTGAAGTGGACGGTGTCTGCGGCAGCGACCGGGGCCGCCGCAAGTGAAAGCATGATGGCAAGGACTTTCATTGCTGATCCCTCTTCCGTTGATGTCAGCCGGCAGACGCCTTCTGCAGGCGTGCCCGATTGGCAGTGGCTTGTTCGATGAGTGCCGATAGCGGCTGCGGACGGGCGAAATGATAACCCTGGCCGTAATCGACGCCGAATTCTTCCAGGATGCGCCGTTGTTCGTCGGTCTCGATGCCTTCGGCGACCACGGTGCATTCCATCTTGTGGGAGATCGCCGTGATGCCTTCGACGAGCATGCGGCTCTTGTGGCGCAGTTCTTCCTCGTCCTCGGTCAGCGAGCGGATGAAGGACTGGTCGATCTTGACGATGTCTACGGGGAACCGGTTCAGGTAGCTGAGCGATGAATAGCCCGTACCGAAATCGTCGAGCGCCAGGCGATAGCCGTAGCGGTTGAACTCGTCGAGGATCGTGCGGATCTGCGGATTGTCGTGCAGGAGCGTCGCTTCCGTGATCTCGATGACGATCCGGTGCGGTGCAATCTCGAACTGGGTGGTCAAGGCGGCGAGGCGAACCGGTAGCGACGGATCGAACTGCAGCGGCGAGAAATTGACGGCGAGATAGGCGTCCTGATCGCCGGTCGCTGCGCTGAGCTTTGCAAGGTTTGCCAGCGCCTTTTCCAGGACCTTGCCGCCGAGACGGCTGATCGCGCCGTTCTCTTCCGCGACCCGGATGAGTTGGGCAGGCGGGATGATGCCACGCTCGGGGTGAACGAGACGCATCAGGGCTTCGTAGCCGACGGTCCGGCCGCTTCCGACTTCGACGATCGGCTGGAAGTAGGCGTCGAACCAGTCCTCTGCCAGACCTTCCTCGATGTCGTGCTCGATCTCGGCCCGGCGGCGGGTGTGGTCCTGAATGTCGGAATTGTAGAGCTGAGCGCCGTTCTTGCCGTCGCGCTTCTTGCTATACATGGCCATGTCGGATTTCTGCAGCAGCTCGGCGGCATTGGCGGCATGGCTCGGGTAGAGCGCGATGCCGATGCTGGCGCTGAGGCGCACGGTCGAGCCGTCGATGGTCATCGGTTCGATGAAGATATCGCACAGTGTCCGGCTGATTTCCGTCGCGACCTCTTCGATCGCCGGGCCGCGCAGCAGCACGGCAAATTCATCGCCGCCGAGGCGGGCGGCAATCGCGCCTTCGGGAAGACGCAGGTTCATGCTTTCGACGAAACGACAGAGGACTATGTCACCGGCCTGGTGGCCGAGATTGTCATTGATCCACTTGAAGCGGTCGAGGTCGACGAAGATGCAGGCGAGCTCCTCGCCGGCCTCGTCGGTTGCGGCAATCTCATTGTCGAGGGCCGTCTCGAAGCCCTGGCGGTTGCGAAGCCCCGTCAGATGGTCGGTGATCGCCTGATGATGGTTGCGTTCCTCGGACTGCTTGAGGGCGGTCACGTCCGTCATGACGCTCAGGGACAGATCTTCCTTCGCGCCTTCGATCTTGCGGCTCGCCTCGGCGATCAGGACATCCATGATCGTGCCATTGGCACAGACGAACTGGGTCGTGGCTTCCAGGACATCGGCGATGGCGCACGTCTTCTTGCGTTCCTGATAGGCGGTCCGGGCGTCCTTCGGCACGAGTTCGACGAATTTTCGTCCGACGACCTGATGGCGCTGATAGCCGGTGGCGAGCAGCCAGTATTCGCTGACGCCGGTGATCCGGTCTTCCTCGTCGAGGGAAAACAGCATGGCGGGCGTCGTGTTGTAGATGTCCGTCGAACGGCGGTGGGCGAGGCGGAGTTCGCCTTCCTCCTGCTCGAGTTTGATCTGCATGGCGTTGAAGCTGCGGGCCAGGCGTCCGATCTCGTCATTCGACTGCCAGTCGACATGGTGGCGGGAGCCGAGCCGACGGGTCGCCTCGATTGCGGCCGTCAGCTTCAGGAGCGGCTTCATCACCATCAGGCGGTTGCCGATGATGGCGGAGCCCACGACGCCGATGACGGCCAGCATGAAGATGCCGATCAGCATGACCTCTGCCTGGCGCAGCGAGGAGAACATGTCGATCCGGCTGTAGTAGATGGTGATGGTGCCGACGTGTTTCGGCCCTTCGACGGCGCGGTAGTGGATCTCCCGCGTGATCGATTCCAGTCCGTTCTTCGACCATCTTGGCAGCGCCGGCATCGAGACCGAGATGCCGCCCGATATGTCCTTGACGTTGACCCTTGTGACAGGTCCGTTGGAGACGATCGTGGCGGTGATCTGCTCCACGCTTTCCTGATCGAAGTCCCAGAGCGGCTTGGCAAGCGCCTGGGCATTGGCGGCCAGCAGAATGTCGAGGTTCTGCTGCTGCTCGTTTGCGGCCCGTTCCGTCGCAAGCGACAGGAACAGCCCAAAGAGCGGCACGACCAAAATGAAGATCGTAATGCCGACGATGGCGAGGAATCTGCTCTCGACCGATCGTGTCATTGCGCCTTGTGCTCCGCAGGGTTCGGGCTGTCCGACATTGTCTTCAACGGTCCCTCGCGTCTGGATTGAGCGCGCAGGCTTTCACAAAACCGTTTAAATCTGCCTAAAGCCGAATACTCGGAAACGAGGATTTCAGCGGAGCCTGTCCCGGAACGAGAAAACCCGCCTCCTTGCGGAGACGGGTTTCGAAATCAGAAGGGCGCGAAGGATCAGCCTTCGGTCGCTTCTTCGCTCTCGTCTTCGGCAACACCGGCAGCCGGCGCGACGATCGTGGCGATCGTGAAATCGCGATCGGCGATCACAGGCGTCACACCCTTCGGCAGCTGGACAGCCGAAATGTGGATCGCGTCACCGACCTTGAGGCCGGCGAGGTCAACGGTGATTGCTTCCGGGATGTCGGAAGCCGGGCAGTGCAGTTCAACTTCGTGACGAACGATGTTGAGAACGGCGCCGGTCTTGATGGCCGACTTCTCATCATTGATGAAGTGAACCGGTACCTGAACCGAAACCTGGCTGTTTGCCGAGACGCGCAGGAAGTCGATATGCATCGTGAAATCACGAACGACGTCGAGCTGGTAGTCCTTGGGCAGAACGCGGATCTTCTTGCCATCGAGATCGATGGTGGCAACCGTGGTCATGAAACCGCCGGCATGGATACGCTTGGTGACCTCGTTCGTGTTGATCGAGATCGCAATCGGGGCCTGCTTGTCACCATAGATGACAGCCGGGATGAGACCGTTGCGGCGAAGTTCGCGGGAGGACCCCTTACCTACCCGTTCGCGTGCTACGGCCTTGAGCTCGTAAGAAGCGTGGCTCATGGCTTTACCTTTCAAGTTACTGGAGAGCCCTGGCGGCTTCTATGCCATGCCAGAACCGGAGACCGTTTCCGGTCCCATCCACATTGCCTCCAAGGGTGTCTGTGCGGATCGGGCGCCTATAGACCAGATGTGGCGGAATGGCAAGGTTCTCGCGGGGAAAGCCAACAATAACGCGTTCGTGATCCCTTTTGGTCGGAACCGCGCCCGGGATCGGATTTGGTAACCATGCCCGGTGAGCATTTAGCAATTGACTATTGTTATGTTTTATTTCTCCGATTCAACTGGTTTTCACTTATGCTCGCAGTACTTTCCTGCATCGCCGTCGATCACAATCCGCTCTCACTCATCGGAGCGGTTGTCGTTTGCGTCCTTGGTTCCTTTTTGACGATGCGGCTGTTCAGCCGCATGCGCAACACAAGGGGCGCCATGCGTGCGAGCTGGACGGCGCTCACCGCGATCATTGGCGGGTCGGCGATCTGGACGACGCATTTCGTGGCCATGATGGGTTATGATGCGGCTGTGCTCACCGGCTACAAGCCGACTGCGACGCTCCTGTCTCTTGTGCTGGCCATCGCGGTGACCGGGGCCGGGCTTTCGATTGCCACTGCCACCCAGCGGAGCCTGCTGATCGAGGCGGGTGGTGCCATCGTCGGTGCGGGCATCGCCTCCATGCATTATATCGGCATGTCCGGCTATGAGGTGCAGGGGCATCTGGAGTGGGACAATAGCTATGTTGCGGCGTCTCTGCTGGCTGCTGGCCTGTTCGGCGCGATGGCGACGAGTCGTGTTGCGCGTCCCGTGACCCGCTTTTGCCGCTACGGCGGCGGCCTGGCACTCGTCCTCGCCATTGCGTCGACCCATTTCATCGGCATGACAGCGTTGACCGTCGTGCCGAATTCCGCCGCCTCGATGCCCGCGAACATGCTGCCCGAGAGTGTGATGACGGTCGTCCTCATGTTCGTCACGCTGCTGATTCTGGCGATCGGAGCGATGACCTATGTGATCGATCGCCAGTCGAACAAGTCGGCCGTCGAACGTTACCGCCAGCTCTCGCTGCATGACGCACTGACCGGCCTGCCGAATCGGGCCGCTTTTCTCGAGCGGGTCGGGCATGTCATGGAAACGCCGACGGCGCGGAATGAACGCATCTATGTCTTCTCCTTCGACCTGGACCGGTTCAAGGAGATCAATGATGTGCATGGACATGCGGCGGGTGATCACGTTCTGCGGGTCGTCGCCGAGCGCATGACCCGGAATCTGCGGTCGGGTGAGTTCGTCGCGCGTATCGGCGGAGATGAATTCATCGCCGTCAGCCCTCGCATCTTCACGGCGGCCGAGGCCGAGAACTTCGCTCGCGGGATCATTACCGAGATCAATGCCTCGATCGAATGGCAGGGGCTGACGCTCTCGGTCGGCACCAGCATCGGCGTCACCGTCTATCCCGATGCCGCAGAAGATGTCGACGACCTGCTGGCTCAGGCCGATATCGCCATGTATCGGGCGAAGGCCACGGGATCCAACAATATCTGTTTCTACGACAAGTCGATGGACCAGGCCGCACGCGAGCGCAGCGCGCTCGCCATGGATATGCGCACAGGTCTGCAGCGCGGCGAGTTCCAGCTCTATTTCCAGAAGCAGAACAATACCAAGTCCGGCGAGGTGATCGGGTTCGAGGTTCTCCTGCGCTGGCTCCATCCTCGTCGCGGCATGGTCTCGCCGGTCGAGTTCATCCCGATTGCGGAGCGCACGGGCTTCATCATGGAGTTGGGGGACTGGGTGCTGCGGCAAGCCTGTGTAGAGGCGGTCAAATGGGGCAATCCGCTCAAGATTGCTGTCAATGTCGCGCCGAAACAGCTCGCCAATGCCAATTTTCCGCAGCGGGTCCGCGAAATTCTTGCCGAAACCGGTCTTGATCCGGCACGGCTCGAACTCGAGATCACCGAGTCCGGCATCATCGTCGACCAGCAGCATGCCCTTTTGATCATCCGGCAGCTCAAGGCGATCGGTGTGAAGATTGCCATGGACGATTATGGCACCGGCTATTCCTCGCTCTCCACGCTGCAGCTTTTCCCCTTCGACAAGATCAAGATCGACCGCGGCTTCATCGACAATGTCGCCGACAACCGGCAGTCGGCCGCGATCGTGCGCTCGACGCTCATTCTCGCGCAGAGCCTCGATATTCCGGTGCTCGCGGAAGGCGTGGAGAATGCCGAGCATCTGCGCTTCCTTCAGGACGAGGGCTGCGAGCAGGTGCAGGGCTATTTCTATGGCAGACCCCAGCCCTTGTCGGAGATTCAGGATATCGTCAATCCGCCTCCAGCGGCCGCCAAGGCCGGGCTCGAAGCCAGCGCGGATGCCGGGCAGATTTCCGAAGGCAAGCCGGGCGAACTCGCCGCATGAGTGGCAGCAGCATCGGTCAGGCGAACTGTCGCAGAACTGCGCCACTTTCCTGAGCAAATCGAGCGGCTGTCTTTTGCCGCTGGATTGAGCGATTGCCACGGTCGGAGGAAGGCGCATACTGGCGGATGTGCTTTGGGAGGAGCCGATGCGACAGGAAATCCGCCATTCTGATCTCGTCTATTCGACGGCGCAGAAGGCTTCGGCTGCCGTGACGTCACCCGTTGCTGCATCGTGGAGCCGCTGCCTCAACCTTTACCGCCTGCAGCCCGAAGAGGCGCGCAAGCCGGTGCAGGTTGACGACGCAGCCTTTCGGGAAGCGCATGCGCGCATGGAGCGCCTGATCGGCAGTTCTGCAGACGAGGTCGATCGACTTTACCAGATGATCGGACGATCCGGCTGCTGCATCATTCTCGCCGATGCCGACGGCATTGTCGTCGACCGTCGTGGAGCACCCGGCGATGATGTGGAATTCCGGGCACTCGGGCTCTGGCAACAGACGATGTGGAGCGAACCGAGCGTCGGGACCAATGGTATCGGTACGGCACTCGCCGACGAGCGTGCCGTCGTCATCCATCGCGACCAGCATTTCATGAGCGCCAATATCGGGCTTTCCTGCGCAACGGCGCCAATCCGCGACCATCTCGGTCGGGTGGCGGCCGCACTGGATGTCTCCACTTGCCGCAATGACGTTTCGGACATGACACTCGCCGTATTGTCCCAGGCCGTCCGCGATGCGGCCGCGCGCGTCGAGGCGAACCTCTTCCGTCAGGCCTTTGCCGGCGCGCGGATCGTGGTCGTGCCGCAGGCGAATTCCTTCTCCGCCCTGATTGCCGTCGACGGAGATGATCTCATTCTCGGTGCAACCAAAGCCGCGCGGGTGGCGCTGAAACTCGATGACGTCATCATCGCTCAGGGGCTGCCGGCCACCGACGCGCTGCGCGAAACACGCGGCGAGCGGCGTGGAGAGGGCATGTCCGACCTGGAGGATGCAGAGCGAGCGGCACTTCGGCGCGTGTTGTCGCGCACGAGTGGCAATGTCTCGCAGGCGGCCCAGATGCTCGGCATCAGTCGCGCCACACTTCACCGGAAGATGAAGCGCTTCCAGTTGCAGTAAGGAGGCGGCAGTGTGTCGCATTCCTGAAACACTGTGCGCTGCAGCACTGTGTCCCATGGCTTCAAACGCAAGCAGAACACTGTGATCATCCTGTTATGGGAGCCCGGGAGGGGTTCCTGCACAGGGAGGATGACAGATGAATATTCAGGTTCAGGCCATTGCTGCTTCGCCGTTCAAGCTGAAATACGGAAACTTCATCGGCGGGGAGTTCCGCGAGCCGGTCAATGGTCGTTATTTCGAAAACACCACGCCAGTGACAGGGGGCAAGCTCTGCGACATCGCGAGGTCCGACGAGCATGACATCAATCTTGCGCTCGACGCTGCTCATGCCGCGAAAGACAAGTGGGGTCGCACATCGACCACCGAGCGCTCCAACATCCTGATGAAGATCGCCCAGCGGATGGAGGACAATCTCGAACTGCTCGCCCGGGCAGAGACCCTAGATAACGGCAAGCCGCTGCGCGAAACAATGGCGGCGGACATTCCGCTCGCCATCGACCACTTCCGCTATTTTGCATCCTGCATCCGCGCGCAGGAAGGAACGATCGGCGAGGTCGACCACGAGACGATCGCCTATCATTTCCATGAGCCGCTTGGCGTCGTCGGCCAGATCATTCCGTGGAATTTTCCAATCCTTATGGCGGCCTGGAAGATGGCACCGGCGCTGGCTGCCGGAAACTGCGTCGTGCTGAAGCCGGCCGAACAGACGCCGGCGTCCATCCTCGTCTGGATCGAGCTGGTCGGCGATCTGCTGCCGGCGGGCGTGCTCAACATCGTCAACGGTTTCGGGCTTGAAGCCGGCAAGCCGCTTGCGACAAGCCCGCGCATCGCCAAGATCGCCTTTACCGGCGAGACTTCGACCGGTCGCCTCATCATGCAGTATGCCAGCCAGAACCTGATCCCGGTGACGCTGGAGCTCGGCGGCAAGTCGCCGAATATCTTCTTTGAAGACGTCATGCGCGAGGATGACGACTATCTCGACAAGGCGCTGGAAGGCTTCGCGATGTTCGCGCTCAATCAGGGCGAAGTCTGCACCTGCCCAAGCCGCGCACTGGTGCATGAGAAGATCTATGATCGCTTCATGGAAAAGGCGATCAAGCGCGTTGCCGCGATCCGCCAAGGTGACCCGCTCGACATGTCGACGATGATCGGCGCGCAAGCCTCTTCCGAACAGTTGGAGAAAATCCTGTCCTATATGGACATCGGCCGCCAGGAAGGTGCCGAAGTGCTGATCGGTGGCGAGCGCAACAACCTCCCGGGCGATCTGGCGGGTGGCTATTACGTCAAGCCGACGGTGTTCAAGGGCCACAACAAGATGCGGGTGTTCCAGGAAGAGATTTTTGGACCCGTGGTTTCGGTCACGACCTTCAAGGATGAGGCGGAAGCGTTGGAGATCGCCAATGACACGCTCTACGGCCTTGGTGCTGGCGTGTGGAGCCGCGATGCAAACACCTGCTACAATTTCGGCCGCAACATCCAGGCCGGGCGGGTGTGGACCAATTGCTACCATGCCTATCCGGCGCATGCGGCCTTCGGGGGCTACAAGCAGTCCGGCATTGGCCGCGAGACGCACAAGATGATGCTCGACCATTACCAGCAGACCAAGAACATGCTGGTGAGCTACAGCCCGAAGGCCCTCGGCTTCTTCTAAACCCGCCGAGCTTCGCGTCTGGAGGGGCTGCAAACGGCCATGTTCTGCGCTTCCGGTGCTCGCGTACCTTCTGTGCGCTCGGCTCCGGTTCTCGAACACAACCGTTTTCGCCTCCTCCAGCCACGAATTTCGACGGGTTGGGGCGCTGGCAGTGGGAGAATGGCAATGAAGACCGACACAGGTGAACCGCGGGTGACCGCCACCGATGCCGCACTCGCATTTCTCGCCGAAATCCGGAAAGACCATCCCGACATACTGTTCCACCAGTCCGGCGGATGCTGCGACGGGTCGTCGCCGATGTGTTACCCGGCGAGCGAATACCGCGTCGGCGAGACGGATGTGAAGCTGGGCGAGATCGGTGGCGTACCCTTCTATATCAGCGGCAGCCAGTATGCCGTCTGGGCGCACACGCAATTGATCATCGACGTCGTGCCGGGGCGAGGGGGTATGTTCTCACTCGACAACGGGCGTGAGCGGCGCTTTCTCACGCGATCCAGGCTGTTTTCCGGCGGCGAGGCCTGCCCGCTGCCGCTTGTATAGCACTGATCGCGCTATCAGGGTCAGCGCAGACCGACCACCTCGCAGGCGGCGTCGATGAAGGCGAGCTTGACCGCTTGTGTCGTCAGGTATTCGCTGAGGAATTCGCGAGATATCCACATGGTGGACCGGCCTCGATTGCCTTCCCAGCCGATGCTGCCGAGCGCTTCTGCCTCCCGCAGCTTGCGGGTCAGGTGGGTGCGCGACAGCCGGAAATTCTCGGCGAGTTCAGGGACGGAGCGGACCTGGGTCGGAATGCGTTCGACCGAGGGGGCCACCGGCTCGACGCCGACCATCAGCCAGTCCATGACGATCCCGCCATTGTTGAGCCAGGTGAAGAGCGACCAGGTCTGTGAGGGGGTGCGAAACTCGGGCGATACCAGAGCGCGGCGTGTGATCTCGGGATGGAGGCGCGCCATGATCGCCTCGTTGGCCTCGAAGGCGTCGAGCCGATGGCCGCCATCGAGCCGGTCGAGGCTCGTCAGATGGATAAAGGTCCAGTGGCGGGTCGCCGCGATGGCGATCGGAGTCGGGACAAAGGGACGGTTGCGACGATCGGCCGTCTGGCTTTGCTGGCCAATGCCATAGACCAGCATTTCCTTGATGAAGGCATCTGCCGTGTTGACCGAGGAAAGGCCGAGCGTCTTCACCTGCTCGAGGAAGCGTGCCATCAGGACGACGGGGTCCGGATTGCCGCGTGCAACTTCCTGAAAATATTGCGCCATCGCGAGATGACCGAGCAACCAGCGTTGCTGGGTTCCGAAAACCGCAGCGAGCCTGGGGCTCTGGTCGTTGACGCGAAGCAGGGCCCGGGACTGGTCCCGAACCGTTTCATGGAAGTCTGAATTGCTCAGCAGCTGTTCAACCAAGAGAGGCATTAATTCACGCGCAAAAGGGGCGGTCAGCGGTTCTGAAATGGAGTATTGCGCGGGAAGCTGTATGCAAAGCACAGCCAGAGTGCAAGCGATTGTGATATCGCTCACATTGATTTTTCGATCCTAATCTCAAGACGTGAAAGAGGCCGCCTCAATCGAAGAGGCTGGAGACCGATTCTTCCTGACTCGTCCGGTTGATCGCCTCGCCAAGGAGGTTTGCGGTCGACAGCACGCGGATGTTGGGGGCGGAGAGAACAGCCGTCGTCGGCTGGATCGAATCCGTTATCACCAGTTCCCGCAATCTCGACGATGCGACACGGGTCACCGCGCCGCCCGAGAGAACGCCGTGGGTGATGTAGGCCGTCACACTGGTCGCGCCGTTCTTCAGCAGGGCGTCGGCTGCATTGCAGAGCGTGCCGCCGGAATCGACGATGTCGTCGATCAGGATGCAATCCTTGCCCGAGACGTCGCCGATGACGTTCATGACTTCGGATTCACCCGGTCGGTCACGGCGCTTGTCGACGATGGCGAGCAGACAGTCGAGGCGCTTGGCGAGCGAGCGGGCGCGCACGACGCCGCCGACGTCAGGCGAGACCACCATGACATTGTTGGTGTCGTAGCGTTCCTTCACGTCGTTGGCGAGCAACGGCACGGCATAAAGGTTGTCCGTGGGGATATCGAAGAAGCCCTGGATCTGACCTGCATGCAGGTCGAGCGTCAACACTCGGTCGGCACCCGCCTCAGTGATCAGGTTGGCGACCAGCTTGGCCGAGATCGGCGTACGGGGGCCTGCCTTTCGGTCCTGGCGGGCATAGCCGAAATAGGGCAGGACCGCCGTGATGCGGCGTGCCGAGGATCGACGGAAGGCGTCGATCATGATCAGCAGTTCCATCAGATGGTCGTTCGTCGGAAACGACGTCGCCTGAACGACGAATACGTCTTCACCACGCACGTTTTCCTGGATCTCTACGAAGATTTCCTGGTCTGCGAAACGGCGGACGCTGGCCTTGCCGAGTGGTACATTGAGATAGGAGCAGATCGTTTCGGCCAATTGCCGGTTCGAATTACCTGCGAAAACCTTCATCTTGGCCCGCCTGTTACCATGCTGAGATGCGGGCTTTTTAGCGCCCTTGCCCCTGAATGCAAGAGCTTTGGACAGTTAGGCCCATATTTTCGGTTGATGCGTCAAATGGGGCGCAGGATTTGCGGTTTCAGCGGTCGCCAATCGGTTGGGCGTCAGCCGGCGCGACTGTTCCGCCATGATACATATTCGGCCATGCTTTTGGTGGCAATCTGCTGCATGACCGAGGCCGGAACGGCCGCCCATGGGTCCTGCGCGCCGGAGGCGACCACCTCCTGGCCCTGGATCCGGTGCAGGCGTCCGCCACTCGCGTCCAGTATGTCCCAGACATAGGTGATGGTGACATTGCCGCTGTCGGAGAAGGCTGAGAAGTAGCCCTTCAGGATATGTTCGCTGGAAGCGTCGCTCGCGCTCTTGATGGTGAGGCCTCGGGCGCGGGCCTCCGCACCGAGCTGGCGGGAGAGTGGCGTCACGGCTTGGACCGGCGCACCGATGATCGGCAGGAAGCGAACGCTGCCGGTCGCCTGAGCAGCCGGGGGAAGGGCCGCCTGCTGGCTTTGGGCTGCCGGCGGGGAGGTCTGGCGAGCCGGCTGTTGTGGCGCGCTCGGGAAGGCCTGGCTGCCTGCGCCATCAAGCGGCGTGGACGCGGCCGGATTGCGTCCGCCCTGCGCGAGCGCCACAGCCTGGGCCTCCAGCGAGTTCTGCGGGCCGCGGAGCGGCTCTGCATAGGCGCCAGACTGACCGAGCGGCGCGCTCTGCACGGTCTGGCCACCCCCGGCAGGGGCAGCGAGCTGCTGGGAGTAGGGGGAAGGCTGGCTGCCATCGCCGACATCTGCGGGTGGCGTCAGGACATCGGTGCTGTTGCAACCGGCAAGCAGCATCAGCAAGCCGATGGCTGCGGCGCGGCTCCTGGATCGTTTATGGGAATGTTTCACCACGGCGGGTCCTTCCCTTTCACTCCTGTCACAATTAATGGGCCTAGCATGCTTTGCCTGTCAATTCCCTGAATGGACAGGCAAAACCGCGCTACTGCAACGCAGACTCCCTAATGCGCCAGCTCACAGGTTGATCAGGTCGAGCGGGTGGCGCGACAGGGCGCGGGGGGCCGTCTCCGTGGTCAGATAGGTATGACCCACGGTCATTGCCGTTTCCCGATCGCTGTCCATGATGATCATATGCACGAAGAGCGTCATGTCGGCCGCGATCACCTCGGGATTGCCGGCGTGGAACATCTGGTGCTCCATCCAGGAAGGGGCGAAACGGGCGCCGACCGAGTAACCGCAAGCATTGAAGCGGTGCCGGGTCAGGCCTCGGTCGTCCATGATCTTGGCATGGGCGTCGAAGACCTCGCCGAAGGTGTGGCCGGGGCGGAGCACGTGCTCGATCGCCCTCATGCCATCGAGGGCTGCCGTATGCATTTCCCGGTGCCGTGCCGTCGGGTTGCCCACAAGCACGGTGCGCAGCATCGGCGCATGGTAGTGTGCCGAGACGCCGGCCCATTCGATCGTGAGCTGATCCGTCTGCGACAGTCGACGCCGTCCGGACTTGTAACGGCAAAGCAATGCGTCGGCGGCCGAGCCGATGACAAAGGGGTTGGCGGAATAGTCGCCTCCGCCCGCCAGAACCGCGGATTGCATTGCGGCCAGGATTTCCGCCTCGTCGGCATCGGGTCCGATCAGGGGCAGGGCGGCATCATAGGCGAGGTCAGCCAGTTCGGCGGCATGGGTGACCTTGGCGATCTCGGCCGGGGATTTCACCAGCCGCAGGGTGCTGACGAGATAGGACGCGTCCATTACCTGGCAGAAATTGGTGAGTTGGTTGTCAACGAGGCGCGCGACGCGGCCGGTCATGCCATGGGTGTCATATTCGACGCCGACTCGCATGCCCAGCAGATCGAGATCGCTGAGCAGGTTCCTCAGGTCGACGGCGGGGTCTGCGTTCAAGCGGTCGACCCAAACAACGATATTCTCGATCGTCGATGTCTGCTTTGCCTGGCGCAGGTCTGGTGTGCGGGTGAGTAGCGTCAGCGTTCCGTCTGCCTTGACCACCAGGGTCTGGAAGAAGCAGTAGCCGAAGCTGTCGAAACCGGTGAGCCAGTACATGCTTTCCTGCGCGAAGAGCAGCAGGGCATCAAGTTTCTCCTCGGCCATGCGCGCCATCAGGCGGGCGCGGCGGGCGGAAAACTCGCTTTCGGTGAAGTGCAAGGCCATCTCAGTCCTCCATCATCGCAATCGCGGAAATCTGGCGCCCATAATCGGGTTCTCCCGCATGGGTGGTCCGGCGATAGGAAAAGAACGTTTCAGGAGCCGCATAGGTGCATATGCCGATGCTGTCGGCCCTCACGCCGGCGCGGTTCAGGCGCCTGACTGTCAGGCCCGGCAGATCAAACATGGCATGACCTGGCTTGGCGGACGGTATGAAGAAAGCCTCAAAGTCGCGGTCGGTTGCAATGAAACGATCGACGAATTCGGGGCCGACCTCGTAACTCGCCTGGGAGATCGAGGGCCCAAGCGTGGCGCGGATCTTGTCGCGTTGCGCGCCGAGCGCAATCATGGCCTCGATCGTGTTTTCCAGCACACCAGCAAGTGCACCTTTCCAGCCGGCATGAGCGGCACCGATCACCCGGTTTTCCGGATCGGCAAAAAGGATCGGGCCGCAATCTGCCGTCAGCACGCCGAGGACCACGCCGGGGCTCGCAGTCACCTGGGCATCGGCCTGGGGGCGGCTTCCATCGTATTCGGCGGTCACCACCACGACGTCGGGCGAATGGACCTGGTGTGCCGTGGCGAGGCGGTCCGGCGGCAGGCCGAACCAGGCGCTGACGCGGCGGCGGTTTTCGCGGACTTTCTCCGGATCGTCGTTCGAGCCGAGGCCGACATTCAGGCCGCGGTAAATCCCTTCGGAGACGCCACCGTCGCGGGTGAAGAAGCCATGGCGGATGCCGGCTGCAAATGCGGTGTCGAGACTCTCGGCGGTGATGGGGCGTGGCTGGTCGGCTGTGCTCATGATCTGTCTCCTGAGCCTTGGCAAATCACGCTCATGCGATGCGGATGCTGCGAAATGATTGGATTCAATCGGCTTTCTTCGATTTCGAGCCTATTGGAACGGGCGCGATCGTGCAGATCACGCACGTCCGTGTCAATCCTTGGGTTTGAAAGGCTGCAATTGGACCGCAGGCATGGAGACGGCCATGACCTTGAACAGTTCGCCCATATAGCCGTTGCCGGCGCCGGCCAGGCGATGCACGGCCTCGACGATTTCGGTCTGCATCTTTTCGTCCTTGTCGCGGCCGAGGGACGCCGCCCGCTGCTCGATGCCGAGCCCGACCAGGAAATCGCCCTGGTGCATGCAGCCGTTGAGATGGACGCCGGCCGCAAGGGCTGTGCGGGCGAGATTTTCGAAGTCGACATGGCTCGTCAGATCGGCGTGGCCCGGATGGGCCAGGGGCGGGTCATATTCGTGGGCGCGCACCGCCTGAAGCGTGTCGCCGAAGTTGGTGACCATGTGACCGTAGTCGATGACCAGAGCTGTGCCGTGATGTGCGACCAGCCGCTCGCAGATCGTCAGCATCACCGATTGGCGGGCAGGCGCCACTTCGAAGATCTCGCCATCGGCGGGTAGGCTCATGCCTTGTGGCAGCATGGCGGGATCGAGCGTGGCGACACCCAGCGTGAAGCAGAGTTCGTCGTTTTCGTCGAGGCCGACCATGCGCTCGCGAAACCCCTTCTGCGTCTTGACGAACTGCCGGATCGGGATGGCGTCGAAGAGCTCGTTGGCGGCGAGCAGCGTGAAGCCTTCCGGCACGCCGTCGAAGCTCTCGTGCCAGGAAACCTTGTCGCCGTGGGAGGACAGGGTTTCCATCTGCGTGAGTTTCAAGAGAGCGCTGGTTTCGACGAGATGCACCGTGGCGGTCTCGTAGAGATTGGGGGCCGCGCGGGAGATGACGCGCAGCATGTCGGCCATCATCGTGCCGCGGCCGGGTCCGATCTCGACGAGGCGAACGTCGCGGGGTTCACCATGGCGCTGCCAGGTGTTGATCATGAAAATGCCGAGCATCTCGCCGAAGAGCTGGCTGACCTCTGGCGCTGTCACGAAGTCGCCGTCCCGGCCGAACGGATTTCGGGTCCGGTAGTAGCCGTGTTCGGGATCGGCGAGGCAGAGAGCAAAATAATCGGTGACGCTGATCGGGCCATGGGCCGATATCAGCGACTTGATCTTCTGGGCGAGCGGTGTGGCCATCGGCGCTCCTCAGCCTTGCGTCACAGGGGTGGCGCGGCCAGCCCGCATGAAGATGACGATCCCGATGAGCAGCATGGGCAAGGACAGGACCATGCCCATGGTCAGCCAGCCACCGAAGAGATAGCCGATCTGGACGTCTGGCTCGCGGAAGAACTCGACGAAGATTCGGGCAGCCGCATAGCCTGCGACGAAGATGCCGGTGACGCGGCCGGGCCTGAGCAAGGCGCCGAAATAACGCGCCAGGAGCTGGAGTATGATCAGCAGGACAAGGCCTTCCAGGGCCGCTTCGTAGAGCTGGCTCGGATGACGCGGGAAGGGGCCACCGGTCGGGAAGGCCATGGCCCAGGGCATATCGGCCGGGCGACCCCAGAGTTCGCCATTAATGAAGTTGGCGATGCGGCCGAACAGCAGGCCGAGCGGTACGACACTCGCCACCAGGTCGAAGAGGCTCCAGAGGCGGATCTGATGCTTGCGGGCAAAGAAGACCATGGCGAGCGTCGCGCCAATGAAGCCGCCATGGAAGGACATGCCGCCGTTCCACACCTCGAATGCACGCATCGGATTGGCCGCCACCGAGGCAAAATCGTAAAAGAAGATATAGCCGATGCGTCCGCCGGCGACGATGCCGATCGCGGCCCAGAGGATGAAGTCATCGATCTGCTGCAGGGTGGCCGGTGCCTGGCCGTTTGGCCACAGATGCGGGCGTTTCAGCAAGTCGCGGGCGATCATCCAGCCGAGGAGGATGCCGGCGACATAGGCCAGCCCATACCAGTGGACCGCCAGCGGTCCGATCGAGAAGGCGACCGGGTCGATCGCGGGAAAGGATACGGCGGCGAAAAGGTCCAGAACTGACAACAATGGAGTACTTTCGTTAATGCTGCTGGAAAATGGCGTTGCACAATGGCACGGTCAAGATGGAATCGGGCCGTCTGCGACACCGTCAACCACCTTTATCTATCGTTGCCGCCTTGCATGCCGGCGGATCTGGTCCTACCTCCTTCTTCAAGGGTTCAATCCCAGTCCGCAGTCTGCTTGAGAGGAGTTTTCCATGTCGACCGGCCCCAACCGTATTCTCGATGATTTCGCCAAGTTGATGACCGATGCCGCCGGCGCCGCGCAAGGCGTGCGCAAGGAAGTGGAAACTGCCTTCCACGCCCAGGCCGAGCGATGGCTGAACAGCATGGACCTCGTCAAGCGCGAGGAGTTCGACGTGGTGCGCGAGATGGCGCTCAAGGCACGCGAAGAGAATGAGGCCCTGCAGAAGCGCATCGAGGTTCTCGAAGCACAGCTTTCGGCCAAGGCCAAGTAAGGCGGCTGCCTCCGTTCGGGCGGATCGACCTTCATTTGCGGATCTGGTGAAGACCCATTGCCTGTGGCTTTGGGTCTTTTTGTTATTTCAGCACCTTGACCGGTCCCTGCGGGGCCATCTGCGACGAAAAAAATGCAGCTTGTGGACAGGTGGCAAAAAGCCAATCGCCAGAGTCGCTTATGGGGTGATGCAAAGGCGATTCTGAAAGCGCCATCCACAGGCGTGTGGGCCAAATGTCGCGATGGGGGCTGGTGCTGGACCCTGACGATTATACACTGATTTTCAACGATGATTCTGAGTGGTGCCGCGTAAGTTTCGGGCAGGGTGCGTGTTCTATCCTGGGGTCCTTCGGAATCGTTTTCAGTAATTTCCGGTTCAGGTGTCCGAGTGACCCGGCGGTTCGCCGGGTGCCCGTATTCATTCCGGTCAATAAGGTGATGCATGAGCCTCATGGAAATCGAAGTCGAACGCCAGTCAAACCCGGTCGACATGATCGAGTTCGTCGCGGCGACCAATGACTGGTCGTTCGAGCGTTCGGGCGAAGACGAAATCGCAATGACCGTCGAAGGGCGTTGGGCCGACTACAATGTCTCCTTCTCCTGGATGGAGGAGTTCGAGGCGCTGCATCTGGCGTCCGCCTTCGACCTCAAGATCCCCGAAAACCGGCTCAACGAAGTCATCAAGCTGCTCTCCTACATCAATGGTCAGGTCCTGATGGGCCATTTCGACCTGTGGCGGAACGAGGATGTGGTGATCTTCCGCCAGTCGCTGCTGCTTGCAGGTGGCGCGGAGCCGACCAATCGTCAGGTCGAAGTGCTGCTCTCTTCCGCTGTCGATGCCTGTGAAGCCTATTACCAGGCCTTCCAGTTCGTGGTCTGGTCCGGCGTCGACGCCAAGAGCGCCATGGACGCCGTTCTGTTCGAGACCGTCGGAGAAGCCTGAGTATGACGGGTGCCGCATTCGGACAGATCGTTCTCGTCGGGGCAGGCAACATGGGCGGCGCCATGCTGGCCGGCTGGCTGAAGAGCGGTGTGCCCGGGTCGACGGTGACGGTGCTTGATCCGGGTCCTTCCGAAAAGATGATCGCGGCGATCAACGAGGCCGGTGCGCGCCATGCGGTAACGCCCCCGGAGGGCCTTGCCGCCGACATTCTCTTCCTCGCCCTGAAGCCGCAGGTCATGGATGCTGTGCTGCCCGGCCTCAAGTCTCTCGTCGGCCCGCAGACGACGGTGGTCTCCGTCGCCGCCGGCAAGACGATTGCCTCGATGGAAGGACATCTCGGCAAGTCGGCCATGGTGCGTGCCATGCCGAACACGCCTGCCATGGTCGGGCGGGGCGTCACCGGCGCCTTCGCCAATGCTGCCGTTTCCGACAGTCAGCGTGATATCGTCCATCGCCTGCTCCAGGTCTCCGGCCCTGTCGAATGGGTGACAAGCGAAGCAGACATCAATGCCGTGACCGCAGTCTCGGGCAGCGGTCCGGCTTATGTATTCTATCTCGTCGAATGCATGGCAGAGGCAGGCCGGAAAGCGGGCCTGCCGGCGGACCTCGCCATGCGTCTCGCACGGGAAACGGTCGCGGGGGCTGGTGAATTGTTGCACCAGTCCCCCGACCCGGCTGCCCAATTGCGCAAGAACGTTACCTCACCAGGGGGCACGACGGCGGCGGCGCTCTCCGTGCTGATGGCCGAGGACGGCATGCAGCCGCTGTTTGATCTGGCGATCGAGGCGGCGCGCAAGCGGGCCGAGGAGCTGGCCGAATGACCGGCTCCGAGATCAGCTTTGCCGACTTCGAAAAAGTCGACATTCGTGTCGGCACGATCGTGGAGGTCGAAGCCTTTCCGGAGGCACGCAAGCCGGCCTTCAAGCTGAAGATCGATTTCGGCCCCGAGATCGGCATCAAGAAGTCGTCTGCGCAGATCACCGTGCATTACACGCCGGAGGCGCTGATCGGGCGTCAGGTGCTTGGTGTGGTCAATTTTCCGCCGCGCCAGATCGGGCCTTTTCGGTCCGAGGTTCTGACGCTCGGCTTCGAAGACGCCAACGGGGCGATCGTGCTGGCGGCCGTCGAGCAGCCGGTGCCCAACGGCCGGAAGCTGATGTGATTGCGGGGGCTTCGGCCCCTTTTCTTTGCAGGATCAGGTTTCAAACCGGAACACGGATGATGGCGCGCAGGCCGCCCAGCGGGCTGTCTTCGAGCGTGACATTGCCGCCATGGCTGCGCGCGATGTCGCGGGCGATGGCCAGACCCAGGCCCGTGCCCGATGCGTCGAGGTTGCGTGCCTCGTCGAGGCGATAGAAGGGCTTGAAGACGTCGTCGCGCGCTTCCTTGGGAATGCCCGGCCCATCGTCGTCGAAAACGATCACCAGCCATTTCGCCGTATGGCGCGCGTCGATGTCGAGGCGGTGCGCATAGCGGCGGGCATTGGAGGCAAGGTTCGTGACCAGGCGCGTGAAGGCGTTGGGGCGGACAAAGACCAGAGGATCGCCTTCCAGCTTCCAGGTCAGCTTTCGGTCATGCAGCGCGAAATCGGCTTCGATCCGCTCGAAGAGTTCGCCAAGGTCGAGCCTGCCGACATCCTCTTCCACCTCTCCCTTGGCGAAATCCAGATAGCCTTCGAGCATGCTCTGCATGTCGTCGATGTCCTGATTGAGGCTGTCGATTTCCGGTCCGTCGCCGGTGAGCGCCAGTTGCAGGCGAAAGCGGGTGAGGATGGTGCGCAGGTCGTGGCTGACGCCGGCCAGCATGGCCGTGCGTTGCTCCATCTGGCGCTCGATGCGCTCGCGCATGAGGATGAAGGCGAGGCCGGCGCGGCGCACCTCGTCGGCGCCGCGCGGCGAGAAGCCTTCCGACAGGCGCTGGCCCTTGCCAAAGCTTTCCGCCGCGTTGGCCAATGCCATGATTGGCCTGATCTGGCCGCGCAGGAAGAGGATGGAAATGACGATCAGGACCAGCGCTGTCGAGACCATCCAGACGAGGAAGATATGGGTGTTGGACGCATAGGCCGAATTGCGCGAGGCGAAGATGCGCAATGTCTGGTCGCCGAGGGCGATGCGGATCTCGACAAGACGTGAGGTGCCGACCGTGTCGATCCAGAAGGGGCGACGGATCTGCTCGGCGATTTCGTCGGACAGAATCTGGTCGAGGATGGAGAAGAATGGGCGCGGGCGGGGCGAGGGGAGCTCCGTGCCCGGCTCTAGAGAGACGATCAGGTTCAGCCGATTGGCCGCCACGTTGACGATCTTGTCGAAATCCTCTTTCTCCGGGTAGAGCTCGATCAGCTCGATGACAGCCGAGATGTCACGGGTGACGGCTTCGGAGAGACGTTCGGTCACCAGCTGCCAATGGCGCTCCATGAAGACGAAGGCGACGACGGTCTGCAGGATCAGCATCGGCAGGATGATGATGAGCAGCGAGCGGGCGTAGAGACCGGTCGGCAGCCGGTGCCGCAGCCAGCGCAGCATGCCCGGCAGTCCGGTCGCCGGGCTGCGGTCCTGATCGCGACGGATCTGATCGAACAGCGTCATGTTCCACTACTTCCCCGGCGCAGCGCGCACCGTCGTCGAAGGCTTCAATCCATGCTCAGGCGGTAGCCGATGCCGCGGACCGTCTGCAGCCAGACGGGGTTGGCGGGGTCATCCTCGATCTTTCGCCTGAGACGGTTGATCTGAACGTCAATCGTGCGCTCGCCGACCTCGGCATCATTGCCGACCAGTTCGTGCCGCGGGATCGTGTCGCCGGCGCGGGTGGCGAAGAGATACATGATATCCTGCTCGCGGTCGGTAAGGCGGATGATTTCGGCTCCCTTGCGCAATTCCTTGCGCAGAACCGAAAAGGTGTAGGGGCCGAACATGACCTGTTCGATCTTGGGCGCATCCGGATTCATGTTGCGCTTCAGGATGTTGTTGATCCTGAGCACCAGTTCGCGCGGATCGAATGGCTTGGCGAGATAATCGTCAGCACCGGCTTCGAGACCGGCAATGCGGCTGTCGGCCTCGGATCGGGCGGTGAGAAGAATGATCGGCACTCGCTTTTCATCCGACAGGCTCTGGGTGAGCGACAGGCCGGATTCGCCTGGCATCATGACGTCGAGCACGAGGAGATCGAAACTCAGGCCCTCCAGCTTGCGCCGCGCTTCGGCGGCGTCGGCTGCAATCGAGACACGAAAACCCTTCTCCGTCAGGAAACGGTGCAAGAGATCGCGGATACGGGTGTCGTCATCGACCACCAGGAGATGAGGGGCATCGTCGGTGAGCTCAATCTTCTTCGACACGTCAGTCTGCTCCATCCGTCTCGAGGGTCTGTATCACCGTCTGTCTCTGCATGCCCTCGAGGAAGCGGCGCACCACCGCGCGCTCGTCTGATGTCATGCCCTCCATGGCGTTGGCTACCCGGCGGGACTGGGGCTCGGAGAGGGCGAGCGCAAGTTCCCGGCCGGCGAGCGTGGGATAAAGGCGTCGCTGGCGGCGATCGGCGGGGCCGGCCATCTGGCGGATGTAGCCGCTGTCGATCAGTTCCTTCAGCACGCGGGCCAGGCTCTGTTTGGTTATCTGCAGGATGGACAGGAGGTCGGCGACCGTCATGCCGGGGCGGCGACTGACGAAATGGACCACCCGGTGATGGGCGCGGCCATAGCCGAGCTTGGCAAGGATGGCATCCGGGTCGGAAACGAAATCGCGATAGGCGAAAAACAGGCTTTCGATGGTTTCGAAGTCGATCGACTTGTCGTCGACCACCGGCAGATCCGGCAGAGTCTTCTTGGCAGTCTTCGTCGCAGACTGTCGGGCCACGCTCGTCCTTCCTTTCCTCCGGCGTGCGCGAAATCGCTCGCGACCGCCGGCTCATCACTCATCGCTCAGGGCCGATGCTTCCCCGCGCCAAGCCGTCTTTGCGCGGCCGGCCGTTCATCCCCCGTCTCACTGGCGGGGATTGCAGGCAAAACTATGCGCAAGTGTAGCAAATTTCCAACAAATTTACGCAGATCGCACAGCTTACAGGCGCGGCTGCGAAACCTATCGCCGTCAGCCTCGTTAAACCCGCAGTGATCAAGCGCAAGCCCGGGACAAGCCGTATCGGCGAGGTTTGCGAAAGGAGAGAGGACAATGACCATGACGGACCGCGAGCACACGACCCAGACTTCCAGCCTACGGCCTGTCGCCATGCTCGTCTTCACCGCGAAGATCATGGTGGCGAGCTTCCTGGTGGCGCAGGCGTCCATTCTTCCCGCCTCTCCGGTGTCGCAGGTTTACGGCCTGTCGCGCTGACCGCCAAACCGGCTGGCCGGCTCGCAGTTTCTCTCGGCGCAGGGCCATGCTAAGGCGCCTTACCGAACTGAGAGAAGGACCGTCAGCCCATGGGAAAGATTCAAGCGGGCATCATCCCCGTCACACCGTTCCAGCAAAACTGCACCATCCTCTTCGACGACGAGACCCGTGAAGGCGTGATCGTCGATCCGGGTGGCGATGTCGATGTCATCCTGCAGGTGATCGCGGAGAATGGCATCACGCTCAAGGCGATCTGGCTGACACATGGTCATCTCGATCATGCCGGCGGTGCTGCCGAACTCAAGGAAAAGACGGGGCTCAGCATTATCGGGCCGCACAAGGACGACCTGCCGCTGTTGCAGCGTATCGAGACCCAGGCGGCGTCCTATGGCATTGACGGGCTGCGCAGCGTCGTTCCGGATCAGTGGCTGGAGGATGGGCAAACGGTGTCCTTCGGCGATCACGTGTTCGAGGTCTATCACTGCCCGGGCCATGCCCCGGGTCATGTCATCTATTTCAATCGTGGACAGAAGTTCGCCCATCTCGGTGATGTCTTGTTCAGCGGGTCCGTCGGGCGGACGGATCTGCCAGGCGGTAATCATCAGACGCTGATGAACTCGATCCGCGACAAGGTCCTGCCGCTCGGCGATGACGTCGGCTTCATCTGCGGGCACGGGCCGGGCAGCCGGATCGGCGACGAGCGGCGCTCCAATCCCTTCATTCAGGGTCTCTGAACGACAAAAGCGCCGGGTGACCGGCGCTTTTTCGATTCTGCGGTGCGGTTACGGTCGCGGCTCAGCCGGCCGTGCAGAAATGCGTGCGGCCGTCATAGCCGACGAAGGTGCCAGTGCGCGCGTTGAAGCTGCGGTAGCGCTGGGCGCAGTAGTCATACCAAGCGCCGGTCCAGGGCTCGATGCCATAGGACTGAACGACGGGGCGCGGCTGCTGATAGACCGGGCGCGGACGATAGGTGTGGCGCGGCGGCGGCGGCGGGTAATCGTCGACATAGTAGTCCGGCTCGTTGTAGACGGAGACCGGCCGGTCGACATAGACGCGGCGCTGCGGCGCAGGATTTGCAAGGGCTGAGCCGACGATGACGCCGGTCGCCAGGCCAATCACGCCGAGAGCGAGAGCATCGTCGGACCGGTGATGGCGATAGTTGCGGTCACCGGCTTCGGCCTGCGTTGCAGCGGCGATGGGTGTCAGGGTGACGGCAGCAGCAAGTAGAGCGTTTTGCGCAATTTTCATCATGACGTCTGTTCCTCAGCCTTGGCTAAACCATGGGCCGGTTCTGGCTGTTCGGGCCGCCGGCGATAGTTGCAATCTATGAGGCACCGCCTGAACGCAGGCTGAACGAAAAAACCCGGCAATAATGCCGGGCCGCAATTCGTGGAGATCCGGTTTGTATCAGCCGGAGATCTGCAGGTTCACGGCCTTGGGGCCCTTGCCACGGCGATCGGGCTCGGTGTCGAAGCTGACCTTCTGGTTCTCGGTCAGACCCGATAGGCCCGATGCCTGAACAGCGGAGATATGGACGAAGATGTCCGCGCCGCCGTTGTCGGGCTTGATGAAGCCAAAGCCCTTGTCGGTATTGAAGAATTTTACAGTGCCAGTCTCGGCCATGCGTCAGGTCCTTTTCTCTCTGCCCATATTCGGCGGGGCAGCATTGCAATGTACCCGCGAGCGGGTGAGCGGCAGGCATTTGTCGAAATTAGAGGAAAGGGGCCCTGTTACCGCAGACTAGCCAAGTGCATGTTGCCATCCACTGTAGTTGGTCGGCCCGGGGTTGTTATAGCGTCCCCGGCGCGCATTACTTTATAGGTCTTCCCATGCTCGCAAAATTGCCCGAACAGTGGAAGAGTGCTTGCTTTGTCGAAAATTGGCAAGCGAAAGTTTTAACCCTTTCGTGGGTGAGAGTCCTTTGTTTTCAGTGCGAACAACGTGATTCGCGAGACCGAAAAGCTCTCCTGGCGCCATTTCGCCGAAAATTTGCATCGCTTGCGATGGAGATTGGGTGAATTGGCTGCGCAAACACGGAGTTTTGCGGGTGAAAATTTCTCGTGTTCGATTTTCGCCGTAGCCTGATATCGCGCCGTCTGGCAGCTATTTCCGCCCAGATTTGCTTCCTTGCGGGGACGTGCGGCCTGGTCTTGGCAGTCTTCAGCTGTCGCTGCCGCGCGTAATGCGCAGCAATTGGCCGTCCTCTTCGTCGGTCACCAACAGAATTGAGCCGTCCGGTGCGACTTTCACGTCCCGGATACGTCCATATTCGCCACCCAACATCCGCTCTTCGGTTTCAAATGAGCCTTCGTCGTTGCGTTCCATGCGCGCCAGGAGTTGGTATTTGAGGGCTGCGACCAGAAAGTCGCCGTCCCATTCCGGAAACATTGTGCCGCGGTAGATGGCAAGCGCCCCAGGTGCGATCGACGGGTCCCAGTAGTGGAGCGGCTGCTCGTAGCCGTCGGCGGACTGTCCAATGCCGATCTCAGCGCCCGAATAATGCTTGCCGTAGGAGATGACGGGCCAACCATAGTTTTTGCCGGCCTGCGGCGCGTTGATCTCGTCTCCACCGCGGGCACCGTGTTCAACCGTGTAGAGACGGTTGTCGGCGGGATCGATCGCAAGGCCCTGTGGGTTGCGGTGGCCGCTAGACCAGACCTCCGGCAGGGCCTGGCCCTGCGGGTTTCCATTCGCCGGGCTGCCGTCCGGTGTGATGTGCATGATCTTGCCGGCGTGGTCAGCAGGATCCTGGGCGCGATCGTCGTCGCCCCGATCGCCGATGCCGAAAAAGAGGCTGCCATCGGCTGCAATGGCGATGCGCGATCCGAAATGCTGGCCGGCTCTTGTCAGCTTGTTCATCAGGAAGATGCGGTCGACCTCTTCGAGGCGTTGCTCGTTCTCGCTGAGGCGGGCTGAAAAGACGGCGGTGCCCTGGCCTCCCGGACCGGGGACAGCCGCAGTGAAGAACAGCTGCCGCGTTTCGGCAAAGTCCTTCGCGAGCGCCACATCGAGAAGGCCGCCCTGACCGACGGCGGCGATCGCCGGTAGCCCGCGCAGAGGCTCGCCGACCTTTCCGTCTCTTATTATGCGCATGCGGCCGGGGCGCTCGGTCACCACATAGGCTCCATCAGGCAAGACCTCGACGGACCAGGGATGTTCCAGGTCGCCGGCGACGGTGGTAACCTTCAGGGTGACACTGCCGGCATGGTGCTCCGACTGGTCCTGTGCCGAGGCGGGCAGGGCGAGGGCGAGTGCAATAATGGGCGCTGCCAGCAGCTTGGTCTTGTCCGACAGGTTCAGCATCTTCATCTCCTCGTCCCGGCATATCTCATGACTTCTGGTCAATGTGGGGATGGAAATGCCTGTGGCAAGACGTGGAGTGGGCAGGCTGCGCCTCCTGACCGAATTGTGAAGAGGCGCCGCTGCCGTGCATCAACTGTCGAAGCTGACGGCCTTCAGCTTGTCGATGCCGAGAGCCTGCAAGGCGAGCTTTTCGTAGAAGGGCTCCGACTTGCCGAGCTTCACCTTGTAAAGGAAGTATTTCTCGAAGCCGATCTTCGCGGCGTGGACCCATTTGCCCTGTGACGACCAGTTGACGTTGCGGGGCGGCAATTGCGGCTGGGCGACGAAGGCGATGCCGCCATCGCCGAAATCGGCGAGGCAGACGGCGTTCCAGGTCCCTTGCGCATTGGCTTCCTCCCCGGCGATGAGATTGGCGATGTTGTGCGCCGTGGCGGTCACCATGGACTCAATCATGAAACCGGTCTTCGGTACGCCGACAGGCACCGGCGTCTTGCCTATGGGCGGGATCGCGACGCAGACGCCGACAGAAAAGACGTTGCTGTAGGTCGGGTTCTGCTGGTGTTTGTCGGCGAGGATGAAGCCGCGCGGATTGGTCAGGCCCTCGATGTCTCTGACCGCCTCGATGCCGCGGAAGGCCGGGAGCATCATCGTGTAGACCGAGGGAATTTCGTGGGTCGCCTTGACGGTGCCGTCCTCGTTGATCTCCTCGGCGACGACCTTGTCGCTCTCGAACCGGTTCACGCGGGCGTTCGTCACCCATTTGATGTGCTTGGAGCGCAGTGCGCTTTCGAGCAGGCCCTTGGTGTCTCCGACGCCATCCAGCCCGAGATGACCGATATAGGGTTCGGAGGTGACAAAGGTCATGGGAACGCGGTCGCGGACCTTGGCATCGCGGAGCGCCTTGTCGAGTATGAACGCGAATTCATAGGCCGGGCCGAAACAGGAAGCGCCCTGGACCGCGCCGATGACGACAGGGCCGGGATTTGCGACGAGCTTGTCGAAGGCTTCCTTCGCCGCAAGTGCGTGATCGATATGGCAGACGGATTGCGTGTGATGGTCTGGACCGAAGCCTTCGATTTCGTCAAAGGCGAGATCAGGGCCGGTGGCGATGACCAGGTAGTCATAGTCGAGTGAGCTGCCATCGAGCATTTCGACCCGGTTTTCACCCGGGTGAACGCGGGCCGCGCCTTGGCTGTGCAGGGTGACATTGCGTTTGGCGCAGGCGGGGCGAAGGTCCACCTCGATTTCTTCCCGTCCGCGCCAGCCGACGGCTACCCAGGGGTTGGATGGCACAAAGGAGTAGGTCGGCCCCTTGCTCAGAAGATCGATCTCGACCTCCCCGCCGAGGCGGTCTCTCAATTCATAGGCCATGATCGTGCCGCCGAGACCGGCACCCAGAACTGCAATGCGTTTCATGATGGCTCCTCCAATTGGTGGAGGATAGTATCTACGAAACTACATATATATCAATTAGACTATTTTCTTAGGCGTCTTCTGCCCGGGCGCGCTGGACGATATCGTGCCAGCCGCGCTTCCACAGGGCCAGGCCGCCGGCCGCCATGACGGCGAAGCAGGCGAGCAGAAGGAGAATGAGAAGATGGCGCTCGGTTTGCGGCAGTGGCAGGTCCTGGCCGTGTGAGGCCGGGACATGGACGAGCCGAACGGGGGCGGCGCGTGCGATGCTTCCCGTCGTCAGATGGTCGGCACGGGTGTCGTGAACCGTCAGACTTTGGGCGACTGGCGCTGTGGCGGGTGGCGTGGCGGCGCCGGGGCTGGCGAACATAAACAGGGCCAGAGCCAGGCCGCTGGCGGCCGCCAACCACGCGAGGGATCGGCTCCGACGGGAAGGAGGTGTGCGTGCTTCCAATTCGTAATCCATGGCGGGTGCCTTCGTCTCGTTGACTTGACCGCATGAAACCGTGTGATCACGTCCGCAGAACGACGAAATTGTGGCGTTTCGCATATCGAATTGTGATTTCGCCGGTCATTGCAAAATTGGTGCGGATGGGGAGACCGCGCCATGGTTCGATTCTCTTCAGCTTCCGATGCTTTTGGCTTGAAAGGCAGGGCCTCTTTCGCCATAGAGCTTGGACCTGAGGCCCCAGTGACCGGGGCCGATGTTCAATCAGCTCAGGACCTGCACAATGGCTTTCCTCGCCGACGCCCTTTCCCGCATCAAGCCTTCCGCGACCATCGCCGTCACGCAGATGGCCCGGGAACTCAAAGCGCAAGGGAAAGATGTGATTTCGCTTTCCGTTGGCGAGCCTGATTTCGACACGCCGCAAAACATCAAGGATGCGGCTGTGGCCGCCATCGCCCGCGGCGAGACGAAGTACACGCCGGTTGCCGGCATTCCGGAACTGCGCAAGGCGATCGCCGACAAGTTCAAGCGGGAGAACGGTCTCGACTACAAGCCCGAGCAGGTCATTGTCGGCACAGGTGGAAAGCAGATTCTTTTCAATGCCTTCATGGCGACAATCAATCCGGGCGATGAAGTCGTCATCCCGGCGCCGTTCTGGGTGTCCTATCCGGAAATGATCGCACTGTGCGGTGGCACGCCCGTTTTCGTCGAAACGACACTCGAGAACGACTTCAAGCTCACCGCCGAGCAGTTGGACAAGGCGATCACGCCGAAGACCAAGTGGTTCATGTTCAATTCGCCGTCCAACCCTTCGGGCGCTGCTTACAGCAAGGAAGAACTGAAGGCGCTGACCGACGTGCTGATGAAGCACCCGCATGTCTGGGTTCTGACCGACGACATGTACGAGCATCTCGTCTTCGGCGACTTCGTCTATTACACGCCGGCCCAGGTCGAGCCCGCGCTCTACGAGCGCACCCTGACGATGAACGGCGTCTCCAAGGCCTATGCGATGACCGGCTGGCGTATCGGTTATGCGGCAGGCCCGCTGCCGCTGATCAAGGCCATGGACATGATCCAGGGCCAGCAGACCTCGGGTGCCTGCTCGGTTGCCCAGTGGGCGGCCGTCGAGGCGCTGAACGGTCCGCAGGACTTCATCACGGAATCGAAGAAGGCCTTCGAAGAGCGCCGCGATCTGGTTGTCTCGATGCTGAACCAGGCCTCGGGCATTGTGTGCCCCAAGCCGGAAGGCGCCTTCTATGTCTATCCGTCCTGCGCTGCACTGATCGGCAAGACCGCGCCCTCCGGCAAGGTCATTGCAACCGACGAGGACTTTGTCATGGAGCTTCTGGCGACCGAGGGTGTTGCCACCGTGCACGGCTCGTCCTTCGGCCTCGGCCCGAACTTCCGTGTGTCCTACGCGACGTCCAACGAGAAACTGGAAGAAGCCTGCAGCCGCATCCAGCGCTTCTGCGCCTCGCTGAAGTAAGAGCTGACGTTCAGGGGTTTTTCGAAGGGCTCGCCATAAGGCGGGCCCTTTTCGCATTGGGGCACTGGCTCAGGCATCCGCCTGTCTTGGTGCGGTCTGCTGTCATGCCGGGGTTTTCATTCCGTTGCCGACATACGGTGCGTTGGCGAAGATCTTCTCGCGGTCTCGCCACAGGGCGGGCAGGGTGAGAAGGCCAAGCGCCGCAAAGGTGATCGCGGTCTTGGTCAGTTGCGACAGTTCGGGCGTACGGGCATCGAGATAGTAGACCGCGTAGACGATCAGCACGTGCCAGACGTAGATCTGGAGCGAATGACGGCCCAGAAGCTGGAGGATGTTCAGCGTGAAGAGGCTTGTCAGTGTCGAGGCGATCCGGCGGATCAGTGCATTGTCGTGGCGCGGGCCGGCGATCAGGATCCAGGCGAGGCCATAGGCAACGGCTGCGAAGTTGATCAGATAGACGGGGCCGAAATCGGCGCGGACTTCCATCAGCCCGAATTTTTCCAGCACGAAGCCCGGCATGAAGCCATGGGCGGTGGCGACGCGCAGCGGCAGGAAGAAGAGGGTGATAGCGAGGGCGGTCCAGGCGAGTGTCGTGCGCCCAGGGTCGAAAACCTTCTGCCATTCGATCTTCTTCATCGAGGTCAGCGTGCCCGCAATGATGCCGGCGAAGAAGACGATCTGCCAGCCCAGCAGGTTGAACGAAACGCGCAGGGCGTTCTCATCCGGCGCGCCAGCCAGCCAGGCGTCGAGCGGGTAGGTGAGGATGCGATGAAGGCCGAGCTGGGCTGCGAGCCAGACGAGCAGGGAGCCGATTGCGACGCCGAGCCAGTTGCCCCGCAGGCAAAGCCAGATCACCACGGGCGCGAAAACCATATAGGCGATGTATTGCGGCAGGATGTCCATGAATGTCGGCTGGACAAGGAAGGCGGCGATGGGGGCCAGCGAACTCGGGTCGAGCAGACTGGCGTCACCCAGCCAGTTTTCCCAGGCGGACACGGCACCCGGCAAGATCAGCTGGAGCGCGAGTACGATCAGGATGATCGCCATGGCGTAGCGATAGAGTTCCAGCGCACGCGACCAGATCTTGTCACGGCCGGCGGTATAGCCGTCCTTCATCATCTTGCGGCTGTAGACCATGCCGGTCAACAGGCCCGAGAGGAAGACGAAGCCCTGTGCATCTTCGACGAAAGCGAGGTTGCGGTGGTTGATTTCAACGAGCCAGAGGCCCCCGGTGAACACCAGGTGGTTGATCAGCATGAAGACGAGGAAGTAACCCCGCATGCCATCGATCACGTCCAATCTCTTCACGTTCGACTCCCGAGTTGGCCCCCCGGTGATCCGCAGGGGCGATCATCATCCGCATCGTGTTGAGAATGCGGCGGGAGGCCCAATGGAGGCCGATCCTTGCGGGAGGAACGGCAGCTTTCCCCAAAAGTTCCGCGACCAATTGCTCACGGAGCCGTGCCCGAACGGCGATGAACGGGCTTGCCGCGCGCCTCAGAGGCCGAGAAAAGCGAGCATGATGAAGGTGGCGAAGAGAACGAAATGGGTCATGCCCTCAATTGCATTCGTCTCGCCGTCGTTGAGATTGATGGCGGCCGCAACGAGGGTAATGGCGACCATTGTCGTCTGGACCGGGGTCATGGCCATGACGAAGGGCTGGCCCGTGTAAAGCGCGATCGCCTCCATCACAGGCACCGTGAGGATGACGGTGGAGAGGGATGCGCCCATGGCGATGTTGACCACGGCCTGCATGCGGTTTCGCAAGGCTGCGCGCAGGGCGGTGAGTATTTCCGGGGCAGCGGAAATGCCGGCCACGAGGATCGCCGTCAAGGCAACCGGCGCTCCGGTGCCTTCGAGGCCAGCATCCATCATGACCGACATGATCTCGGCGAGAACGCCGATCACGACGACACCGAAGAGGATCACGGCGATGGACCAAATCGTCGATCCCTTATGCGCCTCGTCCACGGCCGCGGCTTCCTTCGGCGGCGTGGCGGGCGGCGTCTCCGCTGGGCGACCCGCTTCACGGCCGGGATAGCTGTAGGAGAAGAAGTAGCTGTGAGTTCCGACCTGCATGCGCAGGAACAGCGCGTAGAGCGCAATCATCGCCCCGATCGTGAAAGCGGAGTAATATTGCCAGCGGTCAGACGGCACAAATTCCGGGACGATCATCGATATGCCCATGGCCGTCAGGATCATCACGCCATAGGTTTTGCCACTGTCGTCATTGTAGGGCTGTTCGCCGTGCTTCAATCCCCCGAGCAGAGCGGCGAGGCCGAGAATGCCGTTGATGTCGAGCATCACGGCCGAATAGATCGTGTCGCGCACCAGGGTGGGGGAGGCGCCGTTGTTCATCATGATGGCGAGGATCAGGACTTCCACCGCGACGGCCGAAAGCGTCAGGATCATCGTGCCATAGGGATCGCCAACCTTGTGGGCGAGGATTTCCGCATGATGGGCGACCCGCATGGAGCCCACGACAATGGCGGCGATCAGGACCGCAGCGCCGACCAGAGAGGTCGCCTGACCCATTTCCAGCACCGCATGTTCTGAGAACCAGGCGATGATGGCGACGGCGATCGGGATGAGGAGAAGTCTTTCCTGCCTGATGAGGGACACGGCTCGTTCCTTGTGGTGGCTTGCGTATGAAACGGGTAGCAGCGCGGCCTGTTCCCGACCTTTCCAGCGACGATTTGCGGTCAGCCGAATTTGATGGAATACTCCGGCTGGAGGAGGGAAGTGGCCATGGTGAAGATCATCTACGAGATCGTCCAACATGATGGTGGCTGGGCCTATCGCCTGGGAGGCGTCTATTCGGAAGCCTTCGCGACGCATGACCAGGCCCTTGAGGCGGTCAGGATCGTCATGGCCGAGCAACAGGTCGGCGACGAGAGTGTGATGATCAGCTATCAGGATGAAACGGGGCGCTGGCACGAAGAATATAGCGACGGAGGAGACCGTCCCGAGGTGGATGTGGTCGACAGCTTTGACGGCGAAGAGCCACCCTCTCCCTGATCCGGATGCGTTGAACAGGATCAATGACCTGGCCGGGTCTGTTCATTTCCTGATTCAGTGCGGTGGAGGGGGCAGATCCTTGCCGTCGCCGACCCTGATCCAGTCGCCGAGACCGGCGGCGAGGGCATCGAAAGTGCTGCGAAACCGCGGCACAGTCTTCAGGTTTTCATGCATCACCACAAAGGTTTCGAGCGCGAGATCGAGCGCGTCCGGCAGGACCTCCACGAGATCGGGATCGCGGGCGCCGATCGCATTCTGGCAAATGCCAATTCCGAGACCGGCGCGGATCGCCGCCAGCTGGACGAGATTGCTGTCGGTGCGAAAGTCGAATGTCACGCCTGCGAGATTGGGGCGGGTTTTCAGCAGATCCCGGATATAGGCGAGCTGTCGATCGAAGCCGATCAAACGATGCTCCTTCAGGTCCTCCAGCGATTTGGGAACGCCGTGGCGATCGAGATAGCTGCGATGGGCATGAAGGCCGAGCGAGATGTGTCCTATGCGGCGGCTGACCAGGGCGGACTGGGTGGGGCGCACCATGCGGATGGCAATATCGGCTTCCTGCTGCAGCAGGTCCTCGATCCTATCAGAGGCGGATAGTTCTATCTCCAGGCTCGGGTGGGCCTCCTGAAGCCTGGCAAGGATGGGCGGCAGCGATTCCGCCGCGATCACTTCGCTCGCGCTGATGCGAACCGTGCCGCGCACGTTCTCCATGTCGCCGGAGGCGATACGGGCGAGGGCCGAAGACATGGCAGCCATGGTCTTTGCATGCGCCCGCATGGCCAGGGCTTTTTCGGTCGGCAGCAGTCCCTGCTGGGTTCGCAGAAAGAGGGGCGCTCCGAAGGTTTGCTCCAATGCCTCGATGTGCCGGCCGGCGGTCGGTTGGGTGAGCCCCAGCGCGCGCGCGGCCGCAGACAGCGACCCCGTCTCGATGACGAAGAGAAAGGTTCGATAGTGGTCCCAGCTGATGTGGTTAGGAGTCATACATTTTTGAATGTCATGTGTACGATATTTGGCAATTTTGAATATCACACGGAAATGACAGAGTCACTCCAGTTCAAACACAGGAGATGACAATGACAGACTTTTCCAAGGCCTCCCTGCAGGCTCCCCTCGCGCTCGTCCTTGGCGCCACCGGCGGCGTCGGCGGGGCACTTGCGCAAGCGCTCCTACAGCGCGGCTACCGCGTGCGTGCGATGCACCGTAGGCCAGAGAAGCAGCACCTGATGCGCCCGCGTTATGAATGGGTGTCCGGGGATGCCATGATAGCAGACGATGTGCTGCATGCCGCGCGGGGCGCCAGTGTCATCGTTCATGGCGTCAATCCGCCCGGCTACCGGAACTGGGGTGAACTCGTGCTGCCGATGATCGACAACACGATCGCCGCCGCCCGCGCTGTGGGGGCCCGAATCCTGATGCCGGGTACGATCTACAATTTCGGCGCCGATACGTTTCCGCTGCTGAAGGAGGAGAGCCGTCAGGCGCCGCAGACCGTGAAGGGTCGGATCCGTGTCGAACTAGAGCAGCGTCTCGAGCGAGCGGCAGGCGAGGGCGTTGTCGTGATCATCGTCCGGGCCGGAGACTTCTTCGGGCCTGATGCAGGAAACAACTGGTTTGCGCAGGGGCTGGTCCAACCCGGCAAGCCCATTCGGTTCGTCCTCAATCCGGGCCGCAAGGGCGCAGGTCATGCCTGGGCCTATCTGCCGGATGTCGCAGAAACCTTCATGCGACTTCTTGACCGGGCAGACGAATTGCCAAGTTTCGCCCGTTTCCACATGGAAGGTTTCTACGACCATGACGGAATGCAGATGGTGCAGTCGATCGGCCGGGCAGTCGGTCGCGCCAATATCCGTTCGTTTCACTTCCCATGGCGGCTGACAGGCTTTCTCCGTCCTTTCGTGCCGCTGCTAAGGGAACTGCACGAGATGCGGTACCTGTGGCGGAAGACGATCCGGCTCGACAATGGCGCCCTGTGTGCTTTCCTCGGCGAGGAGCCGCGCACGCCGATCGATCAGGCCGTCAAGGTCACGCTGCGGAGCCTGGGTTGCCTTCCTGAGCCTGACGCCATGGTTGCATCAAAGGGCACAGAGCTGATTGCTGGAGGCGGACAGTGAGCCGCGCAATGTCCGTTTCTTCGATGCCTCGACTTGGCTTTCGCGCTCTTGCGGCGCTCACCCTTGTCGGGATCGCCGTCCAGTTTTTTCTTGCCGGGATGACGGTATTCGGGGGCGGGACCGGATGGGAGGCACATGCTGCGACCGGCGGGGCTGTCGGCGTGCCGATCATGGGGCTCTTCCTGACATCCTTCATCGCTGGCCTGCGCGAATATCGGTCGATGGCCGGCGGATTGCTTGGCCTCTACCTGCTTCAGGTCGCGTTGGCGGCCAGCGGTCAGGTCCAGCCGCTGATCGGGGCTCTGCATCCTGTCAATGGGCTGCTGATGGGCTTGCTTGCGGCGCGTCTCACCTTGCGGCTGGGGTTTCGCCGTTGAAGTGACGGCACGTCAGCATGAAAAAAGGGCTCCCGGTTTTGCGGGAGCCCTTTCGCGTATCAGGCGAGAGCCGGATAGGTGGTGTAACCCTCGGCGCCGCCGCCATACAGCGTAGCCTGGTCCAGAGGATTGAGGGCGGCATCTTCCTTCAGGCGGCGGACGAGGTCCGGATTGGCGATGAAGGGGCGGCCGAAGGCGACGAGATCGGCGTAACCGCTTTCGACGGCCTCGATGGCGGACGCGCGGTCATAGCCGTTGTTGGCGATCCAGGCACCCTTGCCTCCGGCGTCGCGATAGGCGGACTTGAGGGCCTTCCAGTCGAAGGGCAGGACGTCACGTGGGCCGCCGGTGGCACCTTCGATGACGTGCAAGAAGGCCAGATCGCGTTTTGCCAGCGCTTCGACAAGCGCGGTGTAGACGGCCTTGGGGTCGGGATCGGAGACATCATTGGCCGGTGTCGTCGGCGAGATGCGGATGCCGGTCTTGTCGGCGCCGATTTCCTTGGTCACGGCGTCCACGACTTCCAGCGTCAGTCGGATGCGATTCTCGATCGAGCCACCATATTGATCCGTGCGCTGGTTGCTGTTCGAACGCATGAACTGCTCGAGCAGGTAGCCGTTGGCGGCATGAATCTCGACGCCGTCGAAGCCCGCCTCGACAGCCGCGCGGGCCGCCTTGCGGTAATCCTCGATGATGCCGGGAAGCTCGGCAGTTTCGAGCGCGCGCGGTTCAGATGTTTCGACGAAGGCGCCGGAACCGTCAGCGTTCAGCACATAGGTCTTGGACTTGGCCGCGACAGGAGACGGGGCAACCGGCTTGCCGCCTTCGGGTTGCAGGCTGGTATGGGAGATCCGGCCGACATGCCAGATCTGGGTGACGATCCTGCCGCCCGCCTTGTGCACGGCGTCCGTCACCTTCTTCCAGCCCTCGATCGCTTCGGATTTGTAGAGGCCGGGTACATCGGCATAGCCTTGCGCCTGATGGGTGATCGCCGTGCCTTCACTGATGATCAGGCCGGCCGTCGCGCGCTGGCGGTAATACTCGATGTTCAAATCGTTGGGCACGGCGCCCGGCGAACGATTGCGCGTCAGCGGCGCCATGGCGATGCGGTTGGAAAGCGGGATGCCGCCGACGGATGTCGGTTCAAAAAGCTTGGACATGAAACCTCTCGGGAGTTTCCAATGATGGGAAGGTTCATTGGGAATCCCGATGTGGGGCATCAGAGTGTTTCGTTCAAGGTCTTCACGAATTCGGCAATAGATTCTTCGTTGCGGCGATAGAGAACCCGCTGTCCGACCCGTCGCGAGCTGATCAGGCCGGCACGTTGCAGGGTTGCGAGATGGGCGGACACGGCAGACTGGGAGAGGCCTGAACGTTCGAACTGCCCGGCGCTGATGCCGTCGACCGCTTCGGCATCAGGTATGCCGAAAAATTCCATCGGTTGCTTCAGCCAGATCAACATTTCCATGCGGGCCGGGTGTGCCAGCGCCTTCATTACGTCCTCCAGGACCATGTCCCCTCCAATGCAAGCAACCAAAACGAAACTGTGGCGGTGCGATCACAGGGCGCCCGCAGAAATGCGGGCGGTGTCTACTCCGCCTGGCGCTTCAACGGGGAGCGGAGCTTATCGTTCCATCGAGAAAACAAAAAAAGAGGGCCACCGGTAAACCAGGGCCCTTTGAATTGTGAAGGTCAAAAACCTCCAGAGGGGAACAGCTGCTGCGGTGGAACTGGGAGGAAAAAGCCACCATGTGCATCAGCTGTGTGCGATATGGTGGTTTTTTGTGCAGTGAACAATGCTTTTTTATGCATGTCAGGCATGCGCAAGCTGCAGGTCTGTGTGTGTGGCAGACAAAGACGGCCGGTCGATAAAAAACTCAGAAGTTCCAGTTGCGGGCTTTGGCGACGATGAAGTCCCTGAATGCCTTCAGCTTTGCCGCGTTCTTGATTTCGTCGGGGTAGCAGAAATAGGTGTCAAAGGAGGGGACGTCCGCGCTGGTCACGAGCTGCAACAGACCCGGATCACGCCCGACGATGTAATCCGGCAGCATGGCGATGCCGATGCCGAGCAGGCAGGCGCGCTTGATCGATGTCAGACTGTTGATCTGCAGGTGCGGCATGCGCGGATTGTCGGAGGAACGACCCGCGACCTCCAGCCAGTTGACGTCCAGAAGGTAGTTTGGCGCCGGCTCCCCGAAGGTGATGATCTTGTGGTTGTCCAGATCCTCGATCGATTGCGGCTCACCATAGCGATTGATGTAGGACGGAGCCGCATAGACGTGCATGTGCACGGTGAAGAGTTTGCGCTGGATGAGGTCCGACTGCTGTGGCTGTCGCAGACGAATCGCGCAGTCGGCGTGGCGCATGTTCACGTCGAGCTCCTCGTTGTCGAGGAGGAGCTGGATCGACATATCGGGGTAGAGCTGGAGGAATTCCTGCACCTTGTCGGTCAGCCACCCCTGGCCGAGGCCCACCGTGGTCGTGACACGCAACTTGCCGGACGGCTTTTCCGTCGTCTCGGTGAGCTGCATTTTGACCGTCTGCAGTTTCAAGAGAACGTCATGGGCCGTGCGGTAGAGCAATTCGCCCTGTTCTGTGAGGATCAGGCCTCGGGCATGGCGATGAAAGAGTTTTACGCCGATATCCTGTTCCAGGGAGGAAACCTGGCGGCTGATCGCCGACTGGGACAGATGCAGCTTGTCTGCGGCATGGGTAAAGGACCCAGCTTCGGCAGCCGCGTGGAAAATGCGCAGTTTGTCCCAGTCCAACGGCATGCTGGCCCCCTTCACGTCGGTTTACTCCGCGGCTTGCTGCGCATCCACCGGGATTGCCGACAGGTAGCGTTCGGCTTCCAGTGCCGCCATGCATCCCATGCCGGCGGCGGTGATCGCCTGACGATAGATGTCATCGGTCACGTCACCGGCAGCGAAGATGCCGGGCACGTCGGTCGCTGTAGAATCGGGCGCGGTCCAGAGATAGCCGTTGGACTTGAGCTTCAGCTTGTCCTTGAAGAGTTCGACCGCCGGTGCGTGGCCAATCGCGACGAAGACGCCGTCGATCGGCATGTCGCTGACAGCGCCCGTGAGCCGGTCCTTGAGCCGGACGCCGGACACCGAGGGCGGCATGGGCGGCTTGGCCGGCGCGCCGGTGATTTCCTCGACCGTGGTGTTCCAGAGAACACGGATATTATCCTTGGCGAAGAGGCGCTCCTGCAGGATCTTTTCAGAGCGGAAACTGTCGCGCCGGTGCACGACCGTGACCGACTTGCAGATATGCGAGAGATAAAGCGCTTCTTCGACCGCGGAATTGCCACCGCCGACCACGATCACGTCTTTGTTGCGATAGAAGAAGCCATCGCAGGTGGCGCAGGCGGAAACGCCGAAGCCCTGGAAATGCTGCTCGCTTTCAATGCCGAGCCACTTGGCCTTGGCACCGGTGCAGATGATCAGCGTGTCGGCGGTCCAGACCTGACCGCTGTCGGTCTTCACCGTGAAGGGGCGATTGACGGTGTCGACTTCGGTGACGAGGTCGCTGACGATCTCGGTCCCGACATGGATCGCCTGGTTGAGCATCTGTTCCATCAGCCAGGGGCCCTGGATCGGATCGGCAAAGCCTGGATAATTCTCGACATCGGTCGTGATCATCAACTGGCCACCCTGTTCCATGCCGGCGATCAGAACCGGCTTCAGCATGGCGCGGGCGGCGTAGATCGCTGCAGTGTAGCCGGCAGGGCCGGAGCCGATGATCAGCACCTTGGTGTGGCGGGCAGTCATGTCGCTTCCTTTCAACGCGCAGTCGGTGTCGACCGGGGCCTCGATATGGCTCTTGTCCGGTCCTCGCGCAACTGCCGCTCATTTAGGATCGAAGCGAAGCGCAATTCAAGGCATGCGGGCGCATTAGCAACAGGGCATTGCCGACCCACGCAATAATTGTGCGTGAACGTGGCTGAATCTTGCCAATTGCGCCGGTTGGAGTAGATAACGGACACATCTTCAAAAGGAACGGCCGTGCTCAAGGTAGAACTCGACGCCATCGACCTCAGGATCCTCAAGGAACTGCAGCGCGATGGACGCATGACCAATGTGGAACTCTCCGAGCGCGTGGGGATCTCGGCGCCGCCCTGCCTGAGGCGGGTGCGCAAGCTCGAAGAGGCAGGCGTGATCGAAAGCTATCACGCAGACCTGAATGCAAGCCGGCTGGGTTACGACCTTGTCGCCTTCTGCATGGTGGGCCTGAAGCACCAGTCGGAAGCCAATCTCAAGGCCTTTGCCGCAGCAACGGACAGCTGGCCGATCGTGCGCCAGGCCTGGATGGTCAACGGCGACAGCGACTTCCTGCTGCATTGCGTGGCGGGAAATCTGACGAAATTCCAGGATTTCGTCATCGAGGTGCTGACGGCGAACGAACATGTCGACACCGTCAGGACGATGCTCACCATCCGGCAAGTGAAGAAGCTGGGGATGGTGGAGATCTGAGGGGGCTGCGAAGCGCCTCAGAAATTGCAGATCATGCAGATCTTGTCGCCGGGTTTTTGCTTTATGCGAATCCGGATGCGTTCGAGCCTGCAGGCGGTCAATCTGCTGGAGCGGTACGAGCCACGCCTCTGCCATAGGCCTCGGTCAGACGCGCATGTTCATCCGTGCCACTAGCCCGGGAGCCGAGTGCATCCAGTATCTCAGCATCACCCTTGCGGACATCCCCGCGCAGGAGAAAGACGTTGTGGACGTATCGAATAAAGGCGTTGGTCACCGTGGTGTTCGGCGTCCAGCTATCGATTGCAGCGAGTGCGGAGTGGAGCTCCTGCTCGTTTCGAGCTTGCAGGACCATTCCTTCGACATTGTAGGGCGCATTTCCCAAGGTGATCACCTTCTTGCCGAGTAGAAGGCTCTCAAGACCTACCGTCGAATTCACCGTCAGCACCGCCTCGGCGCCTTCGATCAATTGTCTCGTTTCATTGTGATTTGCGAATGATATTCGGGGGTGACGACTTATCTGCGGCTGTATGGACAGGGGAAAGCTCGGATGCTCCTTCACCACGAACTCGCGTTCCGGAAAGCGCTCCGCCAGTCCATGGATTACCTGATACAAGTGTTTCATGTCAGAGATCCATGGCGAATGCTTGAGGATCTGCATGTCACTTGGTACCTGCATGGGCACGAAGATGTAGCGCGGCGGCGTCTCAACCTGATCGGCCGCTTTCTGCTTGGACGGGCGTCTCACCAGCTCTAGCGGGCGCTCATCCGAGATCTTGTCGGCCACCCACTCGTAGAATGCGCGGTCGCGGGGCAGCGTGCTGTCAAAGTTGATGCCGACGGTATCCGCCTGGCTGGTTCGGGGAAAGAAGCCGTTCTCCAGCACGAGCGTCTCTCGTCCAAGGGTCTCGCTGACAGCCTTCGTTATCGAGTCCGGCATCAGATACCCGTTGAAGACCAGGGCCCTTGCTTGCGGATGATCCTCGAAGTGGGCGCTGACCAGGGCCGCCTGCAAACGGGCGCGCAGCAGCAGGAAAAAGCGGTATGTGTTGCGAATTGGTGTGATGGAATACAGTTGCGGCAGGCGGATCTGTCTGCGCATCAGGTTCCTGTCGACGAGGTAACCCGGATCAGGGACGGCATTCGTTCCGATGAGCGCGGAGAGGAAGCCCATCAAGCCGCGTTTTTTGATCAATCCGCTGCAGATCTGTCCAAGCCTCGTCGGTATCGGCAGAATCCTCCCCGCGGAATGGCTGCACAATGCGCTCAACTGTTTCGTATGGCAGATGAATTCCACGTCACTCATGCGTCGCTACCATTCGCTGCTGGATCAGACTGTCGTATACATTACCGAGTGCTCGTGCTTCGTGCTGGAGCCCGAAACTTTCCACGACGTGATCGCGTCCCTTGCGGCCAGCCAGTTTTGCTTTCTCGGGGACCAGGAAGTCCGAGATCGCATCGCGAAGACGGTCATAGTCGCCTGCCGGGACAACCGCTCCGGTCTCGCCTTCGACAATCATCTCGGCATAGGCGCCGGCATCGCTCGCCACCACTGCCGTGCCCGACGCCATGGCCTCGAGCGGCGTCAGGCCAAATCCCTCATTGCGTGAGGGCGCGACGTAGAGAGCCAGGTGACGGTACCAGGGCTTGATGTCGCCTACTTCGCCCAGAAAGCGGATGCGATCGGTCAACCCGGCTCGCGCGATGTCTGCCCTGAGTTGATCGGCAAACCCGGAATGCTCGGGGGTAATGCGCCCGCAGATGACCGCGGTCCATTGAGGGTTCTGCGGCAAAAGCTCGATCATGGCGCGAACGAAGAGATCCGTGCCCTTCTGGTGTCGCACGCGACCGAAGCAACCGACCAGCAGACGGCCATGCAGATCCTCCGGGAGGTCTGTATCCATACCATCGGCTGGATGGAAAAGCTCAAGGTCCACACCATGGCGGATGACGGTGTGGGGGACCTTGAGGAACGAGCCAGACTTCGCATTGGTCGCGACCACGGCGTCCATTTTCGAGATGAGCCAGCGGGTATAGCGGCTGTGGTTCCGTTGAGCCGCCGAGGTAAAGAGCAGCTTGAGCGGCATTCGACAGACGTCGCGGAGGATCAGGCCAGCCAGCATCTCGTTGTTGCGGCGGGCATGCCAGACGCGGTCGGAGGCGGCTTTCGGTCTCTTCCAGAGCCCGGGCAGTTGCGCCCAGCGCATTTTCGGCAGATGCCCGGGCAGGCCGGGCCCGAACGTCAGAATTCCAAGGCCCTGTCGTCGCTGCTCGGGTATGAGCTGGATGACCGTCGACGTTACCCCTGAAAGGCGCCGCTTGAAATGCGGCGCGATCACAGTGATCTCCTCGAGGGATTGCGACACGGGAAAGCCCTTCCGGCCTAGATCAGCCCCACTTGACCGCGAGGATCTCGTAGGCCTTGGAGCCGCCCGGGGCGACGACTTCGATGTTGTCGCCGACTTCCTTGCCGATCAGCGCGCGGGCGATCGGCGAGGAGATCGAGATACGGCCAGCCTTCACATCGGCTTCCTGGTCGCCGACGATCTGGTAGGTCTTCTCTTCATCGGTGTCCTCGTCGATGAGCTTTACGGTCGCGCCGAACTTGATCTTGGAGCCGGACATCTTCGAGAGATCGATGACTTCTGCACGTGCGATCAGGTCTTCCAGTTCGCCGACGCGGCCCTCGTTGTGGCTCTGCGCTTCCTTGGCGGCGTGATACTCCGCATTCTCGGAGAGATCGCCATGGGCGCGCGCCTCTGCAATCGCCTCGATGATGCGGGGACGCTCTTCCTGCTGGCGCCAGCGCAACTCTTCGTTGAGCCGGACGAAGCCGTTCTGCGTCATCGGTACCTTGTCTACCATTTCGTCTTCCTTCGTATTCATGGCCGCACAGCGGACACAAAAGAAAACAGGTTCCGAAGCAAAGCTGCGGAACCATGTCACAAATCAGGTTGAGCGGGACTATAGCAGAATGGTCAGCGCAATTTCCAGAGTTTTCGACACCTGATTCCACATCGCCGTTTCAGGCTCGAAAACGCTAACTTTCTCAATTGCTTGGCAGGTGTGGAGACGGAATGTCGCAGGTCTTTTTCTTGACGGAAGTCAGGAGAACGTATAGAGAACATAAAAATGAAGAAGTCTCTCAAAGAACGTCTCGCCATTCTCTCCGACGCTGCCAAATACGATGCGTCCTGCGCGTCGAGCGGGACGACCAAGCGCGATTCTGCGGCCTCTGGTGGTCTGGGGTCGACAGAGGGTTCAGGGATCTGCCATGCCTATGCGCCGGATGGTCGATGCATCTCTCTGTTGAAGATCCTGCTGACGAATTTCTGCATCTACGACTGCGCCTATTGCATCAATCGCTCGTCGAGCAATATCGAACGCGCCCGCTTTACACCGGAGGAAGTGGTGTGGCTGACGATCGAGTTCTATCGGCGCAACTATATCGAGGGGCTGTTTCTGTCGTCTGGCATCATCCGCTCCTCCGACGATACGATGGCGGAAATGGTGACGGTCGCGAGAGACCTCAGGACCAAGCATGATTTCCGCGGCTATATTCACCTGAAGACGATCCCCGAGGCCTCGGCGCATCTGGTGGAAGAGGCAGGCCTCTATGCCGACCGTCTGTCGATCAATATCGAATTGCCGACCGATCACGGGCTCGAACGATACGCTCCTGAAAAGCGGCCCGTGAACATCCGCCGGTCCATGGCGGATCTGAGGCTGAAGATCGATGAGGCCCGCGAGCCAACGCATACCGGCCGGCGCAAGAAATTCGTTCCCGGCGGACAGAGCACGCAAATGATCGTCGGGGCTGATGGCGCCGATGACGCGACGATCCTCGGATCGAGTGCGCGGCTCTACAGCTCCTATGGCCTGAAGCGGGTCTATTATTCCGCATTCAGCCCGATCCCGGACAGTTCGAAAAACCTCCCGCTGATCAAGCCGCCGCTGATGCGCGAGCATCGCCTCTATCAGGCCGACTGGCTCTATCGCTTCTACGGTTTCTCGGTCGAGGAGATTTCATCGATCGGGCAGGGTGGCATGCTCGATCTCGAGCTGGACCCGAAGCTCGCCTGGGCGCTCGCCAATCGCGACCGCTTTCCTGTCGATGTCAACAAGGCGGATCGTGAGACGCTGTTGCGCGTGCCCGGTTTCGGCACAAAGACGGTCAACGGACTTTTGTCTGCCCGGCGCCACAGGCGGGTGAGGCTCGAAGACCTGGCGCGGCTTGGCGTGTCCTTGAAGAAGGTGCGATCCTTCATCGTCGCAGAGGGCTGGTCGCCCAATCGCAGCCTCGACCGTACGGATCTTCGCGCCGTCTTTGCGCCGCCGGCCGAACAGTTGTCGCTCTTTTGATGCGGACGGTCACGCTCGACGGGCGAGGGGAGTTCGGTGAATGGCGGCATGCCGCCCGCCGTCTGCTTGCAGATGCGGTCGCGCCGGACGAGGTTCGCTGGCAGGTTGCTGGACAGGGGGAGGATCTGTTCGGCGCTGTCGATGGGCCAGAACCCGGGCACACCGCGCCGTCGGACATGGTCGTGCCCAAGGGTTTCATCGAGGCGGCAGAAACGGCGATCTGCCATTCGGATCCTGATCGGTTTTCGCTTCTCTATCGCATCCTCTGGCGCCTCCAGGCGGAGCGCAGCCTGTTGCAGGTGAGGTCCGATGCCGACGTCGCACTGCTCATGCGACTGATCAAGAATGTGAGGCGTGACAGCCACAAGATGAAAGCCTTCGTGCGGTTTCGCGAGGTAGAGGCTGTTCAGGCCGAGCGCCGGCGTTTCGTCGCCTGGTTCGAGCCGGAGCATTTCATCGTCTCCCGCACGGCGGGCTTCTTTCAACGGCGCTTCACCGACATGGACTGGCTGATCGCAACGCCCAGGGGATCTGCCGCCTGGAACGGAGAAGCGCTGAAGACCTCCCGCGAGCCCGCCGCCCGACCGACGGCCGAGGACGCGACGGATGAACTCTGGCGTACCTACTTCGCCAATATCTTCAATCCGGCACGTTTGAAGATCCGAGCCATGCAGTCGGAGATGCCGAAGAAATACTGGAAGAACATGCCCGAGGCGTCGCTCATTCCAGACCTGATCGCGGGCGCCGAACGTCGCGTGGCCGAGATGGCAGCGCGGCAGGCGAGCCAGCCGCCGGCCTTTCACGAGCGGTTACAGGCGCAGTGGCGTGGACGGGACGAAGAGGCGGCGGTCGATCTGCCGCCGCTTGAACGCCTGCGTCAGGAAGCGTCCGCTTGCACGCGGTGTTTACTGCATTGCCATGCGACACAGACCGTATTCGGCGAGGGACCCGTCGATGCCGAAGTCCTCTTCGTCGGCGAACAGCCCGGCGACACGGAGGACCTCGCGGGACGACCTTTCATCGGTCCCGCCGGGAAGGTCTTCGACGAGGCCATTGAGGCGGCCGGGATCGACCGGAGCCAGGTGTATGTCACCAATGCCGTCAAGCATTTCAAATATGAGCGGCGCGGCAAGCGGCGCATCCACATGCGCCCCGATGCAGGCGAAGTCGCCCATTGCCGCTGGTGGGTGGCCAAGGAAATCGAGGTGATCAAGCCGCGCATCGTGGTGGCACTGGGGGCAACCGCCTATCTTTCGCTTACGGGCGAAAGCCGGCCGATCGCCGAAGTCCGCGGCATGCCGATCCCGATGCAGGAAGACCGGATGCTGCTTGTCACAACACATCCTGCAGCAATCTTGCGTATGCCCGATGAGGATCTGAAGGCACGCAGTCTCGAGGCCTTCCGATCCGATCTGCAAGGTGTGAAGCGCCTGTTCGACACCCTGCCGGGCCTCTAGCAACGATCTCTATTGGCCGGCAATCCGGCTTTCGTCGAGCTCGGTGCGGGCGTAGACTCTTGCGGCTATGGCGGCAAGCAACAGCAGGGTCAAGGTGGCGAGGGCGCAGCAGAGCGCGAAGCCATGGGCATAGCTCTCGCGTGCCAGGTCGAGCCAGGGTGCGGCCAGATTTCCGCTGTTGCGTGCCAATTCAAGCGCCGTCCCCAATGTCGAGATGACCGAGTCCCTGTCTGCCACTGAAAGCGCGGTCAGATCCGCATTCTGCATCCCGAAGCGATAGATGAGCGTTCCAAGGCTGCCGAGGATCGCCACGCCCAGAGCTCCGCCAAACTCCGCACTGGTCTCCGAAATGGCGGATGCCGAGCCCGCCCGCTCCGGAGGGGCTGTGCCGACGATCAGTCCCGTCGTTGTCAGGATGACGGGTACAAAGCCCAGGCCCATGATCATGCTGGCGCCGAGCACGCCGATGAGGCTCGAATACCAGGCGGCGATCGCCATCAGACCGGTGCCAAGTGCATTGACCACAAGTCCCAGCAAGACGGTTTTCACCGGTCCAAGCCTGTTCGTCACGCGCCAGGCCTGGAAGGACATGACCGTGAAGACCAGCGATGAGGGAATGGACCAGAGGGCGGCCTCGAGCGGCGTGAGGCCGATGACGAGCTGCATAAAGAGGTTCTGGAAAAGGAAGATGCCGAAAATGAAGAAGACGCCGGCGAGGTTGACCACCAGTGAGGCGGTGAAGGCCGGGATCCTGAACAGTGCGAGATCGATCATCGGGTGCTGGAGCATCTTCTGGCGCTTGACGAAGATCACACCGACAGCAATGCCAAAGAGAATCGGCAGAAGCTGTGTGGAGTGAAAGCCCTCGGCTGCCATGTTCTTCAACCCGTAGACGATGGGCAGGACGGTCAGAAGCGAGAGCGCGACGCTCATGAGGTCAAGTCGACCGGCATTGTCATCCTTGTATTCCGGCAGAAGGAAGGGCGCCGTGGCCAGGAGCGCCGCCATGATCGGGACGTTGATCAGGAAGACCGATCCCCAGTGGAAGTACTGCAGGAGTACACCGCCGATCAACGGGCCGATCAGGCCACCCAGCGCAAAGGCGGTGCCCCAGATGCTGATTGCCCGGTTGCGTTCGCTCTCGTCACGAAACAGGTTGACGACAAGCGAGAGAGTTGACGGGGCGATCGTTGCGCCGGCGATGCCGAGAAGGGCGCGCGCGACGATCAGCATGGAGGCAGTGTTGGCGAAGGCGGCAAAGACCGAGGCCGCGCCGAAGAAGAAGGCGCCGGTCAGCAGGACCTTGCGACGACCGATGCGGTCGCCGAGCGTGCCCATGGTGACGAGAAAGCCGGCGACCATGAAGCCGTAGATGTCGTTGATCCACAAGAGCTGGGTGGCCGATGGATCGAGGTCGGCCACGATCGAGGGCGTGGCCAGGAACAGGACCGAAAGGTCCATCGAATAGATGAGGCAGGCAATGGACAGGATCAAAAGACCGATCCACTCCCGCCGCGTCGCCTTTCCGGCGACAGCGTCAACAGTCACGGACATGACAATATCTCACAGTTCAAACCGCTGCAGATTGCCGTAACGAAGCGATTTCGACAAACGTCAAATATTGATGGGATGGATCACGCGACATGATCGTATCGCCCCAACGAAGGCGTCCGCGATGACAGCTGGGCCGCTGCCGACTGTTTTGTCGCTGTCGGCTTGTCAAGCGGAAGAGGCTCGCGTTTAAGACGGGTTCGATCCTGCGGACACATCGACACCGCTGCAGGATGTCGCTGGGAGATAGCTTTGCAATCGACATTCGTCTTAACCGCTTTGGCCATGCTTGCCTTCGCCGCGAATTCGCTTTTGGCCCGCGAGGCTCTGGGGGACGTTTCGATCGGGGCCGCCGGGTATACAGCCGTGAGGATCATCTCGGGGGCGGTGGTGCTCTATGGTCTGATGCGGCGCGGGCAGACCATCTCTCGCACAGCGGGGCCTGCCTTGCCGGGCGACTGGTGGGCGGCAACGGCGCTCTTCGTCTATGCCATCGCCTTTTCCGCCGCCTATCTTTCCCTCGGAGCCGCGACCGGCGCCTTGATCCTCTTTTCCTCCGTGCAGGCAAGCATGGTCACGTTCGGGCTTTTCAAGGGTGACCGTCCGAGCCTGCGGGAAGTCATCGGCTTCGCAATCGCGTTTGCCGCATTCGTCTATCTCATTCTGCCCGGCGTGGGACGGCCGGACCCGGTCGGCTGTGCTCTGATGATCGCCTCGGGCGTTGCGTGGGCTGTCTACACGTTGCGTGGCCGCGGATCGCAGGATCCGATCGGCCAGACCGCTGGCAATTTTGTCCGGGCCTCCGCCTTCTGTCTGCCGCTCGCTGTGGTCGCAGCCCTTTATGAGACAGCGACGCCGACCGGGGTGATCCTGGCACTGGCGTCTGGCATCGTCGCGTCGGGCCTCGGCTATGCGATCTGGTATAGGGCGCTCAGGGGTCTTGAGACCTTTCAGGCGGCGCTGATCCAGCTGTCAGTCCCTGTCATTGCAGCGCTCGGTGGGATCCTTTTTCTCAACGAGCGGCTGACGCTGCATTTCATCGTCGCTGGCGTCTGTGTCATCGGGGGGATTGCCCTTGCCATTCTGGCGAAACAGAAACACCCAAGCTGAGCCTCTGACCTTCAGTTGTCTCCCGCCGCCGCGTGGCGTTCCCTGGCATAGGCGGCAAGACGGGCAAGCGTCTGCTTGCCACCCTCCACTGCGCCAAACTTGAAGGTTGCGTCGCGCGCCTCCTGCGTCGGGAAGACGAGGGTCAGGATGACGCGGGTCTGCTCACCTTCATCGCGAAGGGTGATGATCCCATCGAAATGTGCGGGCTCTCCCATCTCGCCACCGTGCTCATAGGCGATGCGGGTCGGCGGTGCGATGTCCTGATAGCGGATCCAGTTCGGCCAATCCCTGCCGTCCGGACCATGCATGGTGTAGCGCCAAAAACCGCCGACCGAGAATTCAATCTCGTGGGTTTCGTTCTGGAAGCCATCCGGCCCCCACCACGCATCGAGATGGCGGGCATCTGCAAACATCTCGAAGACAAGATCGATGGGAGCGGCGACGAGGCGCTCGACCTCCAGGATGCGGGAAGGATCCAGTGTGCTCGTCATCTCACTGGTTTCCTCCTTGCAGGACCTGTTCGAGGCGTTCCAAATTCTGGTCGTTGGCGGCGTGAATGAATTTCTGGATCTCCCGGTTTTCCTCCGTCGGCTCGAACAGCATGCGCCACTTCAGACGTGTGCCCGGTTCCGCGCCCTCGAATGTCATCTCCAGCGTGAAGACGTGCATCGGTTCATGGTGAAGGGCGACCACGCGGCGTCCGGGTTCGATTTCTTGAAAGGTCCACCGGTTGGCGAAATCGGTGCCGTCAGATGATGTCATGGTCACGCGCCAATCGCCGCCGGCGCGAAAGTCGAATTCGTCGATGCGATTGGTAAAGCCGTGCGGTCCCCACCACAGCGCCAGCAGCTTTGGGTCAGCAATCGCGTTGAATACGGCTGACGGGTCTGCGGGGAGCAGACGCTCGTTCAAGATTTCCAGCTTGTCAGTCATTCTTCATCATCCTTCACGTCTTCGCGTTCCTTCTGGATTGCGGCCAGGTAATCCTCCAGGCGATCAAGCCTGTGCTCCCAAAGCTTGCGATAATCGCCAAGCCAGCCATCGACAGTTTTCAGGGGCTCGGGTTCCAGTCGGCAGGGGCGCCACTGGGCACTGCGCCCGCGCGAAATGAGCTTCGCCCGTTCCAGCACTTTCAGGTGTTTGGAAACAGCCGGAAGGCTCATGTCAAAAGGTTCTGCCAGCTCGTTGACGGTTGCTTCGCCGGTGGCTAGCCGCGCGAGGATTGCGCGACGCGTCGGGTCGGCCAAGGCGGACAATGTCAAGGACAAAGGGTCGCTGCTCATGGTTATCCATTTGGTTAATTAACCAAGTGGTTTATTTAAAGCCTGCGATGTCAGTCGTCAAGCGGGCGCAGTGCGGTGAGGATTTTGCGGTGGCGCCATGCGGAGGCCCGTCCGGGTGGGCGAGCCACGCCCTTCGTCTGAAGTCCCGAGAGCGCGCCGCACGATACGCCAGGGTGTGCTGGCTGATCGGATGGCGGCGCGTCGTTGTCGAGATCGAGAAACCGACGGTGGACCTGTCTCGTTCGCCGGTCAGGAGGGCTGTCAGCCCTCCATAGTCTCAGATACAGATCTCCACCGTCTCAGCCTTGCCTCAGAAATAGCTCTGAAGCGGGCGAACCTCGAGCTGGCCGCTCTTCAGCGCCCGAATGGCTTCGGCGGCAGCCAGGGCGCCGGCCATGGTCGTGTAGTAAGGCACCTTCTGCATCAGGGCGGCGCGACGCAGCGATTTCGAGTCCGAGATCGCCTTGTTGCCATCTGTCGTGTTGATGACGAGCTGGACCTGACGGTTGCGGATCGCATCCTCGATATGCGGACGGCCTTCCAGAACCTTGTTGATCTTGACCGCCGGAATGTCGTTTTCGGCGAGGAAGCGCTGGGTGCCGCCGGTTGCCATGACCTTGAAGCCGATCTGGGTCAGGATCAGGATCGCCGGCAGGACGCGGACCTTGTCTTCGTCACGGACGGAGACGAAGACCGTGCCGTCGCGCGGCAGTTCGACGGAAGCGCCGAGCTGGCTCTTGGCGAAGGCGAGCGCAAAATCAGTGTCGAGGCCCATGACTTCGCCGGTCGAGCGCATTTCCGGCCCCAGCAGCGTGTCGACGCCGGGGAAGCGGGCAAACGGGAAGACCGCTTCCTTGACCGCGATGTGGTTGAGGTTGCGCGGATCGGGCTTGGTGCCGTAGGCGGCGATCGCGTCGTCGAGCTTTTCGCCGGTCATGATGCGGGCTGCGATCTTGGCGATCGGAGCGCCGATGGTCTTGGCGACGAAGGGCACCGTGCGCGAGGCGCGCGGGTTGACTTCGAGCACGTAGATCACGTCGTCCTTGATGGCGTATTGGACATTCATCAGGCCGCCGACGTTGAGCGCCCTTGCCATGGCGGCCGTCTGGCGTTCCAGTTCGTCCAGCGTTGCCTTGGTGAGCGAACGGGAGGGCAGCGAGCAGGCACTGTCACCGGAGTGGATGCCGGCTTCCTCGATATGCTCCATGATGCCCGAGACGAAGACGTTTTCGCCGTCGCAAAGCGCATCGACATCGACTTCGATGGCATTGGTCAGGTAGCTGTCGAAGAGCAGCGGGTTCTTGCCGAGCAGGGTGTTGATCTGGCCGGTCTTGTCGTTCGGGTAACGCTGCTTGATGTCTTCGGGTACGAGGCCCGGGACCGTGTCGAGCAGATAGGACTGCAGCATGGATTCCGAATGGATGATCTGCATGGCGCGGCCGCCAAGCACGTAAGACGGGCGCACGACCAGCGGAAAGCCGATTTCGGAGGCGACGAGGCGAGCCTGCTCGACCGAATAGGCGATGCCGTTGTTCGGCTGGTTGAGGTCGAGTTTCATCAGGAGCTTCTGGAAGCGGTCGCGGTCCTCGGCGAGGTCGATCATGTCGGGTGCGGTGCCGAGGATCGGGATGCCGTTCTTTTCAAGCGCCTCGGCAAGCTTCAGCGGGGTCTGGCCGCCGAACTGAACGATGACGCCGACGACTTCGCCCTTTTCCTGCTCAGCGCGCAGAATCTCGATGACGTCTTCGGCCGTCAGCGGCTCGAAATAGAGGCGATCGGAGGTGTCGTAGTCGGTGGAGACGGTTTCCGGGTTGCAGTTGATCATGATTGCTTCAAAGCCGGCATCCTTCAGGGCGAAGGCGGCATGGCAGCAGCAATAGTCGAACTCGATGCCCTGACCGATGCGGTTCGGGCCGCCGCCGAGGATGACGACCTTCTTGCGGTCGGAGACCTGGGCTTCGGAGCGCAGCTGACCGACGAAGGGCGTCTCATAGGTCGAATACATATAGGCGGTCGGCGAGGCGAATTCGGCAGCGCAGGTGTCGATGCGCTTGAAGACCGGGCGGACGTTGAGGCCATTGCGCAGTTCGGCCACTTCCTTCGGGCGCTTGCCGGAGAGCGAGGCGAGCCGGGCGTCGGAAAAGCCCATGGCCTTGAGGGTGCGCAGGTTTTCGGCATCCTCCGGCAAACCATGCTCGCGAACGCGGGCTTCCATGTCGGTGATCGCCTTGAACTGGGCGATGAACCACGGATCGATCTTGCAGCCTTCGTGCACTTCTTCCGGCGACATGCCGAGGCGCAGCGCCTGGGCGACCATGCGCAGGCGATCCGGCGTCGGGGTGCCGATGGCCGCGCGGATGGCGTTCTTGTCATCGGCGCTGTCGCCGTTTGCACCCAGGCCGGGGATCTCGATTTCGTCGAGGCCGGTCAGGCCGGTCTCAAGGCCGCGGAGCGCCTTCTGCAGGCTTTCTGCGAAGGTGCGGCCGATCGCCATGACCTCGCCAACCGACTTCATTGCGGTGGTAAGCGTGGTGCCGGCGCCGGGGAATTTTTCGAAGGCAAAGCGCGGGATCTTGGTGACGACGTAGTCGATCGAGGGTTCGAACGAGGCCGGCGTCGCACCGCCGGTGATGTCGTTTTCGAGTTCGTCCAGCGTATAGCCAACGGCAAGCTTGGCAGCGACCTTGGCGATCGGGAAGCCGGTGGCCTTCGAAGCGAGAGCGGACGAGCGCGAGACGCGCGGGTTCATTTCGATGACGACGAGGCGGCCATCTGCCGGGTTGACGGCGAACTGAACATTCGAACCGCCGGTCTCGACGCCGATCTCTCGCAGCACCGCGATCGAGGCGTTGCGCATGATCTGGTATTCCTTGTCGGTCAAGGTCAGCGCGGGGGCAACAGTGATCGAATCGCCGGTGTGGACGCCCATCGGGTCGATGTTTTCGATCGAGCAGATGATGATGCAGTTGTCCGCCTTGTCGCGGACCACTTCCATTTCATATTCCTTCCAGCCGAGGACGGATTCCTCGATGAGGACTTCTGTCGTCGGGGAGGCGTCGAGGCCGGAATTGATGATCTCGTAGAATTCGGAGCGGTTGTAGGCGATGCCGCCGCCGGTGCCGCCCATGGTGAAGGAGGGGCGGATGATGGCGGGCAGGCCGACGACGTCGAGGGCCTGGGCGGCAATGGCCATGGCATGGGCCATGTAGCGCTGCTTGCGGTCGGTCTCGCCGAGGTTCCACTGGTTCTCGAGCTCGTCGAGCGCCGTGTCGAGTTCGGGGCCTGACAGTTTCGACTTCAGCTCGTTGCGGGCGACTTCATGGGTCTTGCGGTCGGCGTCCTTGATCTCGGTCGCATTGGCGAGCATCGACTTCGGCGTTTCGAGCCCGATGCGGGTCATGGCTTCGCGGAACAGGGCGCGGTCTTCGGCCATGTCGATGGCGGCCGGCTTGGCGCCAATCATCTCGACATTGTAGCGATCGAGCACACCCATGCGCTTCAGCGACAGTGCCGTGTTGAGCGCGGTCTGGCCGCCCATGGTCGGGAGCAGCGCGTCCGGGCGTTCCTTGGCAATGATCTTGGCGACGACTTCCGGCGTGATCGGCTCGATGTAGGTCGCGTCGGCGAGGCCCGGATCGGTCATGATGGTGGCGGGGTTCGAGTTGACCAGGATGACCCGGTAGCCCTCTTCCTTCAGTGCCTTCACGGCCTGGGTGCCGGAATAGTCGAATTCGCATGCCTGGCCGATGACAATCGGCCCAGCGCCGATGATGAGGATGGACTTGATGTCTTGGCGCTTTGGCATGGTGCTATCCGTTTCTTGACCTGCGCAGAAAACCGGCCTCGGTGGAAATGTCACCGGCCGGGCGCAGAGAGGTCTTTTCAGGCTAGAAGCGGCTTATAGGGAAATGTTGAGCGAGAAGGAACCCTCAAAGTGAGGCTGGAAGGGGAAAATCTGCGTTGGTCGGTAGCCCATGGGCCCCGGTAGTTTTCGTTAAAAGGATCGGATTAGGATCTGGTCATTCCGGATAGGCTGAGGTGTGCAATGGAACGTCAACCAGTACGAAATGCGATGGACGACAAGATGCCATTGCTGGTGCTCGCCTGGGCAATGCTGATTGTACTCGTGACGCTCTTTGTGCTCAATGCGTCGGGATATCAAGGCGCTCAGAGACTTCTGTCGATTGACAAGGACTATGCCAATTATTGGCTGGCCTCCAGGCTGATGCTGGAGGGCAAAGTGATGAACCTTTTCCTTGGTCATGATATCTATTTCGCCGAGATGCAGGCCGTTTTCGGGCCCTACTATCCCTGGCGATCCTGGAGCTATCCACCAAGTTACCTGTTGCTCATCTTCCCCCTAGGTCTCATGCCCTATGGGTTGTCCATGCTGGTCTTCTTTGCCGTTACCCTAGCATTTTACTTTCACGCCATCTCCCTGTTGGTCCAGCGTGTTTCGCCACTCGCTGTCGTCTTGTTAGTCCCCTTTATCCTTGGGAACATTCTTTATGGACAAAATGGCTTCATGACAGGTGCCCTGATCCTTTACGGACTAGGGCTGAGAGATCGTCACCCGATCCTTGCAGGTCTCGCCATTGGCCTTTTGACCGTGAAGCCACAGCTTGGCCTGCTGTTTCCTCTGTTGCTTCTTTATGAGAGGCGGTGGCTGGTCCTCGCCACGGCCGCTGCGACGACCATCGCATTGCTGATGATGTCCGCTCTATTGTTTGGATTGGAAAGCTGGATTGGCTTTTTCCAGCATACAGTGCCGCATCAAAGTCTGGTCATGCAGGCGCTGAGCGGCGGGTTTCTTGATTTGCTGGCTTCTGCCTATGGTCAGGCGCGTCTTGTCGGCCTGCCGTTCAACGAAGCCATCATTTGGCATGGCGCGTTTGCCGTTCTGGTTTTCGGCTTATGGCTCTGGAGCCTGCCGAGGGTCAAGGATCCGCTGGGCCGCGCCTATTGTTTCGCAGCAGCAGGAATTCTGGTTACGCCCTATAGTCTCGCCTATGATCTTGGCGCGACCAGTGCGCTTGCGGCGCTTGTGGCGTCTCACATCAGCGCCCATGGAGCTCCGGCCAATCCCAAGAGACTGGTTTTCGGGTTGGTGGCCACCCTTCCATTGCTGCAGCTACTTATTGTTTGGGCAACAGACGTTTCAAGCAGCTTTATCCTGCTCTTCGTGGGAATGCTGATTGTTGTTTTTGCAGCGGGTGCAGCCCATCGCGGCCAGGTGCCGGTGTCACATTAGCTTTGCGGGGCGGGTTTATTGCAGTTTTCCTCGTAATTGAGAGACACCCCGTGACCCCTGATGATCTGCCTGCCTATCTGAAGATCTGTGCCCGCGCATTCAATCCCGATCCACCGTCCCATTTGGGGACCCGCTACAATGATGTCGGCTTGTTTCTGCATGAACCCGGCAACACCGTGGTCTGCCATCTCGTCGAGAACTCTGAGAGTGCCTCGGCCATCCATGCCGTCCGCGCTCGTTTCCAGGCCATGCCCGGTGCCGACAAACTCGCGTTCACAGCTGTCTCCAGCCTGCATATGACCCTCTTCCAGGGGATCATCGAGACCCGGCGAGCCTTGCCGTACTGGCCGGCGGATGTTTCGCTCGAGGCACCGGTCGACGACATGACGGCGATCTTCATGGATCGGCTGGCACGATTTGCGCCGGGCGAAGCCTTCGCCATCGAGGTCACGCATGCGACGCCGAACGGATTGATGCTGGACGGAGTGACGGCGCGGGACCGGCAAGTCCTCAAGGATTGGCGCCGCCGGCTCGCAGACTTGCTCGGCTATCGGCATCCGGACCATGATGCCTATGTCTTTCACATGACCTTCGCCTACATGGTCGAACGTTTCGACGATGAGACCATGGCCGCATGGGTGCCTTTTCTGGAGGATGTCGTCGAGGATATCCGTCAGCGGTCACCAATCATCCGACTGCGGGCGCCGGCTTTCTGCGCCTTTGACGACATGAACCATTTCGAGGAGCTAATCTCCTTCGAGCCTAGGTGAGACTTTGCCGCAAAAACGAGAAATGGCGGGCCTAGCCCGCCATTTCACCGTTTGAGCCATTGAGGCCAAGATCAGAACTCTTCCCACTCCTGGCCGCTCGGCGCAGGCTTTGCACCCATGGCGGATGCGATCTTGCTGGCGAGGGCGCGGGCGGGAGAGGCGACGGGACGGGTTGCTTGCGAGGCGGGAGCCGGCCGGACGGGCATGGAGGGAGCCGCATGGGATCTTGCCGCCGGAGCCGGCATTGGCGCCTGTCGGGATGGAGAGCCGAGATTGAACTGGGCGAGGCGGGCGGACAGGGCCTGTACTTCGGTGACCAGCGTGTGCGAGGCCGCATTGGTTTCCTCGACCATGGCGGCGTTCTTCTGCGTGCCCTGATCCATGATGTTGACCGCCGAGTTGATCTCGGCCAGTCCGGTCGACTGCTCGCGGGCCGCTTCGACGATGGCATGCACGTTTGTGTTGATCTGATCTCGGCCAGTCCGGTCGACTGCTCGCGGGCCGCTTCGACGATGGCATGCACGTTTGTGTTGATCTGCTGAACTTCGGCGACGATTGCGGTCAGGGCTTCACCGGTCTGGTCGACCAGAGAGACGCCATGTTTGACCTGTTCGCCTGAGGCCGTGATCAGAGTCTTGATTTCCTTGGCGGCATTGGCGGAGCGCTGGGCGAGTTCGCGGACTTCCTGGGCGACGACGGCAAAACCCTTGCCGGCTTCGCCCGCACGGGCTGCCTCGACGCCGGCATTGAGCGCGAGCAGATTCGTCTGGAAGGCGATTTCGTCGATGACGCCGATAATGTTGGAGATCGACTGCGAGGACTGTTCGATCGCACTCATCGCGTCGACCGCGGAGCGCACCACGTCGCCGGAGCGTTCGGCGCTTTCCTTGGTGCGGCTGACCTGCTGGCCTGCCTCTTCGGCGCGCTGGGTCGATTCCTTCACCGACCTGGTGATCTGGGAGAGGGCGGCCGAGGTTTCTTCGACGGAGGCGGCCTGTTGTTCGGTGCGGCGTGCGAGATCGTCGGCGGCCGAGCGGATCTCGTTCGAGCCGTTTTCGATCGTGGTGGCATTGTCGCGGAAGGAGTTCATGGCGGCGCACAGCTTCTCGATCGAGTCGTTGAAGTTGCCGCGGATCTCGTCGAGAGCCGGCGAGAAGGGCTTGTCCAGCCGGACCGTCATGTCGCCGTCGGACAGGCGGGCGAGGCCTGCGCGCAACTCGTCGACCACCAGGCGGATTTCCTCTTCACGAGCCTTGTGACCCCTGGAGCGTTCGACGCGCTCAACCTCTTCCTGCTCGAAGCGGGCTTCAGCGTCTTTTTCCAGCTCAACCTTCTTGCGGTTGCTTTCCAGGAGGACCTGGAGCGAACGGGAGAGATCACCGAGTTCGTCGCCGCGATCCCTGTCGGTCAGTTCGACGTCGAGGCGGCCGGCTGCAATCTCGGTTGTCTGGCCGATGACCCGGTTGATCCGACCGACGAAGCGGCGGGCGAGTAACCAGCCGACGACCATCAGCAGGATGGTGGCGCCGATGATGATGAGGGCGGAGGTGGACACCGTCTCTGTCAGGGCGCCGAGCACGGTTGCGCTCGGCACCGCAACGACCACGTTCCACACGGCACCGGGAAAGGGCTCGATCGGGACTGCGACCGCCATGCGTTCGACGCCGTCCTTGTCGACGATGGTGCCGACGCTGCCGGGTGCTCTGAGGACCGTCTCCCAGGCGGTGGTGTCAACGCCGCTGTCGCTCAGCGGCTTGCCCATCACATCCTTGTCCGGATGGCTGACGAAGGCATTGGCCGAGGAGAGGAGGGCAATGTAGCCGTCGCCCAGCGGACGCTTGGCGGCGAGAGCCGTCGCCGTCTGGTCGAGATCGATGTCAGCGCCGATATAGCCGACCGCCTTGCCCTGATCGAAGATCGGGATGGAGATCGTTGTCATCAACACGTCCTTTCCGTCGACCGGATAGACATAGGGTTCCATGAGCACGGATTTTCCGGTCTTGACCGGCAGCTGGTAGTAGTCGCCAGCGCCCGGCTTGTCGTAATCGACGAGCACATCGGTCTTGATGGCGCCGGCAGAGCGGAAGATGTAGGGCACAAAGCGGCCCGTCGCGTCATGGACCGGCTTGCCGGCGAAGTCTGCATCCTTGCCGTCATAGGCATCGGGTTCCCAGCCGGTGGAAACGCCGATCGCGCCCGGATAGGCTTCGAGCGCGCTGGTCATCACGGCCATGGCAATGGTGCGGTCGGCAAGGTTGTTGGCGCGCAAGGCTTCCACCGATGTCCGCATGCCCTCGACCATCTGATATGATGCCTTCAGGCTCTCTGCGATGTCGCCCGAGGCATCGGATGCGGCGACGCGCATCTCGTTGATCCCGGCTTCGCGGATGTGGCCATAGGTCAGGCCGACCAGCGTCGCGGCCACCCCGATGGTGGTGACGACACCGAGTCCGACTGTCGAGAAAATATTCCGGCTGGTGGCGGATCTGAAGAGCATGGGCCGTTCCCTCATTAGCCTTGCAGTGTCACAGCGCTTCGTCCGCCCGACAGGCGACCACGCGCATTTGTCTCGAACTCTAAGGGTTCATGGTTAAGTAGTTCTTATATTCGATTGATCCGGTGCGTCCCTTGGGGCTTGCCTCCGGCGAGGGATGGCGAAAGAGTTGGGAGGCGAATCCAATCGAGGCGGGCGGTGCATGTTCGACGACTACGGCAAACACGACGGCATGGGATTGGCGGATCTGATCCGGCGGGGGCAGGTCTCCGCTGTCGAAGTGCTCGAGGCGGCCATCGCCCGCATAGAAGAGGTCAATCCGCAGCTCAATGCGGTGGTTCGGCCGCTGTTCGAGGAGGCAAGGCAACATGTCGGCGCCGGCACCGGTGGTGGACCGCTCGCAGGCGTGCCATTTCTGATCAAGGATCTCCTGGCGCAGGTGGATGGTGTGCCGACTGGAAACGGCAATCGGCTCTGGGCCACCCGGAAGGCGACCGGCGACAGTGAACTCGTCCGGCGGTGGCGCGCTGCAGGCCTGGTGATCGCGGGCAAAACCAATACGCCTGAATTCGGATTGACGCCCTATACCGAGCCCGGCGCGTGTGGCCCGAGCCGGAACCCGTGGGATATGACGCGCACGCCGGGTGGCTCGTCGGGTGGTTCGGCCGCCGCGGTCGCTTCCGGCATGGTGCCAATCGCCTCGGGTGGCGACGGTGGCGGATCGATCCGCATTCCGGCCTCGGCTTGCGGCATTTTCGGGATGAAGCCGACGCGCGGACGCACTCCGGCCGGTCCGTTCATCGGCGAGGCCTGGTCCGGCTTTGCCGTCGAACACGTGCTGACGCGGTCGGTACGGGACAGCGCCGCTGTGCTCGACGCCACGCATGGGCCGGATCGCGGCTCGCCGCATCCTTTGCCGCGGCATGAGGGCACGTTTCTCGATGCGGTGCATAGGGCGCCCCCGCGGCTGCGCATTGCGGTTTCGCACGCGCCTATGCTCGGCAAAGCCGTTGCGCCCGAGGTGATCGCCGCCTTCGACAAGGCGGTGGCGCTGCTCACCGACCTCGGCCACGAGGTGGTCGATGCGGCGCCGCCCGTCGAGCGCGAGGCCTTCTCCATGGCTTTCCTGACCGCGCTTGCCGGGGAACTCCGTGCGGACATCGAGTATACCGCCAAGACCTTCGGCGTGAAGATCCGGCCCGGTGACTATGATGCCTCGACCTTCGGCATGGGACTGCTGGGCGAGGGGTTCACAGCGGCCGATCTGATCACGGCGCACCGCTATCTCAAGCTGTCCGCCCGTTCGATTCTCGGTTTCTTCGATGACATCGATGTGCTGATGACGCCGGTGCTGTCGTCATTGCCTGTCAAGATCGGTGCCTTGCAGCCGAGTGCCGTCGAGAAAAAGCTGCTGACGGTGCTCGGTTACCTCGGTGGCGGCCGCCTGTTGAAGAAGCTTGGCATTGCCGAACAACTGGCGGCGCAGACCTTCGAGTTCATCCCCTGGACGCCCATTTTCAATGTCACCGGTCAACCGGCCATGTCGGTGCCGATCGGCTGGTCGCACGAGGGCTTGCCGATCGGCATGCAGTTCGTCGGGCGCTTCGCCGACGAGGATACGCTGTTCTCGCTCGCGGGCCAGTTGGAGAACGCGCAGCCCTGGACGGACAAACGTCCGCAAATCTAGTCAGAGGCCTGGAACGACGAGCACCTTGACCTCGCCCGGCCGGGGCGGATTGCCGACTGCCTCGGGTGCGTCGTCGAGCGAGACCTTGCGCGAGATAAGCGTCTCCACTTCGATCATGCCCGATGCGATCAAGTCTGCGGCGCGGCGATGTGTGAAGGGATTGAGGAAGGAGGTGACGAGTTTCACCTCCCGGAAGAGGAGGTCGAAGGGCTCGATCGCGATCGTCTCGCCCTGGGGCATGACGCCGAGGATGACGGCTGTGCCGCCGGGACGCACGAGCTTCGTTGCCTGGATCACCGTTTCGCCGACGCCGGCGCATTCGAGGACGACATCGACGCCGCCCGGGACGAGCCCCGTTTCGCCTGCGATCTGTGCGATGACGTCGCCTGCCGCCGGATCGACGCTGGCCGTGGCGCCGAGGCCTTCGGCAAGGCTGCGGCGGCTCGCCTGACGGGTCACGAGGATGACTGTCGTTGCGCCCGCGAGCCGGGCCAGCTGGACCGTCAACAAGCCGATGACGCCCCCGCCGAGAACCACGACCGATGCTCCGGTTCTGATGTCCGCGAGATCGATCCCGTGCAGGCAGCAGGCGAGGGGTTCGCAGAAGGCGCCGTGCAGCGGGTCGAGATCGGAGGGCAGAAGGAAGGCCTGCTTCTGAGGAACGATGATATAATCGGCGAAGCCGCCATCGCGGTGGATGCCGATGGCCTTCAGGTTTCGGCAGAGATTGACGCGGCCGCCGACGCATTGGCTGCAGCGACCGCAGGCGATGTTCGGATCGCCGGTGATGCGGTCACCAATGGCAAAGCCCGCAACGCCTGCGCCGAGCTCTTCGACGATTCCACTGAATTCATGGCCGAGGGTCACGGGCGGCGTGCAGGGAAACTCGCCCTTGAAAAGATGGCGATCGGTGCCGCAGACGCCGCAGGCCTCGACCTTGACCAGAAGCTGATCCGGTCCGGGCATCGGCTTCTCGACCTCGCGGGTGAAGAGCCGGCCGGTGGCCTCCAGTCGCATCGCCTTCATGTGTCACTCCTCCCAAAGTGCAATTTCGCGCGAGACTTGCACGCGATGCCCGGCCTGCCAAGGGCTTGCATCGTGCGATCGGGCGGCGTGCCGAGAGAAAGTTGGAGCTTCGCCTCGACGGATGTACCTGCGGCCTCTAGATAGCTCGATCAACGACAATCCAAGGATCCTTCCTGATGATCACCGTGCATTATCTCGACAATTCCCGCGCGCATCGCATCCTCTGGATGCTGGAAGAACTGGGGCTCGACTATCAGGTCAAGGTGTATCATCGCACGAAGGACTATCTCGCGCCGAAGGAGTTGAAGGCCGTGCATCCGCTGGGCAAGTCACCTGTCATCGAGGACGATGGACGGGTGGTCGCCGAGAGCGGCGCGATCATGGACTATCTGATCGAGACCTATGGTGGAGAAGGACTGCGACCTGCCGCCGGCACGGATGAGCGGCTGCGCTATCGCTACTGGATGCATTATGCCGAGGGTTCGGCCATGCCGCTTCTGGTGATGAAGCTGATCTTTGCCCGCATTCCGGGTCAGGTTCCCTTTTTCGTCCGGCCAGTCGCGCGGATGATCAGCCAGGGTGTCTCGCGCAAATTGCTCGATCCACAACTCTCCGACCATCTGGATCTCTGGATCGCGGAGGTCGGCAAGGAAGGCTGGTTCGCCGGCAAGGATTTCTCCGCAGCCGACATCGCGATGAGTTTTCCGGTCGAAGCCGGCACGACACGGATCGCCGGTGCCAAGGATACGAGCGTGCTGCGCGGCTGGATGGAACAGATCCGCGCACGGCCGGCCTATCAGCGGGCGCTCGCGCGGGGCGGGGAGTACGGATACGCGAAGGGTTGAGTGACAGCCATTCGCCCCGGTTGCGTGCCTCGCTGCGCAAGAAAATCGCGCGCCCACTGGTGCGAGGGAACAGTTCGGCTATGTTCTCATTGATAGCTGCGTAAGTGGAGAGGGAAGCACCATGGAATGGAGAGGCCGTCGGCAGTCGGACAATATCGAGGACCGGCGCGGGCAATCTTCCGGCAGAGGATTGGGTCGCAATCCCTTTGGCCGGTCCGGGATCCAGCTCCCCATGGGCGGCCGCCGTGGCGGAGGCCTGAGCTTCGGCACGATCATTTTTCTTGTCGTGATCTATTTCGTGCTCAAGGCGATGGGCATCGACATGCTTCAGGTGTTGGGCGAGGGCAATGTCGGCGGTTCCGGCTCCGGATACGAGCAGTCGATCGGACAACGGCCGGCGGGGCAATCCAGCGATGAGACGACCGCCTTTGTCCGGACTGTGCTGGCCGAGACGGAAACCACCTGGAATGCGATCTTTTCCGCCTCCGGCGAGCAATACCGGGAGCCGACGCTGGTGCTATTCGGTGGCTCGACATCCTCACCCTGCGGCCAGGCTTCGTCGGCCACCGGCCCGTTCTATTGCCCGGCGGACAGCAAGGTCTATCTCGACACCGAATTTTTTGACCAGCTCGAACAGAAGTTCGATGCCGCCGGTGACTTTGCCCAAGCCTATGTCATTGCGCATGAGGTCGGGCATCACGTGCAGAACCTGACGGGCGTGCTGCCGGAGTTCAACCGCCAGCGCCGGTCCATGGGACAGCGGGAGGCGAACCAGATGTCAGTGCGCGTCGAATTGCAGGCCGATTGTTATGCCGGGATCTGGGCGAAATCGGCTGACAAGGAAGGGATCCTCTCCGACGGTGACCTTGAGGAAGCGCTGAATGCCGCGCAGCAGATCGGTGACGATACGCTGCAGAAGCGCAGCCAGGGTTATGTGGTCCCCGACGCCTTCAATCACGGCACCTCCGCCCAGCGGATGAAATGGTTCAAGCGCGGCTACGACAGCGGCAATGTGAGCACATGCGACACCTTCTCCGGCGCGATCTGACGCGTCGGTTTCCTTACCGGATCAGGAGTGCCGTCAGCCAGAGGCCCAGACCAAAGACCGTATGAGCGGCGAGGTTGAGGGCACGGACCTTTGTGGGGTTCGGTGTCTTTGCGGCTGCCCAGCCGAGCCCCAGGCCCGGCTGCAGAAGGAACCAACCGGCGGCGACCGTGACGATCGCCCAGATCCAGGCGGGCAGGAAGGTGGGCTCGGCGACCCATGCGGCCCCGGCAAGCAGTGCCAGCATGATGCCGTAGGCGATGCCGACGGCGTAGTGTGAGAACCAGCCGAGGGCCAGTTCGTGGCTGTAAGGCTCCGCATCCGCGATCGTGTCATGGAAGACCCGTCCGGATTTCAAATGATAGAACCAGCGTCCGACCAGCGCCCAGTTGGGCCTGGGCTGCCTGAAAACTGTTGTCAGAATGACTGCCCAGATATCCATGGCAAGTGTTGCTCCGACGCCGATGATCGCGCCACGCCAAATCAGTTCCAACATGTCTCGATCATTTCTTTCTGCTTTCAGGGGAGGAGACCATAAGCGCGATCCATGAAAGTGGAAAAGGTCGGTTTGCTCCATTTTCGACCTCAATTTGCATTTTATGACCGGTGTCAAAGCGCAAACCGCCGAATATCGGCGGATTTTCATCAAAATCTCTGATGTATCGCGCAAAAATTCTGCAGGTTGATGATTTCGTCTTGATGGACTGGGGATTGGCGCCTATCCCGTTACGACATGCCGCTCGCCAGGATCCTGGAAGCGGCTTTTTTCGTTGAGATCCAAGCCATGCACACAGATATCGCTTCGCTCGATACCCACGGCCATGCACCTGTTGGTGCCGGCAGCTGGACGTCGCATATTCGCGCAACGCTTGCGCTGGGGATTCCGCTGATCGGAGCGCAGCTGGCGCAGCTCGGCATTCATACGACCGACGTCGTGATCGTGGGTCAGCTGGGCGCCGTGCCGCTTGCCGCCATGGTGCTGGCCGGTCAGTTCTTCTTCACGATCTTCATCTTCGGCTCGGGCTTTTCCATGGCTGTCATGCCGATGGTGGCGCAGGCCTATGGTCGGGGTGATGTCGTCTCCGTCCGTCGCTCCATCCGCATGGGCATGTGGGTGTCGATCCTCTACGTGCTCCTGACGATGCCGCTGTTCTTCAATGCCGAGACGATCCTGCTCGCGCTTGGGCAGAAGCCCGAAGTTGCAGCACTTGCGGCGGGCTATGTGTTCATCATCCAGCTCGGCCTGCTGCCCGCCCTGCTTTTTGCCGTCTTGCGTGCGCTGGTCAGCGCAACGGGACGGGCACGGATCGTGCTCTGGGTGACGCTGGGCATCCTGGTTCTCAACGCCATTCTCGCCTATGCGCTGGTGCTTGGCCATTTCGGGCTGCCAGCGCTCGGCATGACCGGTGCGGCGATTGTCGCCGTCATTGTGCAATGGGTGAGCTTCGTGGCGATGGTCATCTATATCCAGACCCGTGACGAGACGCGGCGCTACGAGCTCTTCATCCGCTTCTGGAGGCCCGATTGGCAGGCCTTTCGCGAAGTGCTGCATCTCGGTCTGCCGATCAGCGTCACGGTTCTGGCGGAGGTCAGCCTGTTCAGCGCGGCCTCGCTCTTGATGGGCCGGATCGGCACGATCGAACTGGCGGCCCATGGCATTGCACTGCAGCTCGCGTCGATTGCCTTCATGCTGCCGCTTGGATTGGCGCAAGCGGCAACCGTGCGGGTCGGTCTTGCGCATGGCCGGGGCAATTATCCGGAACTGGTGCGGGCATCGATCACGGTGCTCGGCATTGCCGGTCTCATGTCCCTGTCGGGCGCAATCCTGTTCCTGCTGGTGCCGCAACAGCTGTCTGCCGCCTTCATCAACGGAAACGCGCCGGCCGCGCCGGCTGTTCTCGCCTTTGCCGGGCCACTGGTCATGGTGGCGGGGTTCTTCCAGCTGGTCGACGGGTTGCAGGCGATCGCAGCGGGCCTGTTGCGTGGTCTCAAAGATGCGCGGGTGCCGATGATCCTCGCTCTCATCGCCTACTGGCCGATCGGGTTTTTCCTCGCCTGGCTCATGGCCTTTCCGCTCGGGATTGGCGGCATCGGCATCTGGTATGGTTTCTGCCTGGGGCTGGCGAGCGCTGCCGTCATGCTGAGCCTTCGCTTCTACATGAAGGTCCGGCATGACATGCAAACGGCCCGGGGATAAACCGGGCCGTCATCGTCAATCCGTCTGAGATCGCTCAGCGTTCGGCGAGTGCCTGCTCGCCCTTGTTCTCGCGAACCATGTTGATGAAGCGACGGAACAGGTAGTGGCTGTCCTGCGGGCCGGGCGATGCTTCCGGGTGGTGCTGGACGGAGAAGACCGGCTTGCCCTTGAGACGCAGGCCGCAATTGGTACCGTCGAAAAGAGAAATGTGAGTCTGTTCAACGTCTTCGGGCAGTGATTTGGAGTCGACTGCAAAGCCGTGGTTCATCGAAACGATCTCTACCTTGCCCGTCGTGAAATCCTTGACCGGGTGGTTGGCGCCATGGTGCCCCTGGTGCATCTTTTCGGTCTTGCCGCCGAGTGCGAGACCCAGCATCTGGTGGCCGAGGCAGATGCCGAAGAGCGGCTTGTCGCTCTTGACCAGGTTCTGGATGACCGGAACGGCATATGCGCCGGTTGCGGCCGGGTCGCCGGGGCCATTCGACAGGAAGACGCCATCCGGGTTCAGCGCGAGAATGTCTTCGGCCGAAGTGGTGGCGGGGACGACGGTGACCTTGCAGTCGAGACCCGCGAAAAGGCGCAGGATGTTGCGCTTCACGCCGAAATCGACGCAGACGATGTGGTATTTGGCATCGGCGGAACCGAGCGTCATGTGGCCCTCGGTCCAGGACCAGTCCTTTTCATTCCAGACCGAAGACTGGCCTGATGTGGCGACCTTGGCGAGGTCGAGGCCTTCGAGGCCGCTCCAGGCCTTGGCTTCGGCCTTCAGGGCTTCGATGTCGAAGACACCATTCGGATCGTGGGCGATGACGGCGTTCGGGGCACCGTTCTCGCGGATCCAGGCGGTCAGCGCGCGTGTATCGACGCCGGAGAGGCCGATGATGCCACGGCTCTTCAGCCAGGCGTCGAGATGGCTCGCGGCACGGTAGTTTGAAGGCTCGGTGATATCGGCTTTGAAGATGGTGCCGACCGCGCCGTGGCGTGCTGCCGGCGTCAGGTCTTCGATGTCTTCGTCATTGGTGCCGACATTGCCGATGTGCGGGAAGGTGAAGGTGACGATCTGACCGAGATAGGAGGGATCGGTCAGGATCTCTTCGTAACCTGTCAGGGCCGTGTTGAAGCAGACCTCGGCCTGGACCTTGCCGGTTGCGCCGACGCCGTGGCCTTCGATGACGGTGCCGTCGGCGAGAACGAGGAGGGCGGTCGGCTTGCGGGTCGTCCAGGGAGCTGTCGCGGTCATGGTCGTTCCTTTTTGCCCGCGTGCCGGCCCCTTGTCGGAGCGGTATCGCAGGACCATTTATGTTGCAGATCGAAGGCGCGCGAAGTCGCGCGTTTTCAGCCCTGATGTCAATTTGCGTGCAGGTGCCGAGCAATAGACGCATCGCGTCGCGAGGTCAATTCCGGAGTCGCTTACGCTCCGGATTTCTCCCAAGCCATTTCAATGGTTTGTTCAATTCGTTTGCACTGCAGCAGATGTCTGGCTATGTGAACCACTCAAACAAACACGGAAAAGCCACAATCGCCACCGGGCAACGGGCTTTTCACCGGAGAAGAAAATGCTACGCGACACGCTCGCCAACTCGCTGAAAGAGGCCCTGAAGGCCAAGGATGTCCGCAGGACGTCGACCGTGCGTCTGATCCAGACCGCGATCAAGGACCGGGACATCGCGCATCGCGGCACCGGCAAGGATCCGGTGAGCGACGATGAAATCATGCAGATCCTGATGAAGATGATGAAGCAGCGCGACGAGTCCGCCCGCATTTATGCGGAGAACAATCGTCCGGAGCTTGCTGCGCAGGAGCGCGAGGAAATCGAGATCATCAAGTCCTTCATGCCGGAGCAGCTGCCGGAAGAGAAGGTGCGGGAGCTTTGCGCCGCCGTGATCAACGAGACCGGGGCACAAGGTCTGCGCGACATGGGCAAGTGCATCAGCACGCTCAAGGAGCGCTATTCGGGCCAGATGGATTTCGGGAAGGCCTCGGGCGTGGTCAAGGACCTGCTCAAGTAAGGCTCACGTTTTCGAGTTTGCGACGCCGCCTTCGGGCGGCGTCTTGCGTTTCAGGGCTTCGCACGCTTCGTTCGTCGACGAGATGGCACAGGACCGCGCTGTTACTCACCGGAATGTCGTTCAGGCTCAGCGACAAGGGGATCTCTGAGCGAGCCCTGAGGCGCATTCACAGTCGTCTTTGAAAATGACCGCTGTGAATAACGGGTATGCCGCGTGAAAGCCTTGGCGCTGCGCGTCCGGCGCGCCTATATGGAGGATCAGCTTCCCAGGGATACAGATGCGCTTTTCCAACGACTTTCTCGACGAGATCCGTGACCGCGTGCCGATTTCGGCCGTCGTGGGTCGTCGCGTGACCTGGGATCGCAAGAAAACCAATGTGTCCCGACAGGATTATTGGGCTTGTTGCCCCTTCCATGGCGAAAAGAGCCCAAGCTTTCACTGCGAGGATCGCAAGGGGCGCTATCATTGCTTCGGCTGTGGGGTATCCGGCGACCATTTCCGCTTTCTGACGGATCTAGAGGGCTTGAGCTTCATCGAGGCTGTACAGCAGGTGGCCGACATGGCCGGCATTTCAATGCCGCAGCCGGACCCGCAGGCGGAGCGCCGTGAGCGTGAGCGCACCACCTTGCAGGACGTCATGGAGATGGCGACCCAGTTCTTCCAGGACCAGTTGCAGACGGCGAACGGCGCCAGGGCGCGGGCTTACCTGCGTGAGCGCGGGCTCTCCGGTCGAACGATCGAGACATTTCGGCTTGGCTATGCACCGGAAAGCCGCAATGCGCTGAAGGAATATCTGGCGTCCAAGGGCGTGGCGCGGGAGCAGATCGAGGCATGCGGGCTCGTCGTGCATGGGCCCGATATTCCCGTCTCCTATGACCGCTTTCGCGATCGCATCATGTTTCCGATCCTCTCGTCGCGCGACAAGGTCATTGCCTTTGGCGGTCGCGCCATGGCGCCGGATGCGATGGCGAAATATCTCAATTCCAACGAGACGGAACTCTTCCACAAAGGCAATGTGCTCTACAATTTTTCTCGCGCGCGCAGAGCGATGCAGGGGGCGGACGGGGCCGACACGCTGATTGCGGTCGAAGGCTACATGGATGTGATCGCGCTCTATCAGGCGGGGATCGAGAATGCGGTCGCTCCACTTGGGACGGCGCTGACCGAAAATCAGTTGCAACTGATGTGGAAGACGACGCCCGTGCCGGTGCTTTGCTTCGACGGCGATGGTGCGGGGCAGAGAGCCGCCTTCCGCGCCGTGGATCTTGCCCTGCCGCACATCAAGCCGGGTCAGTCGCTCCGTTTTGCCATGCTGCCTGACGGTAAGGACCCTGACGACCTGGTGAAGCGGGACGGGCGCCAGCCCTTCGATCGCGTGCTGTCCGAAGCCCGGCCACTCGCCGAGATGGTCTGGACGCGCGAGACGCAAGGTGGTGGGTTTGATACGCCGGAAAAGCGGGCCGAGCTCGAGGCGAAGCTCAAGCAGATCGTCAATGTGATCGGCGATGAGAATGTCCGACGTCATTACCAGCAGGATGTCCGCGACAGGCTCTATAGCTTCTTCCAGGCAAGCCAGCCGGGACGTGGCGAGCGTGGCAATTTCCAGAATGGCGGGCGCGGACAGGGGCAGCAGGGCGGTCGGACCGGTGGACGCCCTCCGGGACCTGTTGCTTCCAGCCGTGGGGCGATTTCGGATCGGCTCGCGCGCTCGGGGCTCGTGCGCGGCGCTCTCGACCAGCCGACCCTTCGGGAGAGCGTGCTTGCGCTCACCATCGTCAATCATCCGCGATTGCTCGAGGACGAATATGACGAGATCGCCTCCATCGACTATGAAAATGTCGGGCTCCAGAAGATGTGGTCGTCGCTTTTGACCGCGGTTGCCGAAGCCGGTTCGTCGCTGACTCGCGAGGAACTGATCCAGAAACTGGAAGCTCACGGTCATGGCACGCTGCTGCGTGCGCTCGATCAGCAGATCCGCAACGCCCGCCTGTGGATCGCGACCGAGATCGCGGCGTCCGAGGATGCGCGCGAGGGCTATGGGCAGGCACTCTCGCTCTACAAGCGGGCGCGTGCACTGAAGCGCCAGCGCATGGAACTGGAGCGCGAGGTCGCAGAGGCGACGGAGACAGATGATGCCGGCCGCATCGAGCAGGTGATCAGTGCGCTGCACGAGGTTCAGCTCGAGGTGACGCGGATGGAAAACCAGGAGGCGATCATCGATGGCTTCGGCGTGATGTCCGGTCGCGTCAAGGGTGCCGCCACCGGGCGCAGCTGATGTAATCGTTTGCATAAATATGTTGCGCCTCGGCGACAAATGCGAGATGCAGGTGCCGGACCATTCGCACCGGATGCAAGAGTGTCGCAGCCCGAACTCGACTTCATAGCCCAAAATGGGCTCAAACCACGCTCGTTCTGGCGTTTGCCGAATGCAGTCTGGTGGGTGGCGAGGATTGGGACGGCGGGATATTCGCCACGCATTCGCCGCAGGCTCGCAGTGACCAATGTCATCGCGGCGATGGTCAGCCTGATGACCATTCCCTACATCGTGCTCTATGCGCTCTACGACTGGTACGGACTGTTGCCGGCGATCATCGCCTTTTCCCCGCAATTGCTCTTCTATGCGCTGACGCCCTATTTTCACCGGTACGGTCCGATCGCAGGTGCCCTTTACCTCTGCATGATGTGGCTGATCTTCGGGGTCGGCTATTGCATGTTTTTCGGTCGTGACTCAGGGCTGCATTTCTATTTTCTGCCGGGGGCTGCTGCCTCCCTGCTGGTGTTCGGTTCGGAGCGCCTGCTGGTGTCGGCCTGTGTGACCATCGTCGGGCTGATCGCCTTTCTCGCCACCGAAGTTCTGTTCGTTGCGCCGCTGGATTTCATCCATGTGGAGCCGTTCTTTCTCCACATACTCTATTACCTGACTGTCCCCTTTGCCTTCCTGTTGATTTTCACGATCTCCTTCTTCGCGTTCAAGGAGGCGGCCCAGGCAGAGACCGCGCTCGAATCGGAACATCAGTTTTCGGAGCGTCTGCTGCAAAACATCCTGCCGCAGGCCGTGGCCATGCGGCTGCGCGACCACCGGACCCAGGTTGTGGCAGACCAGATCCCGTCTGCCACCATCTTGTTTGCCGATATCGTCGACTTCACTTCGCGGGCCGCGCGATGGGAGCCGCAACAGGTCATTGCGTTTCTGGGGCGGGTTTTCGGGCAATTCGATGCGATTGCGAGTGCCCATGGACTGGAGAAGATCAAGACCATCGGCGATGCTTACATGGTTGCCGGCGGCCTGCCGGAGCCGAAGTCCGACCACGAAGCGGCGGTGGCGCTGATGGCGCTCGATCTGCTCGCGTGCTGCCGGCGGATATCAGAGCAGGTGGGGGAGCCGGTCGAGGTGCGAATCGGTCTCGATACGGGGCCGGTCGTTGCCGGTGTCATCGGTACGAGCAAGCTCCTCTATGACGTCTGGGGCGATACGGTCAACACGGCAGCCCACATGGAATCGCACGGCGTGGCGGGGCGGATCCAGGTTGCCGACTGCCTCAAATCGAGACTGGAGGATCGGTTCGATTTTGAATTGCGTGGTGAGATCGACGTCAAGGGCAAGGGGCCGATGCGGGTCTGGTTCCTCATTGGCGTGAAGGCGGGTGGCCCCGTGTCCATGTGACCTAGCGTGGATCGGGCCTGCCCCTTGTTTCTCAGGCGTAACGTCCTACATTTGCGAAGATCGGTGATAAAGACGCCGTCGGACGGCTTGTTTTGTTGATTTTCCTGATCTGGCCTGCGGAAAGGCTTGACGTCAGGAAAAATTGTGGGAATCACCAATCCAAGCACACTAGGGTGAGGTGGGTTCGGACAGATCTCTGGTATGATGACCGGTCATGCAGGCAATCAAGAGCTCGGCGCTGCGACCGCAATGCCCTTAGTTAATCAGGAATTAAGCAACACTCCGTTAGGTCACAGACAGCTATCCGCCAGGGCGAGTGCACCGCTCCCCCATCCGTCCGGCGACCAGCAGCATGATCAGACGTCAGGGAAAGCGACGAGATAAATGGCATCGAAAGTCAAAGAAAACGAAGAAGCCGAAGGCGAACGCGACGGCGCGACGGACGGCCCGCTTCTCGATCTTTCCGATGACGCGGTCAAAAAGATGATCAAAGCCGCCAAGAAGCGCGGCTATGTCACGATGGATGAGCTGAATTCGGTTCTGCCGTCCGAGGAGGTCACCTCGGAGCAGATCGAAGACACCATGGCCATGCTTTCGGACATGGGTATCAACGTCATCGAGGACGAGGACGTCGACGAGGCCCAGCCCAGCGAAGACGACAATGAAGAAGACGGCGAAAGTGAAGGCGGCGAGCTTGCTCCGTCCGCTGGTACGGCCGTGGCGACAGCCAAGAAGAAAGAACCGACGGATCGCACCGACGACCCGGTGCGCATGTATCTGCGCGAAATGGGTTCGGTCGAGCTCCTGTCGCGCGAGGGCGAAATCGCCATCGCCAAGCGTATCGAGGCCGGCCGCGAGACGATGATCTCCGGCCTTTGCGAGAGCCCGCTGACGTTCCAGGCACTGATCATCTGGCGTGACGAGCTGAACGAAGGCACGACGCTGTTGCGCGAGATCATCGATCTCGAAACCACCTATTCCGGCCCGGAAGCCAAGGCTGCCCCGCAGTTCCAGTCTCCTGAAAAGATCGAGGCTGACCGCAAGGCGGCCGAAGAGAAGGAAAAGGAGCGCGCCAAGCGGCGCCCGCAGACCTCCGGTGACGACGACGACATCACCGCCATGGGCGGCGAGGGCATGCCGCCGGAAGAAGAGGAAGAGGACGAGGACGAATCGAACCTGTCGCTGGCCGCGATGGAATCGGAACTTCGCCCACAGGTCATGGAGACCCTCGACCTCATTGCCGACACCTACAAGAAGCTGCGCAAGCTGCAGGACCAGCAGGTGGAGGCACGTCTCGCCTGTGCCGGCACGCTGTCGTCTGGCCAGGAGCGCCGCTACAAGGAGCTGAAGGATCAGCTGATCACGGCGGTCAAGTCGCTGTCGCTCAACCAGAACCGCATCGACAGCCTTGTCGAACAGCTTTACGATATCTCCAAGCGCCTGATGCAGAACGAGGGCCGGCTTCTGCGTCTCGCCGAAAGCTACGGCGTCAAGCGCGACTCGTTCCTGGAGCAGTACCAGGGCGCCGAACTCGACCCGAACTGGATGAAGTCGATCGCCAATCTTTCTGCCCGTGGCTGGAAGGATTTTGCGCGCGAAGAGAACCAGACGATCCGCGATATCCGTGGGGAGATCCAGAATCTCGCCACCGAAACGGGCATCTCGATCGCCGAATTCCGTCGCATCGTGTCCATGGTGCAGAAGGGCGAACGTGAAGCACGTATCGCCAAGAAGGAAATGGTCGAGGCAAACCTGCGTCTCGTCATCTCGATCGCCAAGAAGTACACGAACCGCGGCCTGCAGTTCCTCGACCTCATTCAGGAAGGCAATATCGGCCTGATGAAGGCGGTCGACAAATTCGAGTATCGCCGCGGTTACAAGTTCTCGACCTATGCGACCTGGTGGATTCGTCAGGCGATCACCCGTTCGATTGCCGACCAGGCCCGCACGATCCGTATTCCGGTGCACATGATCGAGACGATCAACAAGATCGTCCGTACCTCGCGCCAGATGCTGCACGAGATCGGCCGCGAGCCGACGCCGGAAGAACTGGCCGAAAAGCTTGCCATGCCGCTCGAAAAGGTTCGCAAGGTGCTGAAGATCGCCAAGGAGCCAATCTCGCTCGAAACCCCCGTGGGTGACGAAGAGGACAGCCACCTCGGCGACTTCATCGAGGACAAGAACGCGCTTCTGCCGATCGACGCCGCCATCCAGGCGAACCTGCGTGAAACGACGACCCGCGTTCTGGCCTCGCTCACGCCGCGTGAAGAACGCGTCCTGCGCATGCGCTTCGGCATCGGCATGAACACCGACCACACGCTCGAAGAAGTCGGCCAGCAGTTCTCGGTCACCCGCGAACGTATCCGTCAGATCGAGGCGAAGGCGCTGCGCAAGCTGAAGCATCCGAGCCGTTCGAGGAAGCTGCGCTCGTTCCTCGACAGCTAAATCGAAACCAAGCATTCGATTATGGAAACCCGCTGGAGCGATCCGGCGGGTTTTTCATGTCATAGGAACTGTACCGGATGAGCATTGGCAGGCCGGGCCCACCATCTTGCCAAGTGTGACGAGCGGCCTGATCGGGCCCGTTCGACGCTTCAGCGCATGAGCTGGAGAGTTCGGCAACGGTCCACGCTCCAAGCACGCGTTCACTTGGATGCGCCTCGCCGCTGAAATGTCGACCCTCGTCATTTTCGCCTCCCTTTTCGCCGCAATCGTGGCTATGGATCACAGCATGACGGATCAGAGGAAGACTGGCTGGCGGCGCCTCGGCGGAGGGTTCGCCGTTTCACTGCTGCTGCACGGGCTTGCAGTGGCCGTCTTCCTCATGAGCTTCGACAACCCGGTCGATCTGAATGAGCAGGAGCAGGCGATCGAAGTGACGCTGGTCGTGCCGCCCGAGGAGCCCGAGCCGGAACCTGCCTTGGAGGAGGAGCCGACGGAAGCGTCCGAGACGGAGGCATCCGAACCGCCGGCCGCGCCTGAACCAGATCCGCAGACAGAACCTGTCTTAGAGCCGCAGCCTGAAGCCGAACCGCCGGCACCTGAGCCGTCGCCCGAACCCGTCGAGCAACCGCCTGTGCCCGAGCCGGAATTGCCGGATTCGGCATCTGCGCCGATCCCGGTTCTGCGGCCGGTGGTGCGATTTGGCGAGCGTGACAGCGGGTCCGAACTTTCGCGCGGGACCGAAGCCGAAACTGCAGCCGACGAGGCAGAAGCTGTGCCGGAGGCGGAAGAGGTGGCAGATGCTGCCCCGACGATCGCGCAGCCGGAAATCACGCTGCCCGAGGCGCCTGCGATCGACGGCGCACTTCCAGATACGGCCGCGGAGACGCTGGAGGGGGCAGGCGAGGCAGAAACGTCCGCCGACGAGCGGCCGACCGACCTCCCGTTGGAGGCCGCGCTGACAGAGGCGCAGCTCAAGCCGCGCGAGGTGACCGAGCTGTTTTCCTCCGCCATATCAGGCGATCAGGCGGCAATGACGGCCATGACCGGGCTTACGCGGCAGGAGCGTGGAGACCAGCTCTGCGGGACGGAGCTCAGCCAGCAGCTTCGGCACGGCACGCCGTCCTATGTTCCCTATCTACTGCCGATCCTGAGGCTGAAGGAAGGCAATGTCGTGGATGTGCCACTGGCCGCCTTCCGCGACGTCAATGGCGCCTGGATCAACATAGGCGTTCGCTGTGAGGTGGATGACGACGCGACCGAAGTGGTGCGTTTCTCACTGTCCATCGGAAAGACCGTGCCGCGTGTCGAATGGGCCGGGCGCGGCTTTCCAGAGAGCTGATCCTTCGCCCGATCAGCCGAGTGTCTGTCGGATTACTGACATGAAGACCCTGGCGCCGATACCCGTCAGCTCGTCCGGATAGTCGTAATCGGGATTGTGAAGGGCCGGATGTTTCTCGCCGGCTCCGAGAAAGAACATGGCCGAGGGGCAGACACTGCGCAGACGGCCGAAATCTTCCGAGGCACGCATCGGCAGGTCGCCTTCATCGAACGGCACATTTTCGGCCGCAAGTGCCGCTTCGAGATGAGCGACGGCATCCGGTGCGTTTTCGCAGTGGAGGAAGATGTCGTGATAGCTGATCGCAAGCTGCAGGCCCGCGTCACGGGCCGCTGCGGCAGCGAGATCTTCAGCCGTCGCGCAAAGATCCGCCATTCCGTCATCGACGAGCGTGCGGAGCGTTACCCAGATTTCGGCATCTCCGGGGGCAATGCCGAAGGCCTGTTCGCCCAGCGAGGCATGCGTGACGGTCGCGAGGGTGAAATCGATTGCGGGCGGGGCGCCGCGGGAGAGGGCGGTGAGGGCCGGCATCAGCTGCGAGACGGCGGCCATTGGCGAGAGGCCGGTCTCCGGCTGGGAAGCATGAGCCGTCTTGCCTGACAGTCGGATTTTCATGCCGCGGGAGGCGCAGTTCACCGGGCCGCTCTTCAGCGCGACCGTGCCGAAGGCGAGGCCTGGCATGTTGTGCAGCGCATAGGCGACATCGGGACGGATCTCTGCAAAGCGCGGATCGGCGAGCACGGCGGCAGCACCGGTGCCATCTTCCTCTGCCGGCTGCCAAAGAAGCACGACTCGTCCGCGCGCGACGGGCGCGCGCGAAAGGCCGGTCGCCAATGCGAGGAGGATGGTGGAGTGGCCATCATGTCCGCAGAGATGCCCTTTGCCTCTGACCGTCGAGCGATGGTCCGCAGCCGAGACTTCCTCTATCGGCAGAGCATCGAGTTCGGCGCGGATGAGCAGGGTGGGGCCGGGCACGCCCGCGTCGAAAACGGCCGCCACACCGTGGCCGCCGAGACCGGTCAGGATACTCGCCGTTGCCAGGGGGCGGATCGCCTCGACAATCCGCCGCGCCGTTTCTCGTTCCTCGCCAGAGACTTCGGGGTGCCGGTGCAGGTCATGTCTGAAGGCCTGAAGCTCCAAGATATCGCGATTGCTCAGGAACATGGGTTTCTCCTCGTCTCGTTCGATCCTGTCTTACATCGATGCGACGACCCGCCCAAGGGCACAAACGTGTGGCAATCAGAACAGCAACTTGATCGCAATCGAAGCCATTACGAGGGCGATGACCACATCGAGGATGCGCCAGGCGGATGGTCTTGCGAACAGGGGCGCAAGGAGCCGGGCGCCATAACCCAGGCTAAAGAAGAAGAAGAACGACGCCGTCATGGCGCCAAGCGCAAAAGCCAGTTCATGTCCGGCATACCGGGTTGAGATCGAGCCGAGCAAAACGACGGTATCGAGATAGACATGCGGGTTGAGCCAGGTGAAGGCAAGGCAGGTGAGGAAGGCCGTGCGCAGGCTCGTTCTATTGCTCTCGCTTGCCCGCAGACTGTTGCCGCCCGTCCAGGCCGAATAGGCACTTCGAAGTGCATAAGTGATGAGGAAAGCTGCTCCCCCATAACGCAGGAGCGGCTCCAGCCACGCGATGCGTGAGAGGACGGTCGCGAAGCCCGCGACGCCGAGTGCGATCAGGATCGCGTCGGAGATGGCGCAGGTCAAAACCAGCGGCAGAACATGCTCGCGCCGCAGGCCCTGGCGCAGGACGAATGCATTCTGCGCGCCGATCGCAACGATCAGGCTGAGGCCCAGAAAAAAACCGGCAGTAGCGGCAACGATCATGATGAAAATCCCGTTTCGTGCCGCTTTGACTAGGGGATGAAGTTGAATTAGAAAAGGTAATAAATCTAATCTGGAATAAGCGCTTCTAATGTTCGACCCTGCTCAGCTCGCGGCGCTATCTGCGGTTTTCAGAACCGGCAGTTTCGAGGGCGCTGCCCAGATGCTGCATGTCACCCAGCCGGCGATATCGCAGCGTGTGCGCCAACTCGAGGAGCAGGTCGGAACCGCACTCGTCATTCGTTCGCAGCCCTGCCGCCCGACGGATGCCGGGGGGCGATTGTTTCGCCATGCCGAGGAAGTCCGCCTGCTCGAACAGGGCGCTCGACGCGATCTGGGTCTCGAAACGGAGAATGGGGCTGAGAGTGATGGCTGGCCGACGCTCAGGCTCGCGGTCAATGCCGACAGCCTTGCGACCTGGTTCGTCCCGGCGATGGCGTGCGTGGATTCGGTTCTCTTCGATCTCGTGATCGACGATCAGGATCACAGCGCGGAATGGCTGAGACGCGGTGACGTGCGCGCTGCCATCAGTGGTTCGGCAAAGCCGGTCCAGGGCTGCGATTGTCGCCCGCTTGGAGCGCTGCGGTATCTCGCCACCGCCAGCCCAGCCTTTGTCGATCGCTGGTTCGGGGCAGATGGCGTGACCCCCTGGCGACTCGCCCGTGCACCCGTCATCACCTTCAATGCGAAGGATCGCCTGCAGACGCGCTGGGCGGAGCAGGTCCTCAATGTGTCTGTGACGGGGCCCTCCCACTGGCTGCCTTCAAGCCATGCCTTTGTCGATGCTGCCTGTGCTGACCTCGGCTGGGGGATGAACCCGGAGCCATTGGCCGCAGCCGCATTGGCCGATGGCCGGTTGAGGGAACTCGTGGCCGGACAGCCGCTCGACGTGCCGCTCTATTGGCATGTCAGCCGAGCCGTGGCGGGTGCGCTCAAGCCCCTGACCGATGCGGTGGAGCGGGCGGCGTCCGCCGTGCTTCATCCGATTGTCTGAAGCCTATTGTACCGCTGGCAGATCTTGCCCCGGCGACAGCATTGCCTAGAATAAACCAGGAGAAGGAGTAGCCCATGTCACTTCAAAACCAGACACTTGCCGTCATCGATGCCCTCAATCGTCATGACTTCGACGCGCTGCTCCCGATGTTCGAGGAGGAGGCGGTGCTTGATCTACCCGACGGCATCCGGGTGATAGGTCACGCGTCCTTCCGGGACACGCTCGCGGCCTATGTGCTGCGCCACGGCATTACGCTGTCGGATCATGTCGTGATGGTCGACGGCGCCGGCTTTCGCGTCGCCGTCGAGTGTACGCTCAACGGATCGGATCGCCATGACGCCGAATCCGGCGTCAACGGGGATGCCGGTCCATACGCATTGCCGGCCGTTCTGGTGCTGGAACGCGAAAGCGATCTCTTTACGCGACTCAGCCTCTATGCCGGTACGCGTCCCTGACGAGGGACCTGGTGGGATTTCGTTCAGCGCGCGCCGAAGTAGGCTTCGAGCACGGAGACGATCATGGCATGATCCTCCTCGGACTTGAGGCCTGAGACCGTGACGGCAGCCACGACGCCTGTACCGGCGACACGGATCGGAAAGCTCCCGCCATGGTCGGCATAGTCCATCGGATCGAGGCCGATCTCGGGCGAAACGCCACGGTCGCGGCTGCGATTGAGCTCACCGACGCGCAGCGAGGCCTTGTGCATGCGCAGGGTCACATTGCTCTTACGGCGTGCCCAATGATCGTTGTCGGGTGAGGCGCCGGGCAGGGCGGCGTGAAACAGCGTTCGGTCCGGCGTGCGGATGTCGATAACGACAGGTGCTTTTTGCGAGAGAGCGAGGTCCACCAGGCGCCGCCCGACCTCCAGTGCCACAAGTTCGTCGAAGCTCTTGAAAACGAGCTGGCTTTCCTGTCTTTCGATGGTTTCGATCAGGCTCATGGTCTGTGGTTCTCCCTCTTCGGGCGGGAGACTACAGAGGCGAATCGGGGCTGACTAGAGGCGGGGCGTGGTCCTCCCCGCGAGAGAGTGAGGTGCGACACATGCCAATGCTGCGGCTTTCGATATCCACACACGGGCAGGGGCTTTACGAATTCACCGACCAGGCTCGTGAATTTCTGGGTGATTCCGGGCCCGAAGAGGGCGTGATGAGTGTTTTCGTGCGTCACACCTCCTGCTCCCTGCTCATTCAGGAGAATGCCGATCCCTCCGTGCAGGCTGACCTCAAGGCCTTTTTTCGTCGGCTCGTGCCGCCCACCACGGACCCGCAGATGAACTGGATCACCCATCGCGACGAAGGAGCCGACGATATGCCGGCCCATATCAAGGCGGCGCTGTTGCCCGTGTCGCTGTCGATCCCGTTTGCTGGCAAGCGCCTTCTGCTCGGCACCTGGCAGGGGATATACCTCTTCGAACATCGTGACAGCCCGCATCGCCGGGAAGTGATCCTGCATGTGTGAGGGCTGACTGCTCGCGCCGCCCGCAAGGTGAACACTCGCTGAATGCGGAATTCGGACTGCATTCAGCCAGCCTCTCCTATCCTCACATCAATCGCTCGACATGGCGGGATGGAAACGATGGCGCCGAGGGGCGCCTCTTCAAGGAGAGAGAATATGTTCGGCATGCTTCGCAAAATCGGCCTCGTCGCACTTGTCTCGGTCATGGCGACCACCGGTCTCGCCACCACGGCCTCTGCCGACAGCTTCGGCTGGGGCATCTACATCGACGGTCCGCGCCAGGGCGGCGCCGGCTGGGATCGCCCCGGCCGCGGCCCGGGCTGGGACCGCCCAGGCATGGACCGTCCGCGCCGTGGCGAATGCCGCCCGCATCAGGCGGTCGAGAAGGCTCGGTGGAACGGCCTGCGCCGCGCATTCGTCGCCGACGTGACACCGCGCCGCGTGGTCGTGGCCGGCGTCCGCCACGGCGGTCGCGACCGGATTGTCTTCGCCAATGTCCGCGGTTGCCCCATCATCCGCTGATCCCCAAGTGGCGACGGCCTCGATCGGCCGGATGGCTCATCGTCCGCGCCTCGATCGCCCGTCGCCCGGGTCATGCATCAACGGGCCTTACAAGACCCGTGCTGCATGGCCCGCACCATTTTTGTCATGCGTTTGCGACGCCTTGATCCCGCCCGAATCGATCGCCATATGCCGATCAACCCGCTGGTCCGGGCCCCTCTGGCAAAAGCCTTCCGGCGCTTTTGCGATGTCGGACCGTTTCGACACCGCTGCCGGTCCAGGGACCAGTTCATGCCACGCCACCATTCCATCCTGATCAGCCCGGGTCGCTTCCCGAACCCCGAGACTGTGTTTGCACGTCCGGGCCATCCGAAGCCGCGTATCCTCTCGCCGCGGGGCGGCGAAACAGGGTCGTTGGCGCTCAAGGAGGGACGTCGGTGATTGCAGAATTCATCGCTTCGCTTTTTGCGTTGTTTGTCGTGGATCCCGTCCAGGCCAAGATCGAGGGCCGCCTTGCGGCGGTTCAAGCCCCGATCGAGATCGTAAGCCAGGCACGCGCCTGCCTTGGCACGACCGGCCCGATCCTGATCGAGCGCGCGACCGGCGACGTCTGGTGGGCCGGAGCGACCATAGTCAAGATCGCGACGGGCCTTACAGGACCGGCCGAACTTCTGGACGCCGGCAATCCCGCCTGCGCTCCCGTTGCCACTTACCTTACCGCTGCCGAAGCGGAAGCCTGAAACACGTCGAGGAGGAACCCCACAATGTCGTCATCTGCCACAACCACCCCAGGCGATGTCCATCACCATGAGGAGGAAGCGCTCGGCAGCATTCGCGCCAGACGCAATCTTCTCACCGGCTATTGGGCAGGCTCGCTGATCGGCTTCACCGGCGACGATCTCGGTCGTTATGCGAAGGATCTGCATGCCGTGGATCATACCGTGGCCGGTGACAGCGACGTGATTTCGCGGCTTTCGCGCGACCTCGCGACCGCTGGCCATAGCTTCACCAAGACCGACATCGAGGCAGCGCTGCGCCGATTTCATGCCCAGGCGCTGAAGGATACGGGCTGCACTGAATGAGCGTATCTGCTCGCCGAAGCGTCACCCAAGTCGATGGGCAGGGCGGCGAGTAGGCCGAGGCTCATCATGGTCGCCATCGCGACTATGATCCTGTCGCGGGCCTCCAACAGAGGTCCGCGAGGGGTCGATGCCGGATATTGGCTGTCGGGTGTGTTTTTGCCCCATCCTGGCGGTGGGAAGGAAGCCGGACCGGTGACGCGCCCCAAGGCAGCCATGGTCTGCAGCGGCGACCTCTGACCACGTCGGATCCATATCGATGGTGGAAAAGATCGTCCACATTCTCGGATTGTTTCCCGGGCCAGACGCGCTACACTCTCCAGTGTCAGCATGAAAACGCTCGGGGAGGAGCAATTTGATGAGACGCATGTGGCCTGAGGAATTCAGTTTCATTCTCGACGCGGCAGAGGAGGTGACGCTCGACAGTGCGGCGCGCGCGAGGGAGGACGGTTCGCATAGCGAAGCGATCCATCGCCAGGGCTTGAAGGTTCGCATGACGCAGGCTGATTATGAGCGGATCTGGCCGCTTGCCGAAGCGCGCTATCGTCTCCAGGGACGTTTGGCCGGCAAGGCGGTCACGATGATCGTCAACAATCCGCATTACAGTCAGTGGCATCCGGCTGATGGCGGCACGGTCGAGAGCGTCTCCGACAGCGGGCGGGCCTATTCGACCCGCTATGTCGTGGTGCATTTCCTGCTCGATGATGTTCGCGAGACGGTCGAGGCCTGAAGGCTGGCAGGCTGCACCGCGATCAGCGCCTGAACTTCGTATCAGACACCCTGCGGCACGGAAGGCTGTGGGGTGTCTTGCATGTCTGGAGGTGGCGTGGTGATCGTCGCATGACAGGGTCTGCGTGAGTGTTGCCACGGTCGTTGCCAATGGCAGCTGGCGCGGAAAGCCGCCAGGCAGCAAAGAGATTGGAACAATCCCGCGCCGTCAGACTTTCCCAGCAATTGGGAGCGGCATCATGACAGCAAGCGACATTCTGACGGAAGACGTGGCGGACTTTGCGTCGCGGCTCGAGGCGATGACCGAAGACGAAGTTTTCGCCGCCATGAGGTCTCTGGAATTGCGCAGTGAAGAAGTGTCCGGTGATCGGGATGAGATCTTCTCCAGGATTGCTCTCGTCGAGGAAGAACTCGAACGCCGGTTTCCGGGTCAATCTCTGGCGCCATACCGCAACTGGAAAAAAGATCAGCCTCTGCGGTGACGAGCCTTGAGAGCGCCGTGCAATCGAAACACTCCCCAGAAATCCATCCCGAGACGGTCACACCCAAGGAAACATGCCGGTTGAGCCGTATGAAGCGGCAACAGCCCCGGGTCCAGTTCCAACACCAGGACATCCAATGAGTTACAGCACCAAGCTTTCCCTGACGATCAACGGACAGGTCCGCGACATCGACGTGGACAACAGAACGACCCTGCTCGATGCATTGCGCGAGCACCTGCATCTCACTGGCACGAAGAAGGGCTGCGATCACGGACAGTGCGGGGCCTGCACGGTTCTGGTCGATGGACGCAGGGTCAATGCATGCCTGACGCTTGCCGTCATGCATGAGGGTGACGACGTCACCACGATCGAGGGCCTGGGAGAGCCTGGAAACCTCCACCCGATGCAATCGGCCTTTGTGAAGCATGACGGTTTCCAATGTGGTTACTGTACGCCCGGTCAGATCTGTTCCTCCATCGCCGTGCTCGACGAGATCAGGGCGAATATCCCGAGCCATGTGACATCCGACCTGACTGCCGACGCCGCCGTGACGGTTGAAGAAATCCGCGAGCGGATGAGCGGCAACATCTGTCGCTGCGGCGCCTATTCCAACATCATCGATGCCATTACCGAGGTTGCGGGAACACAAGCATGAGAGCCTTTACCTATGAACGTGCCTCCTCGGTTGAGGCTGCCGCCCGTGTTGCCGCCTCAAAGCCGGACACCAAGTTCATCGCCGGCGGGACCAATCTTCTCGACCTGATGAAGCTGGAAATCGAGGCGCCTACCCATCTGATCGACGTCAACGGGCTTGGTCTTGATCAGATTGAGCCGACGCCGGAGGGTGGCCTGCGCATCGGTGCGCTGGTGCGCAACACCGATCTTGCGGCGCATGACCTCGTTCGGCGTGACTACCCGCTATTGTCGCGGGCGCTTTTGGCCGGGGCATCTGGCCAGTTGCGCAACAAGGCGACGACGGCCGGCAACCTGCTGCAGCGGACGCGCTGTCCTTATTTCTACGACACCAATCAGCCCTGCAACAAGCGCCAGCCCGGAAGCGGCTGTTCCGCCATTGGCGGCTTCAGCCGCCAGCACGCGGTGATCGGCGTCAGCGATGCCTGCATCGCCACGCATCCGAGTGACATGGCCATCGCGATGCGTGCCCTTGATGCAGTCGTCGAGACCGTGAAGCCGGACGGCAGTCGTCGCGCCATCGCAATCGAAGACTTCCATCTTCTTCCCGGAGACACGCCACACATTGAAACGGTGCTGGAACAGGGGGAGATCATCACGGCCGTGGTGCTTCCAGCGCCGGTCGGTGGCAGGCAGATCTATCGCAAGGTGCGCGACCGGGCCTCCTATGCCTTTGCCCTGGTGTCTGTCGGGGCCGTTATGCAGGAGGACGGCACGGGGCGGATCGCTGTCGGCGGCGTGGCCCACAAGCCGTGGCGGGTCGAGGAGGCCGAGGCGGAGCTCACGAAGGGCGCGCGGGCTGCTTCGACCATCCTGATGGCCGGCGCACGTCCGACCGAGCAGAACAAGTTCAAGATCGATCTGGTGCAGCGCATCCTGAGCGCCGTGATTTCGGAAGCAAGAGGTTGAGGCCATGAAGTTCGACACGCCAGCAACCACAAATCCCATCGACAACCTGAAAGTCGTTGGCCGGCCGACCCACCGTGTTGACGGTGCATTGAAAACCACCGGCCGGGCGACCTATGCCTATGAATGGCATGACCCGGACTTGCGCTATGCCTATGGCTATCCCATCGGGGCTGCGGTCGCCAAGGGCCGTATCCTTTCCATCGATGCCACCGATGCCAAAAGCGCGCGGGGCGTGTTGGCCGTGGTGACGACGCTCGATGTCGGCGAGCGCGAAAAGGGCGAGTACAACACAGCGAACCTGTTCGGCGGCAGCACCGTGCAGCATTACCATCAGGCCATTGCCCTCGTCGTCGCTGAGACGTTCGAGCAGGCGCGAGCGGCAGCGGCCCTGGTCAAGGTCGACTATGCGGAGGAGGCTGGCGCCTTCGACCTCGCCGACGCCATGCACGCGGCTGTCAAGCCGGACGATGATCAGACGCCCGATTCGGCTTATGGGGACTTCGATGCCGCCTTTGCGAGCGCTCCCGTGACTTTCGATGCTCGTTACACCACGCCCGATCAATCGCATGCCGCGATGGAGCCGCATGCGTCGGTTGCAGTCTGGGAGGGCGACGAGGTTCGGGTCTGGACGTCGAGCCAGATGATCGACTGGTGGCGGGGAGATCTCGCCACATTCCTCGGCATCGACAAGGACAAAATCCGCCTGATGTCGCCCTATATCGGCGGGGGATTCGGCGGCAAGCTGTTCCTGCGCGTAGACGCCGTGCTTGCAACGCTTGGGGCGAAGGCCGTTGGGCGCGCCGTCAAGGTTGCGCTGCCACGGCCGTTCATCATGAACAATACGACCCATCGACCGGCCACGATCCAAAGGGTGCGCATCGGTGCCAAGGCTGACGGCCGGATTGAGGCCATCGCCCATGAAAGCTGGTCGGGCGACCTGCCGGGCGGGAAGGTCGAGCCGGCGGTCAACCAGACGCGGCAGCTCTATGCCGGGGCGAACCGCATGACCGCGATGCGACTGGCTACGCTCGATCTGGCTGAAGGCAATGCCATGCGTGCACCCGGCGAGGCCCCTGGTCTCATGGCGCTCGAGATTGCCATGGACGAAATGGCGAACAAGCTCGGAATGGATCCCGTGGAGTTCCGGATCCTCAACGACACGCAGGTCGATCCGGAAAATCCCGAGCGGCCATTCTCCCAACGCGACCTCATTGGATGCCTGCGCCTCGGCGCAGAGCGCTTTGGCTGGCGCGACCGTGGTCAGCCGGGGTCGCGTCGCGACGGGAACTGGATGATCGGGACGGGTGTGGCTGCCGCCTATCGCGACAATCTTCTCGTACCGTCGGCTGCCCGGGTGCGCCTTGGCCAGGATGGTATGGTCACCGTCGAGACGGACATGACCGACATCGGCACCGGCAGCTACACCATCATTGCGCAGACTGCGGCAGAGATGATGGGGTTGACGGTCGAGCAGGTCGATGTGCGCCTCGGCGATTCCGGTTTTCCGATATCGGCCGGTTCCGGCGGACAGTTCGGGGCCAATTCCTCGACCTCCGGTGTCTACGCCGCCTGCGTCAAGCTTCGCGAAGCCGTAGCCCAGAAGCTCGGCTTCAACTCTGCCGAGGTCGTCTTCGAGAACGGCCAGGTTCGCATGGGCAATCGCTCCGTCTCGCTCTCGGAGGCCGCCGGGCCGGAGGGGCTCGTCGGTGAGGACAAGATGGAATGGGGCGACCTGTCCAAGACCCACCAGCAATCGACCTTTGGCGCGCATTTCGTTGAAGTCGGCGTGGATGTGGTCACTGGCGAATGCCGTGTCCGACGCATGTTGGCTGTCTGTGCGGCCGGGCGTATCCTCAACCCGATCACCGCGGGGAGCCAGGTGATCGGCGCAATGACGATGGGCGTTGGCGCTGCCTTGTCCGAAGAACTGGCCGTGGACACGCGCCGGGGCTTCTTCGTCAATCACGACCTGGCCGGCTATGAAGTCGCCGTGCATGCCGATATCCCGCATCAGGACGTGATCTTCCTCGAGGAGACCGATCCGATGTCGTCGCCGATGAAGGCCAAGGGTGTGGGTGAGCTGGGCCTTTGCGGCGTCTCGGCCGCAATCGCCAACGCGGTCTACAATGCAACGGGACTGCGGGTCCGCGATTACCCGGTTACGCTCGACAAGCTGATCCATGGCCTTCCCGAGGTGGCATGACCTTGAGGACCAACGGGACGCAAGCCCCTTCGGTCCTTCGACACTTCAGGCCCGCCAGGTGAGTTACCAGACTGCGATGATCGGCGCCCATCCTATGGGCTCCGATCATCGCGATTTTACGTAGGTCGCAGACAGCGAAGCGGCCTCTGACGGGAAGGACTGGTTGCAGCCCCGACTTTCTGTCGTCAGGACAGAACGATCCGGGGGAAGTAGAAGGAAACGACCCAGTTTGGCATGTCGACGATTTCGCTGATCCTCAGGTCGCCGCAGACCGAGCAGAGCATGTAGGCGTCAACCGGGTTCATGCCGTGTTCGGCGGTGAGAAGATCAATCATCCGCATGACGGCCTCCTGCGCGCCGGTCATCAGGTCGGGACCGATGCCGGTCGTCACTTCGTAGCCGGCGCCATCGAGATGGCGCGTCACCGGCTCGGTCGTCGTGAAGCGGGGCGTCTTCATATTGGCGCCCTTCACCAGGTCGAGGGTGAGTTCGACATTCATCTGGCTTTCGATGGCCGTGCCGCAGACTTCTCCATCACCCTGGGCAGCATGCGTGTCGCCAACCGAAAAGAGTGCGCCCTCAACTTCAATCGGAAGATAGAGCGTTACGCCTGATGTCAGGTCCCGGATGTCCATGTTGCCGCCAACGCGGCGGGGCGGAACGACCGAATGAAGCCCGACCTCTGCCGGAGCGACGCCGATCGTGCCGGTGAAGGGCTTCAGCGGCACCTTGCCGCCGGGCCCATAGGCGGCCGGTGCCATGGAGGCCGTGTCGTAGGACCAGAGATGCAGGGCGGGTTCCTTGAACTGGTCGGCGAGCAGGCCGAAGCCCGGGATGTTCGCGGTCCAGCCATGGCCGCTAGGGTGGAACTTGCGGATGGTGACCTTCAGCGCGTCGCCCGGTTCTGCGCCCTCGACATAGACGGGTCCCGAGACCGGATTGACCTTGTCGAAATCGAGGCTGGCCAGCGTGTCGAGTGTCGCGTCCGGGCCCAACTGTCCGCCGGAGGAATCCAGGCATTCGAACAGGATCGTCTCGCCCGGCCTGGCGACGAGGGCCGGTGGGAAATCATTGTTCCAGCCAAAATTATGCTGGGCCCGGTGGATGGTGTGGTTGCAGGCGACACACATGATGATGGCTCCAGTTCTTCGTGATGCGATACTGCTTCGCCAAGATTGCGCATATTTCCGGGAGGTGAAATAGCCTGCGAGCTGTCGGAGCATCCCCTTGATACGCTCTTCCGTGCCTGAGCCTGCGGCAAGCCCGGTCGAGAGGTCAAGACACGAACGTTCGGCTTCTCCGGGATGGGTGTGGGCTCCTGCGAGAAGTCCAGAGGCTACGCAGATAACACGCAATGGAGCCAGCAAGTCCGGCTCCTGCGCGCTTGCGACAGCGAAGGCGGGAGGCTGCATCCCGTCGACTCTGGAGCCAATCTAGGCCAGCACGGAGGATAGAAACTCGCGCGTTCGCTCCTGTTTGGGCGTTCCGAAGATCTCCTCGGGGGATCCCTGTTCGCAGATGCGCCCCTTGTCGAAGAAGCAGACCCGGTCCGAGACCTCGCGCGCAAAACGCATCTCGTGGGTGACGAGCAGCATGGTCAGATCGTGCTCATGCGCGAGACCGCGGATGACGGAAAGCACTTCGCCGACCAGTTGGGGATCGAGCGCCGATGTCGGTTCGTCGAACAACAGAACACGTGGCCGCATGGCGAGTGCGCGGGCAATCGCGACACGTTGCTGCTGCCCACCCGAAAGTTGCACCGGATAATGGTCCTTCTTGTCAGCCAATCCCACCATGTCGAGCAATTCGATGGCGCGCGCTTCTGCCTCTGCCCGCGCCATGCCCAGGACCCGTACCGGGGCTTCAACGACATTGCGCAAGACCGTCATGTGCGGAAACAGATTGAAGCTTTGAAAAACCATGCCGACATGTTTGCGGATCTCGCGCAGATGCCGTTCGGAGGCCTGGAACGGTCCTTTGCCACGTTCTTCATGGTAGGACGTGTCGGCAAGTGTCAGCCTTCCCTCCTGGAACGGTTCCAGCGTCATGAGGATGCGCAAGACGGTCGATTTCCCAGACCCAGACGGCCCGATGAGCGTGACCTTCTCGCCCTGGGCCACGCTGAAATTGAACTGGTCCAGGACCGTCAGAATGCCGAAGCGCTTCGTCACGTTGGAAAATTCGATGATGGGCTTGTTGATGGTATCGGTCATCGCATGGGTATCCCTGCTTTGGGGAGCGCTTTCTGCAGGCGATGGAGGCCTGCCGAGCAGATCAGCGTCAGGAGGAGGAAGATGAGGCCGACGAGTGTCAGTGGCACGAGGTATTCGAACGTGCGTTCGCCGATCATGTTGGCAAGGCCCATCATCTCAAGGACAGTGACGACGGAAAGAACGGGCGTTTCCTTGATCATTGCGACCAGATAGTTGCCCATGGCAGGCACGATGCGCGGGACGGCCTGGGGGAGGATGATGTCCCGATAGGCTTGAATTCGCGTCAGATTGAGCGCGGTCGCGGCCTCCCACTGTCCGCGATGTACGGCCTCGATCCCCCCGCGATAGACCTCGGACGTATAGGCCGCATACTGCAGACCCAGCGCAAGCGCGCCGGTGAGGAAGGCAGGAAGGACAATGCCGAACTCGGGCAGGACATAGTATAGAAAGAAGAGCTGCACCAGAAGCGGCGTATCGCGCAGGAACTCGACGACGAAGGCCGTCGTCCAGGAGATCGCCTTGACCCGGCTGCGGCGCAGCAGGGCGAAGACGAGGCCAAGGGAGAGCGCAATTGCAAAGCCGGCAGCCGCCGCCTTCAACGTTACGGTCAGGCCGATCAGGATGATCGGAAGGATCGATAGCGTGTAGGTGACCCAGGTGGTCGTGTCCCATTCATAACCATACATCATGACGGCAGGCTCCTCACGATTGGCCCGGACGCGGCATGACGTCACCGCGTCGCACGAAGCGTTCGATCCCCTTGATTGCGATCATCAATATCAGCGACATCGCGAAATAGCAGACGAGCGTGATCGAGTAGATGCTGGTGCTGTCGAGGGTCAGGTTGCGGATCGACTGGGCCGCGAATGTCAAATCCGCGATGGAAATCAGCGAGACGAGGGAGGATAGCTTGAGGGTCTCGATGGCGAGATTGCCGAAAGCGGGCATCATCTCGACGATCGCCTGAGGCAATGAAATCCGATACAGCGTCTGGAAGCGATTGAAGTTCAGAGCGCGAGCCGCTTCCAGCTGCTGCGGGGACACAGAGGAAAGCGCACCCCGAACGATCTCCGCCCCATAGCCGCCCACATGCGCGGCCAGCACCAGAATGCCTGTCGTGACCGGCTCGAAACTGAGCCCGACCAGGGGCAGGGCATAATAGAACCAGAAGAGCTGAACGAAGAGCGAAGTGCCGCGAAACACCTCGGTGTAGCACAGCGCTATGCCCGACAGGATGGCGCCACCCTCGACGCGCAGGATGCCGAAGAAGAAGGCCAGGGCTGCTCCGACGGCAATCGCTGCAAGCGTAATCGTCATCGTGACGGTCGCGCCCTTCCAGAGCATAGGCAGATAGGCTGTCCAATCCATCTGTGAACTCCCGGTTTCAAGACGTCTGGCGCCCGGTCAGACCGGGCGCCATCCAGCATTATTTGCCGGCGCAAAGATCGGCGACGTTCTTTTCCGCAGCAGCTGCGATGCTCGCTTCGGAAACGCCATATTTTGCAAGGATCGCCTTGTAGTCGTCCGTCTTGCGGAACTCGACAAGGGCAGCGTTGAAGGCGTTGCGCAATTCCTCGTCTTCCGGCCGGAATGCGAAGCCGCCGTAGTTGCGCACCGGTGCATCATTGACGATCGGGTCTTCGAAAGGGGCGACCTGCTCGACATTCGCCTGATCCTTGGCGAGCTCCGATACGGTCAGCTCCGTGGCGGCATAGGCATCCACCCGGCTCTCCACCGTCGGGATTGCATCGGCATTGGCCGGAATGAAGACGATCTGGTCGTCCTTCACCCCGACGGCCCGAAGAAAGTCGACGTTGTTTGCACCCGAGACGACGGCGACCTTCAGCGACGGATCCTTGGCGATGTCGGCATAGGTTGTCAGACCCTTGGGGTTGCCCTTCTTTACCAGAAGTCCTTCGCCATAAGACGAGTTCGGTTCGGTGAAGGAAACCTGCTTGCAGCGTTCAGGCGAAATGTTCTGTTCGGCCGCAGCGAAATCGAAACGGCGCGCCTTGAGGCCCGGGATCAGCGTGCCGAAGGGCGTCACCGTCCAGTTGACCTCTTCGATGCCGATCTTTTTCAATACGGCATTCGCGACATCCGGGCCGATGCCCGCGGATGTGCCGTCCGGCTGCATGTAGGAATAGGGCACTTCATTGGCCGTGGCTGCACGAATGTAGCCCTGCTCCTTGACTTCTTCGAGGGTGAGAGCGCCCGCCGATGTGAGCGAAACGGCGAGGGCGAGAGCGGAAAGTCCGGTGATCTTTGTGATGTGCATCTGAATTCTCCTCTGGTTCATTGTTTTTGCCTGTCCGGTTCGGTTCTTGTGCCGGTTTACCGGGCAGGTTCTCCCGTCACCGTGGCGATGACGGAAAGGCAGTCGCCGGCCTTGATCAGGCCGGGCACGTGTCGTGCCGCAAGCACGCCATCCATGGCGGCTCGGTAGTCGATCGGGGTGATGCCGGTCTTGCCCACGGGGTAGACCCGGGCAATGGTTTCGCCGGCTGTGACGGTCTCGCCGAGGTCACGCACAAAGGCGACAAGACCGTCGTCCTCGGCGAAGGCGAAGCAATCGCTCGATGGCATGTCCAACCACTGGGTGGACTGCACGTCTGGAGCGCCGGGCAGGATGCCCGCGTGGCTCAACAGGTTGAGGATGCCCTTTCGGGCGATCTGGATGGATCGGGCACTTGCCGTACCGGCGCCGCCGAGCTCCGTCGTGACGAATACCTTGCCCATATCCTCGACGGTCGTGTCGAGCATGCCGACCGCATCGATTTCCAGCATCTTCATGGAGTAGGGCGCGGAAAACGCGGCCACGGCATCGAAACATCGCGCCTCCTGGGTTTTGTCAGGCAGTTCGTGTGCCGCAGCGTATGGCAGAAAATCGAGCGTCTTGCCGCCCGAATGGAAATCGAGGACGAAGTCGGCGAGTGGTGCCAGATAGCGGGTCACGTAGTCGGCGATCTTTTCCGTCACGGAGCCATCCGGGCGGCCCGGAAAGCTGCGATTTAGATTTCCCCGATCGATCGGAGAGGTTCGTGTGCCGGCGCGAAAGGCAGGATAGTTCAGCGCCGGAACGATGATGACACGTCCACTCACGTCGGCTGGATCCAGCGCCTGTGCCAATTCGAAGAGAGCCGCGGGGCCTTCGTATTCGTCACCGTGATTGGCTCCGGTGAGAAGGGCGGTCGGTCCATCGCCGTTGGCAATGACGCAGATGGGGATCATCACCGAACCCCAGGCGCTGTCGTCGCGGCTGTAGGGCAGGCGCAGATGACCGTGTTGTACGCCCATGGAGTCGAAGTCGACGGAAGGGCTAATCGGGGAGGGGCGGGACAGACCGGTCAACATCATTCAGCCCTTCACGAACAACTGTCGCGGAACATTCGAAAGACATTCGACACCTGTTTCAGTGATCGCGATGCTTTCCGTGATTTCGAGCCCCATATCCTCCAGCCACAGCCCTGTCATGAAATGGAACGTCATGCCTGGCTTCAGCTCGGTGCGATCGCCGGGGCGCAGGCTCATGGTGCGTTCGCCCCAATCCGGCGGATAGGAGAGGCCGATGGGATAGCCGGTCCGGTTGTCCTTGATGATCCCGTATTTCTTCAGGACGGCAAAGAAGGCATTGGCGATGTCTTCGCATGTGTTGCCGGGTCTTGCCGCCGCCAGTCCGGCCTCCATGCCTTCCAGGGTCGCCTTTTCGGCATCGAGAAAGGCCTGTGTCGGCTTGCCCAGAAAAACAGTCCGCGAGAGCGGGCAATGATAACGCTTGTAGGCGCCGGCGATCTCGAAGAACGTCCCCTCGCCAAGGCGCATGGGTTTGTCATCCCATGTCAGATGAGGCGCGGATGCGTCTGCGCCGGATGGCAGGAGCGGCACGATGGCCGGGTAATCTCCGCCAAACTCGGAGGTGCCGCGAATGCCGGCGTCATAGATCTCGGCGACCAGATCACATTTGCGCATGCCGGGCTCTATGGTGTCGACGATCCGCTTGTGCATCAGTTCGACGATCTTGCCGGCCTTGCGCATGTAGTCGAGTTCGGTCGGGCTCTTGATGGAGCGCTGCCAGTTGACGAGACCTGCGGCATCCTTGAAGCGGGCATTGGGCAGGTGCTTTTGCAAGGACGCGAAGGCGGCAGCCGAGAAGTAGTAGTTGTCCATCTCGACGCCCACGGTGAGGTTCGACCACTTGCGCTCGTCGATGATCTGCGACAGCAGATCCATCGGGTGACGCTCGGTCGACTGCACGTAGTGATCCGGGTAGCCGATGATGTTAGCGTGGTCGAGATAGGCGGTGCGCTTGGCGCCATTGGCGTCCTGCTTGCGGCCATACCAGATCGGCTCTCCGCTCGGCGGAACGAGTACGCATTGATGCACGTAGAAGGACCAGCCGTCATATCCCGTCAGCCAATGCATGTTGGACGGGTCGGTGATGATCAGAAGATCGATCTGCGCCGCTTCCATGGCATGACGGGTTTTGGAAAGGCGCTCGGCATACTCCTCGCGCGTAAAGTTCAGCGTCACGCTCACGCGGCGTCTCCCTTGTTGATTTTGTTGTCGATTGTCTGGCCGATACCGGCCTCCCGCGCGCGGTGAGCGGCCAGATTGGCAATGGCCGTGTCCTGAACGCCCGTGCCCGTCAGATCCGCGAAGGTTATTTCTTCGGCGCTCGTTCTGCCGGGCACCTTGCCGGCGATGACAGCGCCGAGTTCGTCGAAATGCTGATTTGCCGCAACTGCTCCGGCCCTTATGGCGTGGTGCAATTCGCCGAGAATGCGTGTCTGGGTGATACGATCGGCGATGTATCTGGCTTTGGCGAATACGGCCGGATCGATCTCGTTCTTGTGTTCGGCATCGGATCCCATCGCCGTCAGATGCTGACCGGGTTCCAGCCAGTCTGCCCGCAGAACCGGCTCTTCGGCAGGCGTCGTCGTGACGATGATATCGGCATTGCGCGCTGCCTCCCGTGGGTCATCCACGGCCGTCACGTCAATGCCATGCCTGCTGGTGAACTCGCCGGCGAGCTTGCGCGCTTTTGCAAGGTCGCGCGCCCAGATCCGTGCTGACCTTAGCGGACGGACCAGCGTCAATGCCTGAAGCTGGAGTTGTGCCTGCATGCCTGCACCGAAAATTGCGGCGACGGAGGCGTCCCGACGCGACAGATGCCGCGCGGCAACTGCGCCGGCCGCAGCCGTGCGCACATCGGTGAGATAACCATTGTCGAGCAGAAGCGCCTCGACCAAGCCTGTTCTGGCGCTGAAGAGGATCATCAGTCCGTTGAGGCTTGGCAGACCCAGCTTGGGATTGTCGAAGAAGCCTGGGCTGACCTTGATCGCAAAACCGTCAAATCCGGGCACATAGGCTGTCTTGACGTCGACCTCGCCGCGGAACTGGGGGATGTCGAGCCGCAAGATCGGGGGCATTGCGACGTCTTGGGTGGAAAGCGCTGCAAATGCGCGCTCGATACAGTCGACCGCGGATGCGTCCAGCTGGACAACCGCTCGCAGGTCACTCTCCGTCAGGATCGCGATGCGGCTCATGCGTCTGCCCCTTCTGTTATACTCCGGTGGAGCGCCGGATCGATGTTGCCGCCTGACACGATGGCGACGGTGGGGCCGGACAGTTCGACCTTCCCGGCCAGAATGGCGGCAATGCCGACCGCTCCGGCGCCCTCGACCATCTCGCCTTCCTCGCGCCAGGCGTGGCGAATTCCTTCGGCGATTTCGCCTTCGCTCAGAAGAATGACGTCATCCAGGAGGTTGCTGCAGAGCGTAAAGGTGACGTGGTTCGAGAGGCCGACGCCGCCGCCCAGGGAATCGGCCAGGGTTTGTTCTTCGCGGACTGCCACCGGTCGTCCGGCGGCGATCGACGCATTCATCGCAGCCCCGCGTTCCATGGAGATGCCGACGAGGCGCGTCTGAGGCCGCAAGGCCTTGACGGCTACGGCGATGCCGCCGGCAAGCCCACCTCCGGACAGGGGCACGAGCACGGTTCCCAGATCCGGGATGGCTTCGAGGATTTCAAGGCCGATCGTTCCCTGGCCGGCGACGACATCCACATTGTCGAAAGGCGGGATTGCCGTCAGACCATGCGTTTCGACCAGTCGTTCGACTTCCGTCTGGGCATCGTCCTGGGAGGCGCCGATGATGCGGACTTCGGCGCCAAGTGAGCGGATGGCTTCGACCTTGTTGGCCGGAACGAGCGCGGACATGCAGACGATGGCTGGCACGCCAAGTTCACGTGCCGCATAGGCAACTGCCCGCCCATGATTTCCCGTAGACGCCGTGACGAGCCCACGCCGGCGCTCACCATCGTCGAGAGACAGGATGGCATTCATCGCCCCGCGCAGCTTGAAGGCTCCGATCGGCTGGCGCGTTTCGAGTTTCAGATGAAACGGATGGCCGGTATGGTCAGACAGGGCGCCTGAGTGAATGAGCGGCGTCTGTGCGACGCGACCGTTTATCCTTGCCGACGCATTGCGAATGTCCGCCAATGTCACTGGCAGAGTGTCCGCGGTGGCCGTGTGGGGCAGGGGTTCGCTCTTCATGATTGTCATGTTGAGAGCGAAACAAAATCATGTCAATTGTTATATTGTAATGATTCAATGTTTGCCGAAGGACGTGTCATCCTATCGAGCCTATGTCGTAAACCGGGGGCATTTGATCGAATGTCTGGCGTACGATGGTCAGCGCTTTGGTCAGGCTGGTCTGGTTCAGGCGTCCGCCCAGACAGATACGGATACCGCCGCCATGACCCGGTCCGGCGATGAAAGGTTCCGACGGCGTGACGGCAACATTCTGGTTGGCAAGCGCACGCACGAGACTGTCCTCGGTCCACTGAGGAGGGACCCTGAGCCAGGCGCAGAGCGAGAGCGGGTGGCTGGAGGCGATGTGATCCGCCAGAATATCGACTGCCACCTGCTGGCGCTTCCGTGCCTCCTCGCGCTGGATGGCGACCAATTGCCGTGCCATGCCATTCTCGACCCAGCGTGTTGCAATTTCACCCGCGAGATAGGTGCCGCTCCAGCTGGTGACGCGCAGGATGGAGGCCGCCCGGATGGAATAGGAGCGCGGCACGACAAGGTAACCGACACGCAGCCCGGTGAGGACTGTCTTTGTGAAGCTGGTGACGAAGAAACCCAGGTCCGGAACCATGTCGCAGATCGAGGGCAGGTCTTCCTCGATCAACGGCCGATAGACTTCGTCTTCGACAACAAAGACGCCGTACTGCTCGGCGATTGCCGCAATTTCGCGCCTGCGCGCTGCGCCGGCCACGTGACCTGTCGGATTGTTCAGCGTCGGGATGAGGACCAGTGCCCGCACGCCGCCGCCCGAACAGGCGGCGGAAAATGCATCCGGCAGGATGCCTTCGCTGTCTGTGGGTAATCCTTTGAGGCTGAATCCCAGGACGTTCGACAGTCCGATAATGCCGTGATCGGTCAGGTTTTCGCACAGGACGATGTCGCCGGGACGAACGATACAGCTCAAGGCCAGAAAAATGCCATGGGCCGCACCGTTGGTGATGAGGATGCGTTCGCCCGTCGTGTCGACGTTCAGTGTTCGAAGCCAGTCGCGCGCCGTCTCCCGATGATGATCAAGCCCCGCGATCGGCCGGCAAGGCCTCATGAAACTGGCATTGTCAGCCTCTGAAAGCTCTCGGAGTATTTCGCGCGACGCCTTCTCGTGGGCATCGAGATAGACACCACGAACGATGGAAAGATCGAGCACCTCATTGGCCCTGTGATCGAGCATCATGCGGCCCGCGCGATCGGTCACCCGGGCCTTGACGAAGGTGCCGCGTCCGATCTCGCCGCTCAGGTAGCCGAGGCGTTCTGCCTCCTTGTAGGACAGGCTGATGGTCTGGACGGAGAGGCCGAGGTCGCGCGCGAGATCCCGATGCGTCGGCATCCGGTCCATCGGCTTGAGGATGCCTGCGTCGATATCCGCGATGATGCGTTCGGTCAGTGCAGCATGCTTCGTCTCACCTTTGTTTTTCGCGAGCTGAGGTCGCCAAAGCACAGGCTTGGCAACGGTCACCGGATCGCGGGCGGAGTGATTGGATTGTTGACGCATGAAATTGTCTCGTTATGACGACTTAAATTTCATGACATTATGCACGCTTCGCTCCAGAAATGAAGCGGCTGGGATCCGAGGCGGAACCGCCTCGGATTTTTCGCACTTCTGCAGCGTTGATTGCCTGCAGTGCCGTCGGCGACGGGCGTTTTACCGATCGTGTGTCAGATCCTTTCGCCAGCCTGTACCAGTTCATCCATGACGGAGCGCACGGCGGAATCGGCAATGGCGATGATTTCGTCGATCTCTTCCTTTGTCGTGACGAGGGGAGGGGCAAAACCCAGGATGTCGCCATGCGGCATCGCGCGCGCAATCAAGCCGCGGGCCCGGGCAGCCTTGGAGACACGGGCACCCACCGACAGGGACGGGTCAAAACGTGTCTTGTGTTCACGGTCTGCCACGAACTCAATGGCGCCCATCAGGCCGACGCCGCGAACCTCGCCGACGATGGGAAGTTGCGCAAACTTTTCCTTCAGCTGCGCCTGGAAATAGGCGCCGACCTTGCGGGCGTTGCCCGGCAGATCCTCCTTTTCGACGATGTCGAGAACCGCGTTTGCAGCTGCCGCGCCGATCGGGTGGCCCGAATAGGTGTAGCCATGGGAGAAGGCGCCAACCCGACCGGCTCCTTCTTCCATGACCTTGTAGACCTTTTCTCCGATGATTGCGCCCGAGAGGGGGAAATAGGCGGAGGTGAGGCCTTTGGCCACTGTGATGAGATCGGGTTCGATACTGTAATGCTGGGATCCGAACATCGAGCCGGTCCGGCCGAAACCGGTAATGACTTCGTCAGCGATCAACAGGATATCGTATTTCCGCAGCACCTTCTGAACCTCCTGCCAATAGCCCTCAGGCGGCGGAGTGATGCCACCCGTTCCCAGGACGGGCTCAGCGATGAAGGCGCCGATCGTTTCGGGATCCTCGCGCAGGATGAGAGCTTCAAGTTCGCCTGCGCGACGTATCGAGAATTCGAGTTCCGTTTCCCCGGCTTCGGCGCCCCAATAGTGATGCGGTGCGCCGGTATGCAGGATGCCGGCGCGCGGCAGGTCCATGTGGTCGTGATAGAAACTCATCCCGGTCATGGATCCGGACACGACGCTGCACCCGTGATAGCCGCGTTCTCTGGAAATGATCTTCTTCTTGTTCGGCTTGCCGCGAAGGTTGTTGTAGTACCAGACGAGCTTGGCTTGGGTCTCGTTCGCATCGGAACCCGACATGCCGTAAAAGACCTTGCTCATTTTGCCCGGCGCCATCCTGACAAGGCGGTCGGACAGAATTGCAAGTTCATCGGTCGTATGAGCCGCATAGGAGTGGTAATAGGCGAGGCGATAGGCCTGTCGGGAAATGGCTTCGGCCACCTCGGTCCGGCCATAGCCGACGTTGACACAATACAGCCCCGCAAAGCCGTCGATCAGTTGGTTTCCATGGGCATCCTGGATGCGTATGCCCTTGCCGGTTTCGACGATCGTGGGATCTCCCAACTTGCCGCTGGCAAAATCCTTGAGCTGGGTGAAGGGGTGCAGGACCGAGTTGCGATCCATCTCGGCGATCTGGTTCAGTTTGGCATTCATGGCAGTCCATCCTTTCAAGCAGCGAGATTTCCAAAGCAGACATATTTTGCTTCGAGATATTCGAGGAGGCCGTGACGCGAGCCCTCACGACCCAGGCCGGATTGCTTCCATCCACCAAAGGGGATGGGCGCGCCGGTGAATTTCGGCGTGTTGACGGCGACCATCCCGTATTCGAGCCTGTCCGTGAGCCGCATGGCGCGGCCCAGATCGCCGGTGTAGACGTAGGCCGCCAGGCCCATTTCTGTGTCATTCGCCCGCGCGAGTACCTCGTCTTCGTTATCGAACGGCAATATCGCCGCGACAGGACCGAAGGTTTCTTCTCTTGCAATCATCATATCGTCCGCGACATCGGCCAGCACCGTCGGCATGACGAAGTTGCCGCCCAGAGGACTGTCCTGTCCGCCGCAGACTAGACGGGCACCGGCTGACAGGGCCTGGGAGATCTGCTTTCGGCATTTCTCAGCCACTGAAGGACGCGTCATCGGCCCGATGTCGATATCCGGCTGAAGGCCATGTCCGACCTTGAGCTCCGATGTCGCCCTGGCGAAGGCCTCGACAAAGTGCTCGTAAAGCTTGCGCTGGACGTAAATGCGGTTTGCCGCGAGGCAATCCTGCCCGGAAGTGGCAAATTTTGCCCCCATGCATCCCTTAACCGCTGCCGTCAGATCGGCATCGTCAAACAGGATGAACGGCGCATTGCCGCCCAGTTCAAGTGATGCCTTCTTGATCGTGGGGGCGGATTGGGTCAGCAGAATTCGCCCGACTTCCGTGGAGCCGGTGAAGGAAAAAACCCGAACCTCCCTGTGTTCAAGCAACCGGCGGGAGAGTGGGGCCGCTTCGCCGGTCAATACCTGGAAGACGCCCGCCGGCATGCCGGCTTCCTGTGCGAGTTTTGCCAAGGCCAGAGCCGAGAGCGGTGTTTCGGGTGCAGGTTTGACGATCATGGTGCAGCCCGCGGCGAGCGCTGCGCCGGCCTTGCGGGTGATCATTGCAGACGGGAAGTTCCATGGCGTGATGGCCACAGTGACGCCGACTGGCTGCATCTGTACCGAGAGACGGCCTCCTGGCAGATGGCTGGGGATGGTTTCACCGTAGGCACGCTCGCCTTCAGCGGCAAACCAGTCGAGGAAACTTGCGGCATAGGAAATCTCGCCTTCGGACTCCGCCAGTGGCTTGCCCTGTTCTGCGGTCATGATGACGGCGAGGTCCGTTGCATTCTCGCGCATCAGTTTTGCCCATGTGCGCAGGACCTGACCGCGCTCCAGCGGCAGGGTGTCCCGCCAGGTCTGAAACGCCCGCGTGGCAGCCTGCACCGCAGCATCGGCGTCTTCGAGGGAGCAGGCCGCGACGTCGGCCAGATGTTCTGCTGTTGCGGGATCCGTGACCTGAAGGGTGTCGGCGCGCGCAATCCAGGCGCCATTCAAAAACGCCCGGTGCTCGAGCAGTTCGGGCCGTCGCAGGGAATTGAGCGCGGCTTTGGCGATACCTTTCATAGGTCACTCCCTCTTTCGGTTTATCGAAGTCTAGCCGCATCGCCTGTTCATTTGACTGCGTAGAGGGGCGGGCTTATGCAGGATGCCGATCCTAATTTCCTCCTCTGCGCAGGATTGCTGCATGAATTCACTTGATAGAGCGGACAGGGCGTTGCTGGAGGCGGTGCAGAGAAACAATCGCCTGACCTCGGAAGAGCTGGCGCGCATCGTCAACTTGTCTCCAACGGCCTGCCAGCGGCGGCTGAAACGATTGCGCGAGGAGGGGGTGATCGAGGCGGATGTATCGATCGTGTCGCCCAAGGCCGTCGGACGGGGCATCACCATGATCGTTCTGGTATCGCTGGAGCGCGAGCGTGCTGATATCGTCGACCGGTTCAAGGCGGCGATCCGGGCGACGAAAGAGGTGATGATCGGCTACTATGTCACGGGTGACGCCGACTTCATCCTGGTGATCACCGCAAAGGACATGGAGGACTACGAAGCCTTCACGCGGCGCTTCTTCTACGAGAATCACGATATCAAGGGGTTCAAGACCATGGTGGTCATGGATCGAGTGAAGGCAGGCTTTGCCTTTCCGATCGAGCCCTAGCCGATCTGGCGGGGCGCCGGTGCGGCAAAATCCCTTGTGCGTGCTCCTTATGAGAGAGGGCCGTCATCGTGGTCCGGAAAGCTGTGCGGCGATTCGGCTTGGACGAGGGACCTGTCGATGGTCTCTGGGCTCCAGCGGCGAAGCGATCAAGGCTGGGAGCAATCAGACGTCTTGCGACAAGGGGCCTTTTATGGAGAAGGAGGCTTTCGATGCGAGGTAGAGGATATGCGAGGGCTGCATAACCGATTTATGGCCGCGAACAATGTCCAGCCGATGGCGATGCCAACCATGTTGGGTGCGAGATCTGCCAGTCTTGGATTGTTACCGATTGTTGGCATCTGAACAACCTCCCAACCGACTCCGACAAGAAAGGTGAGGACAGCCGCAAACGGCAGGCGATCTCGACCAACAGCAATGACTGCGAGAGCGAAGATGAAGGCCGTTGAGCCGATATGCGGCATCTTCGTCAGTGCGTTTGCTATCGCTTCCCTGCTGAGATCCCAATCGAACACCGGCTTGCGATATCCATGGTTCGTTTGAGCTGCCGCCCATAGGCTGGCTGCACCGAACGCCAAGAAGGGGATCCATCGTCGCTTGCCGACCAGCTTTTTCATGAATGAATGATCCCCATCGGCTTTTTCCTTTGCCGCGTCGAGATTCACACCGCACGTTGGCAAAAGGTAGGCGGCTCGACAGGATACAAGCGTGCCGTCATGGTCTCGGCAATGTCCAATCTTCGTATGCGCCCATCCCTCTAGCGCGTCATCTTGGATTGAAACGTAGAAATGCTCATCGACAGACTCGAACTACGACTTGCCAAGGATGAGGAGTGGTACAGCGTGGGTGGGCAGGTGTGGTACAAAATCTCCGCCCTCGAACCGGTTCACTTCGCGCGCCAAGGCAGCATGTGGTAGCGGGACCGCCTCAGGAAACCGAGGTCGTGCCGAGTTTGCCGTCAGGGACCGGCTCGTTATGTGATCGCCTCACTCCTCCACCTCCACCGACCACCGATCGCCGGTCCTCCACTGGGTTGGCGGGGTCATGTCCACCGATATGAATGCGTCTCAAATCCTATTGGGATATCGCGGCCAACCGCAGGAGAGGCCAACACTCCGGCCCATCGGCTGGGACGTGCGGCGCATGTTTTTGTGGTGCGTGGAAAAAGCGTGACATTCGCTCTTGCGTGGGGGGTGAGTTGCCGCTATGAGACAGCCCGCGCCAACAAGCGCCGACCAGTGTGACCGGAGAGGTGGCTGAGTGGTCGAAAGCACCGCACTCGAAATGCGGCATACTCGCAAGGGTATCGTGGGTTCGAATCCCACCCTCTCCGCCAGGTTGTAGAGCCACTCGCTACCAGCTTTTACAGCGCCTTGAATTTAAAGGCAATTCCTCGGTTCTTCACGAACCGTTACGGAGGTAATGGCAATGCGAGTAGCGCAAGATGTACACGTTACGGTATCGCGTCCGGTAACGAATCAAGACGGTCTCTCAACCCCAGCCAGCGGTCATCTGGACGCCCATCGACAGGGCGGTCCAGGTCCTTATCTGACGCGCTCAGGCTCCGTTTACATTTTTCAGATTAGGGTGCCACGAGACCTTGCAGGCAATGCTAAGCCGAGCCTGATCCGGATCAGCATCGGGCCATGCCTGCATCGGCGGGCGCGCATTGTTGCTGATCTTCTCGCGGCAAGGGCTCGTTTGATGTTCGAAGAGCGGAGGGCGATGGCGTTGAGCAATTCAGATAAGGAAAAAGATTCGCCGCTCAACGAGGGCGATCTCGAACTTGCTACCTGGCTTGGTCAAGTCAAAGGAGAGCTTGAGGTTCTCTCGTTTTTCTTCCGCCAGCCTGTTGCTCCCATCACTCTCGAGGATCAGAGTAAACTCGCCGGGATCCGGGATCTGGTTCAAATCAGCCAGCAAGTCGAAGCAAAGGAACGGGGCGAGCCCCATTCGCCGATCGTCGTGGAAAACGCAGAAGCATTGCGTCGAACTGCTGCCGCAAAATTCAACGTTGAAGATGCTCCGTCAACGTTACCTGCGGACGCCCCGTCCGCTCCCGCGAAGATGGCATCAGCTCCAGTTCTGGAGGAGATTAAACAAACTTCGCAGACCGCCCAGCCAGTCGAAGTTGAGTCTGTGGCTTCTGTCGCAGAGGTCATCGAGGTGTCTGGACAAGAGCCGAAATTAACCCCCGAAACAGCACCAGCAGCCATAGCAAAAACGACGTCTCTGACGGGACAAGCTGACTTGCCTCCAGCTCAGTCGACTGCTCGCGGTGTTTCCCGGACTGAGAAGATTCCCCTTGATAAATATGGGATGCCGATTTCACTCGACAAACTGGACAGAAGGCTTGTCCACCGGGCACCCTCGGATGTGCCCAAACTCAGCGTAGTTGCGCATCAACATATCCAGAGCCAGATCGATGAAAACGGCGAATGCGAAGATGGGGATATCAAAACCGCGAGAATGCGAATTCAAGTTTTTCTTGATCTCATCGGAGACCACCCGGCGGACCGATACAGCGGCGTGGATCTTCAGGCGTTCGTCAATCTGATGGCGCATTGGCCAAAGGAACAGAAACGACGCCTTAAAAATGAAAGCGCATTTGAGACCCTTGAGCGCTCCAAGACCAATTCGTACACGCCTCTTGCGGCAAAGACCCTGCAAGACGGCTATGTCGCCGTCGTCAAGTCGGCGATCCGCTCTGGGATGACCAAGTGGGGTTATCTTGATCCATTTGCAGGTGTTTCGTTACGCTACTCGAAGGGGCATCGTCCATCTAAACCAAGTGTTCCATTAAGTTCCCAGCAGCTTAGTCGTCTCTTTAAGGAGGGCGTTAACAGTGGTTACATCGACAATGCTCTTTTGCCTTTGCTCGCCCATCTCACGGGTCGCCGGCTCGGGCTGCTGACGTTTTTGACGGGCAAAGACATCCGACAGAAATACGAGAATGTGTGGGTCGCGAGCACTGATGGTGTCGTCGAGGTCGATAAAGTGTGGAAACGCGTGCCCGTTAAAACTGCGGAGAGCCTCAATTTCTTCGTGCTTCACGACTTCCTGCGGGAGATTGGCTTCATCGAATGGGCAACGAGTAAAGGTGATGAATATCTCTTTCCTGATCTCGTTCGGCTGGAGGATCCCGCCAAAAGTGCGTCTTCATATATGGGGCGCTTGTTTAAAAAGGCTGGCATTGAACAAGGTAATCGCGAAGTCTTTCACTCGCTCCGCGGCGGAAAAATCGAGGAAATGCGGGCCAACAAAATCGACGATCGGGCTCGTGTTCTTCAGGTGGGGCACTCTGTGGGAGGTGATGAACACTCGAAGTATGGGTTCTCAGTCCTTAGTGAAGACAACGCGTTTGAAATCGCGTTCGCGCCGCTCAGTGAACGGGTCGACTACTCTATGTTCAATGGTCTCGATTTCGACAAGCTTGCTCTCAACCGACGGCAGAAAGGACACCGAAAGCCCGTAGTCGAGAAAATAGAAACGGTACGTAAGCGTCCAGCAAAGAAAAAATTGTAGGTTTGTATTCCACTCCGCATATGGGCATAGCCGCTTGGCCAGGCTTCACTGTGCGTTCCGGCTTTCTTATTGGAGATTGCGTTCCGGGTGCCGACATGGTCCATCGCTGAGAGTATACATTCCTAGACCTCTAAATGCTCTTCTGCATCCATAGATGCAGAAGAGGTTGGTTGAGATTCCCGAGATAGCCGTTGATCAGGACATCGACCCTCGAAAATCGATTCTTGGATAAACGCCGTTACACGAAGTAATGGGGGGACAGATGCGTTCGAATGGGTACGCCGTTTGCGCGGACACAGACTTGCGCGACCAATGGACCTGTCGACAGCACACAGTGCTGCCGACTATTGGTAGCCGGATCATGCACCGAGATGGCGTTTTGGCCTGAAGGGTGAAAGCGCAGGATCATATTTTTGTGCAAGCTCCCAAAAAACCTGCTCGGTTTCGTGCTCACTAAATCCTTGCTTCAACAATTCCGTCAGCAACGAGTCGCAGACCTTGCTAAGTGCTTTCTCAGGACGGGAACGTCCCTTCGCCGCAGTGATCATCTGCCACAGCAGAACGCGTGCCAAGTCATCACGATTTGGGCGTCGCTTCTCCCGGGACAGTTTGCGCAGATTACTCTGCCTCTTGGCCTGATTTTCCAGCTTCTGTTTTCTTGATTTTCTCATGGTCTTCTCCTGTTGGGTTGAGCCATGAGTTTCATCGGCGCTGATGCAACAGACAAACGGCGTGATGTTTCGCCGGCCGATGAGCGCATCCGTTTATTGCAATGTTGGCAATGTGGAAGGCGTTTTAGATGATCAAACTTCATTAATCGAAGTGAGCTGGCACTCAAATTTCTATTTTCAACATTTTTATTCTAGGAAATACAGCCCGGATAAATAGGTAAACATAATATGTAATCCAAAATTTGCGACGGGATAGAAGTTTATACTTTATATATTTGACAATCATTAATGTATAGTCTATGATGTATTATCAATACAGTAGTAGTACTTATTGATTTTAATTATGGAGATGAAGAATGAAGTATAGAGTTTATGCTCAGAGTCTGAGCACAGAGGTGATGGAGCTTCCCGCTCCGGATGTGTGGGAAGCCCTTAAGTTGGCCGCAGAGAAGGTCATCGAGGCAGGTAATAGCAACGTGATCCGTGTCGCGACGGTCACTGATGACGGATCCGTCTACGATCGGATGATACCAGATTTGCGATGGAGCGACTTTGAGCCGCGAGGCCCAGAAGAGGAAGACGAAGAGACTCGGATCGCAAGTCAGTTCCGCTTGCAGATCCTCAAGAGCTTGAAAATCATCGATAAGGTCGCATGCGACTTCTATTCACTCTCAGACCTGGCAGTCGAGAAAAACTGCACCGAATATGAGGCGCTCTCACAGGTTGATATCGAAGATGAATATCGCACGCTGATTTGGCTTATCGATGTTGCGCGAAAAGCGCTCGATCTGCCGGAATATCGATTTGCCCCGTATCCGGAAGCCATTTCCGAAGAACTCAGCGACGAGGATGACGACGAAAACTACGACTGGTGCGGTCCCAAGCGACTGGATGGTGCTTATCCTGCGCACTTCTACCGCAATCTACCTCGATGGCATCCCGACGCATGCAAGCAGACAGAGCCAGCCTGAGCTGACTGCGAGGATCCAGTGACAATCCTGGATCCTCCTCCCTTATCTTACTCTTGAGAAGCGCCCTTCAAGCCGAAGTCTGTCGTCCTGAGTCGCTGGGATACAGTTTGTTGCAGGATATTAGCGTTATCAGCGATCTGCCTTGGATCCACGTAACCATGAGCATGGTCAAGATGAAGGCAGACTGCCGAGTATCTGATATGCCGAGCGCGGATACCCGCGCTCACCAATCGATATCCAAACTCATGGTCCTCAGAGCCGTAGCCCATACGTTCATCGAACCCGCCGACAGCTATCGCATCGGCTCGCCAACAGGATGAGTTGTTTCCATTGAAGCGAGCAAACTAACAGCAATGGGGGATGTTTCGGGCATGGAGAGCCTAACTCCACTCTTTTAATCTCAATAAGCCCTGTAGCAGGCCATCCGCTTTCCGGACGCTTTGCCATCCACGTTCAAATCGTCGACGTGATTGTCCAGCCAAGTTAAGGCGGGAGACAGAAACTTGACCGCCACGAGCTTCAGCAGAGCTTTACGGGATCCTATCGACAGTCGAAACGCCGTTTGCAGCGGAATCGCTGAATCTTGATTCGGAATCGATAAATCCGCATTCCGAATCGCGTCAGGGTAAATTGAGATGATTTGACCTGAGTTGCCCGCAAAGCGTTTAAGATCGACTTGATTTGCGACAACTTAAATCAGCTTGGCTCCGAGGTATGTGACCTTGACGCAGGTTGCTGGCAAAGTGGGAGTAGCCTTGCGCAGGGAACTGCCAAGCGCATCACGACTTCCCAATTCCTCACAGATCTGCTGCGTCAGCTCACAACTCATGCATAACCCTCCCAGGGGTACGTCACGCCGTGACAGTATGAATCCCTTTTTCGCAGTTCGGACACGGAAATCCTCAACCCAGAATCGCGGAATCGGCGTTCGGCACCGCCAATCTCGCGTTCAGAATCGAACGGGTGCCGATCGGAATCGCAAAGGCAGGTCACGCCGTGACCGGATCTGTCTTTTGCTCTCATGAAGCCAGCGCCAACGCTTTTCGGAACTCATCCCCCGACATGACGCCGACATTTGCCAACTGAGCGGCGATCGCCGCCAGAGCCGTTTTGTGCCGCGTCAGCATTTCCATTGCCATGGCCTCAGCATGCTTGAGCCGCTCGTTAACACGATTGCGAAGCTCGCCGTCGTAAAGCAACTGCTGCTGTGCCTGTTCGGGCGAGACGTAGATCAATGGATTGACATCGGAGAAGCCAAGCTGTGTCTCGGCCGCCAGCATCAGCCGCGTTGCCCGGGCCAGGTCGCTGTTCAGGTCGCCACCGGATCCCGCCAGTGTCTCACCAAAGATGAGTTTCTCGGCAGCCCTGCCTGCGAGCGAAGCCGCACATGTGCGCCTGAGCCAGTCGTCGTTCTGCGGCCGATCGAGGAAAGGCGTAAACTCGACCTGGCCGAAGCTCTGGCTTGAACCATTAAGGCTCCCCCCGACGGTGACGGCGTAGACAATCCCTGTTTCAAGGAGCGTGTAAGCCATGGCATGCCCGACTTCATGAACAGCAAGCCGATAACGATGATCACCAGTCAGCCTGATGCGAGACTCCATCAGCGCGGTCTCGATATCGCACCAGCTGAGGGGCCGTCGTTCGCGTCTCGTCTTCTGCCTGACCTCGCGCAATAGCCGCTCGATATCCGCTCCGGTTCTGCCGCAGGCCAACAGAGCCAGACGGTTAAGCGGCGTAAGATCGGCCCTCTGACGGGACGATTGGTGGCTCAAGCCATCTACAAACTCGTTCATACAGTATTCCTCCTGCTGCCTGACGCCTTTGCGTTAACCGGGATGTGTTCGACACTCGATTTGGTCGCATCCGGCTCAAGCTTGCCATCCACTTGAGTTACGTCGAATGTGTCCGACTTCGGAGCGGTCTCGATGACTTTCGCGAGGTCTGTCCCGAGATGATGCGCAAGAATGCCAGTGAGTGCGTCGATGTCTGGCCGTGGGATCTGTACATGTCGCTCTAACCGTCCTGATCGCAGGAGTGCCGGATCGAGCTTCTCCGGCAGGTTCGTTGCAGCAACGATAATCACACCTTCGGTCTTTGCAGCCCCATCGATCAGCTCAAGGACCCGGTTGATCAGCGATGCCCAATAATCATCATGACCTTTATGGCCTCTGCTATCGCCTGAAGCGCGTGATCCGAGATTGTCGATCTCGTCGACGAAGAGGATCGCAGGCCGGTGCTCGGACGCTACTGTGAAGGCGGCATTGATCGATTTCAGGACGTCGCCAAGATAACTGGCCTCGAGCCAGCGAGCGACGGATGTCGCGAGCAGCGGTACCTGCAGTGTGTTGCAGAGCGCTCTCGCGAACGTGGTTTTGCCTATTCCCGGTGGACCGGAGAGAAGCAATCGGCTGCTCAGTTCGCTCCAGTCCAGCAGGCCGTTACGCCAGAGATCCAGATCGAGCTTGAGACTGGTAGCCCAGTCTGCCGCCTCGCCATAGCCGCTGAGCGTCTCGACCCGCAGAACGGCCTCGGCGTCGGCAGGTTGCGGGCGGATGACTTCGACGGTCGCAGAGCCAGCGCTCTTGCGTTTCTCTTCAGGCTTTGCACCCGACCGCCATTCCGGAACGCCCGAGCTCTTCCTGCGGCCGGAACCGTCGGAGCCTTCGCCATCACCACTCTCCAGATCTGATGCGCGATCTTCCCTTAGAGCTTCAAATGCGGAAACGATTTCCGCACTGGACCGCCCCGGACGGACGATCAGGGCGAGGTCATCGAGATGCAGATGATCAAGTGTCAGACCTTTCTCCCGCATCAACGCGAGTGACTGTTTGGGGGCGATGCCGCAACAGATCTGGAGTAGCTCGGACAGCAAGGTATGGTCGAGCCCATCGGCCTCAAGCACAAGGTCGGCGGCGTGCATGATGATTTCAGGCAGGTCCTGGTTCGTCTGATCGACCAGCAGAATGGGCGGGGGAGGCTCGCTGTTGACCGCGTCACTGAGGGCTCTGCTAAGGGCTCGATCAGAGATTTTGTGAACTTCGCTTCCCGCAATCGTCTTGATCCGCTTGCGCAGTTTCCCCGGCCGCCGATCACCGTAGTCGCAGATCCCGGCGAGACGCACGAGTTCATCAAGCTTCATCCATGACGGGATGATCAGTCCGTCTTCGAGGGAACGCCCACAATGTCGCTGAAAGCCCGGGACTGGAATGCGCATCACGATGAACGGGTCCGGGCGGCGCAGTATCGACCGCAGCGCCTCCCATCCGCCAGGGTGTGATCCGACAGCGCGGGCAATCAGCAGAGCCACCGCAACGGGTGCGGCTTTCGGAAGCGGCTGTTGTTCGCGAAGAACGGCCAGTGCCTTACGCTCGGATGCGGCCTGGCGCTCAAGCTCTGTATCGCATGCTGACGAAGACACCAATGACGACATCGACGACGTCCGGGCTTCTCGAGCGGCTGCCGCTGGCGCTTGCTGAGACTGCCAGTGTTCTGCGAGGCTATCTGCGTGCTGGCCGGCATGGCCGAGCCTGCGTGCCAAGATCTGTTTGCCCTGATCTCCGAGCGACAACAGATGCATCAGTTCGACAGTCGGAGACCAGCGACTGATCATAGTTGGACCAGTACTGCCACCAGCGTCATAAGCGATCTCGTCAAGCAGACCTGCGACAGCTGCATGCTGATAGAGGTCGAGAACGGCAAGCCGTCGGATGCGGCGTAGCAGATATCGCGTCACGCGATCGGTGAGGATCTCCATCATGCCTTCTCCTCAACCACAGGCTTCGGGCCTTTGCCTTCGAGCCAGTCGCGGACCATCAGTCCGGTCGGGTCGCCTGCCGCGCAAAGTTTCTCGAGATCTTTGCGGATCATGTCAGGAAGGCTGCTCAAGGCGATTGGCCGTTTACGGGTCCAATGAATGGCCTGGCGCACAATGAAGGCGGGGTCGATCGGGAGGCTGACCGTCTGCCGCTTGTTAAACGCCCGGTATGGGATACAGTTTTCAGGCGATGAGCTTTCGGGACGGGCCATCAGCGCTTCGAAGGACTGCCGGGCTCGCGATAGCTTCTTCGGCGTCGGTGTCACGGGCGCTGAAGAATGAGCTGTCGTCTCCGTGACCGCTTTGGGCGGAGAGGCAGGGCGGATCGGGAAGGGAATGATGGTTGCAGAGGGTTGTTTGGACATGACGTGTTTCCTCCGCCGCAGCATCTGAGATGCGCGGTCGCAATTACGGAATGAGTAGATGGATGGATGGGGGAAGTGGCCGGCGCTGGCCGGCCGATAACTTGGCCTAGCTCAGCGCCTGTAGCCGAACGGTTGGCAGACTGGCAAACCCGATGCGGATCTCAGGTCGCTCGCTTGTGCTTGTAGCCCCAACTATTCGATCGTCACTGCCGAACAGTATGCGCTCATCGGGAGCATGTTGCTGGGTCACGAGCCATGGCATGGCCCCTGCCCGACGATCGTCCTCGCTCAAGTCCCGCGCTCGACGATAATGTTGCAGCGCCTCACGCCAGACTTGCTCGACTGCGGTCTGAAACGCCCGCCGCAGATAGGCGATCGCTTTGCCCGCACCTTCGACGCCAAGCAGGTGATCGATATCGCTCACAGGCCAGATACCCGAGGACGCTTCGCGACTGCCATTCTGGGCGTCGAGCATGACGACATGGACGGCTTCAACGGCCAGCCGGTGATGCTCTTGATAGAGCAGATCAGGAACGGTCAGTGCGCCAGCGAGCATCCGCTTCTTCAACTCCTGCAGTCGGACAGCATCGTAGGAGCTGAGACTGCGCTTGACGTCTACAACATGTGCAACCTTAGAGCCCCGGTTCACGATGATCATATCTGGCGTGTAGCCCCGCCGACCACCGCTATCGGCATCCAGCGTCAGTGATGCATAATGGCGAGGATCGTTGCGCTCGACGACATCGAGAGCTGCCTTGCTGACTGGCAGGCGAATGTTCTCCGTCAGCACGACAAGGTCGGGATTAAGCCCCGCGATCATCTGAATGCCACGCTCGATGAGGCGACCTTCGGCTGCCGGCACACCGCGCAGCAGGCTGGAAACGTCGGAAAGTCCTGAGGCAAGCGCGTCCATCAGAGCGGTCGAGCCGAAGCTCGATGTCAGCACCTGATTGCACAATCCATCAAGCCTCGAATGCAGCACATCCGGATTGACGGCATGCGAATGGGTTGGTGCGGCAGCCGCACCGGAAACAGTATTGTTCATTTAATGTATCCTGTTGTTGAGTGACATCAGCGCAAGAGTCATGGCCCGGCTGAGGACGCCATCCGGCGCGCTCGACCATTACAAATGCCTGCGAATGTCAGAATTGTTCGATCAGGCCTGCGGAAACGCATACGGTGAACCGCAGCCAGCAAAGGCACGACGCCTGCTCGGCAGGGCACGATCTGATAAGGGATCAACAGGATCCATATAAGGGAGTGCTTCCATCACGAAAGCGAAGCAGATAAGGGTCTTCATAGCCCAATTCCTTCTCAGATAAGGTTGCGGGTCAGGCCCTCGTTCGGTGTTCCACCACCATCGGGGGCCGCTTAAGTTCCGGAGATCGTTTGATTTATCCGGCACAACCCAGACTTAGCCCGGAGATGGTATTCCGGCAAGCAAATAGAACGCACCCGGAACAAAGAGCTCCGTTATGGTTAATGGCCGTAAGTGTACATCGAGGACTATCAGGAATTGCTATCCATGTTTAATGAGTGCGGGTATGGCCATCCGCGGGACGCAATTTGGCGTGTTCAAGCTAAACATTGCTTATAACGGGCACTCCAACGATGCGTGTTGGATAATCGCTTGTTGGTCTGTCAGTCGCGATCTCAGGGGAACTGCGTGAATTACAAAAAAATCCTAGTCGTGTTTGGAACACGCCCAGAAGCGATTAAAATGTCTCCCGTCGTAAAGCAGTTGACATCGTCAGGGAAGTACGAGGTGACAGTCTGCGTAACGGGTCAGCATCGTGGTCTTTTAGATCAGGTGCTGAGCTTGTTTTCAATTGTACCGGACATTGACTTAGACATTATGCGATCCAATCAATCCTTGGAGAGCGTGACGGAGGCCGTTCTTCAGGGCGTGAGCGGAGTAATTCGTGAGCGAAAGCCGGACCTTATTCTGGTTCACGGTGATACAACGTCCGCGTTTGCAGCAGCACTTGCGGGGTTCTATAACAAAGTGCCAGTGGGCCACGTAGAGGCTGGTCTAAGAACAGGTAACATTAATGCTCCTTGGCCGGAGGAAATGAACAGACGTTTTGTTGGTCAGCTTGCTTCGCTTCATTTCGCACCTACCCTCAATGCCCGAGAAAATCTACTAAAAGAGCAGGTCTCTCCGGAGAGGGTTTGGGTCACGGGAAATACCGTTATCGATGCACTCTTGAGCATTGTGGACAAGATATCTAAGGAACCATCTGTTCTGAGCGAACTGTTCGTTGCAATGCCTTGGTTAGTAAATACTAGCCGAAATTTAGTTCTAGTTACTGGACACCGACGTGAGAATTTTGGGAATGGTATTCAGGCAGTCTGCAGGGCTCTGAAGCGCATCGCAGCAGAGCAAAACGCCGATATTGTTTACCCCGTTCATCCGAATCCGAATGTCATGAAGCCTGTTCATGAGCTTCTGGACGGGGTTCCAAACATTCATCTGGTGCCGCCCATGGACTACCTGCCCTTCGTGATGCTGATGAGCCGTGCTCATATAATCATAACTGATTCCGGCGGTGTTCAGGAGGAGGCGCCGTCGCTTGGCAAGCCGGTGTTGGTTATGCGGGATACGACCGAGCGACCAGAGGCGGTCACTGCTGGAACCGTACGCCTTGTCGGTGTCGATGAACATAAGATTTTCGAAGAAACCTCACGCCTTCTGACGGATCCCTCTTACTATGCAACTATGAGCATGGCCCATAATCCCTATGGTGACGGTCATGCGTCCGGACGTATTATGCGTGTAATTGAAGGGGATTTGGGACAATATGAGTTTTCCTAAGTTGAAGGTGTCGGTCATTGGGCTGGGGTATATCGGGCTGCCCACCGCGGCCGTTCTTGCAAGCGTGGGACATGAGGTTGTCGGCGTTGATGTAAACGCTGACGTTGTCGAACTCATCAATCGCGGCCAGATTCATATCGTAGAGACTGATCTTGCCGGCCTAGTGCAAGGAGTGGTTAGTGAAGGCCGCTTGCGTGCATCCGCAACGGCGCAGCCTTCCGATGTTTTCGTGATTGCCGTCCCGACACCCTTCAAAGATGGAAACGAGCCCGATCTGAGATTTGTGGAGCAGGCCTCCCGCTCGATCGCCGACGTACTTCGTCCAGGTTCACTCATCATCCTGGAATCGACCTCGCCGGTCGGTACGACTGAGAAAATGGCTGCTTGGCTTTCAGAGCTCAGGCCGGATCTGGCTTTTCCTCACGAGTCCTGCGCGCAACCAGACGTCAACGTGGCCTATTGCCCGGAGCGAGTCCTTCCGGGCAGCATTATCACCGAACTGGTTAAGAACGACCGTGTCATCGGTGGCATGACACTAGAATGCTCTTCCAAAGCCCGCAGATTTTATGAGACGTTTGTCCGAGGTGAATGTTTTGTCACGGATTCCAGAACGGCTGAAATGACGAAGTTGACGGAAAACGCCTTCCGCGACGTCAATATCGGTTTCGCGAATGAACTGTCGCTGATCTGCGATCAAATAGGCATTAATGTTTGGGAGCTGATTAGGCTCGCGAACAAGCACCCTCGGGTTAGCATTCTTAATCCAGGCCCGGGTGTGGGCGGACACTGCATTGCTGTGGACCCCTGGTTTATTGTCCACTCCGCTCCCGATGTCGCCCGTTTGATCCGTACTGCTCGAGAAGTGAATGACGGGAAGCCGCTTTGGGTCGTCGATAAGGTCATGAAGGCCGTGAGCGATCGGCTACTGGTTGCTGAACGGGCCAAAGTCGCTTGCCTTGGCCTCTCATTTAAAGCCAATGTCGATGACCTGCGCGAGAGCCCGGCCTTGGAAATCGTTGAAGCCCTTGCGGGACAAGGTGCAGCCATCGATATCATGGTCGTTGAACCGTTCATCGAGCATTTGCCCGCTACCCTTGAAGGGAAAGCAGCGCTCGCCCAATTCGAGCAGGCCGTGGCAGAAGCCGATATTGTGGTGCTCCTTGTCGACCATCGTGCCTTCAAGACGATAGATCCATCCTTGCTCCTAGGTAAGGTGGTCGTTGATACGCGTGGTTTCTGGCAATGAAACAAGTTATCGTGAGCGAGGGTGAGGTTAGGTTGGAGGAGGTGCCAGCGCCTCTCGCTACGCCCGGCACGGTGCTCGTGAAAATGGACCATTCCTGCATCTCGGTAGGGACGGAAGTGTCGGGGGTGAAGGCGACCGGGCGCTCGATTGTTCAACGCGCACTTCAGCAGCCTAAGAATGTCAAGAAGGTCGTCGACATGGTGCGGTCCGATGGACTGACCCAGACTATGCGGCTTGTACAAAGCCGTTTGTCTGTGGAGTTGCCGACGGGTTACTCCGGCGCAGGGTGCGTCGTTGCGGTCGGAGAGGGCGTTAGCAACTTCAAGATTGGGGATCGGGTGGCATGCGCCGGCGCGCAATGTGCCTTTCATGCCGAGTATGTCTGCATCCCGACGAACCTTGCCATTGTAGTGCCGGACTCTGTGACGTTCGAGCAAGCTTCGACTGTTGCACTGGGCGCCATAGCCCTTCAAGGGATAAGACGTGCAGCCCCAACCATAGGTGAGACATTTGTTGTCGTTGGGCTCGGGTTCATCGGGCAACTGACCGCGCAGATGCTGCGAGCAAACGGTTGTCGGGTCATCGGTTTCGATGTTGATCGGAATCGGCTCGACGACGCGCGTTCTCAGGGACTTGACTGGGGTATGCATCCTTCCGATGTTGACGAGGTAAGCCAAGTTGCGCGGGTGACGGGTGGCATCGGTGCGGACGGCGTCATCATAACGGCCGCCAGCCAATCCAGCGAAATTGTGTCGGCCGCGTTCCGCATGTGTCGGAAGAAGGCGCGCGTGGTCTTAGTCGGCGACGTCGGTCTCGATCTCAATCGGGGTGACTTCTACGCGAAGGAGTTAGACTTTCTGGTATCCTCGTCATACGGACCGGGGCGATATGACGAGCGCTACGAAGAAGGTGGACTTGACTATCCCGTGGCCTACGTCCGCTGGACAGAAGGTCGCAATATGGCAGAATATCTGCGGTTGCTGTCGGACAAGCTAATCGACATCACCTCACTCATAACCGTGAAGTATCCCTTGGAGAATGTCGACGAGGCCTACCGCCGGCTGCAGGCTGGCTCTCAAAAGCCGCTTCTCGTCCTTCTCTCCTATCAGCCGAGCGTGCTCCCTGCCGAACGCCGTATCGTTCTCCCGCGGCTATCGCCGGCTCCAAACGGCAAGAAACGCATAAGGCTCGGCATCATCGGTGCAGGTGGCTTCGCCAAGGGCATGCACCTTCCGAACATCCTTGAAATGAAGGAAAAATTCGAGCTACGGGCGATCGCGAGCCGAACTGGTCACAATGCTGCTTCGACTGCCAAACGATTTGGCGCAAACTACTGCACTACGGATTATGCTGAAATTCTAGGCGATGACGATGTGGATGCAGTTATTATCGCGACGCGCCACGACAGCCACGCTCAGCTCGCTGTCGCCGCATTGAGGGCGGGGAAACATGTTCTTCTAGAAAAGCCGCTAGCGCTCACCACCGGTGAAATTTCATCGATTTTGGACTATTATCAGGAGGATGTGGAGACAAAGCCGCTTTTGTTTACCGGTTTTAATCGTCGCTTCTCACCTCTGGTCGAACGTGTGGCTCTTGCTGTCGCTAACCGCTCAAATCCAATGATCATCAATTACAGAATGAACGCCGGTTACATACCGTTAGATCACTGGGTTCATGGTGGAGAAGGAGGGGGCCGCAATCGCGGTGAAGCCTGCCATATCTACGATCTGTTCACCTTCCTAACTCAGTCGCGCGTAGCGACGGTCGATGCCAAGGCAATTAACCCAGCAACAGGTCATTATTCCTCAAGTGACAACTTCGTCGCGACCGTTGCATTCGAGGATGGATCCGTCGCGACACTGACCTACACGGCACTTGGTGCGGGTGCCTATTCGAAGGAGATGATGGAAGTGTTCTGCGATGGCAACGTCATCAGTATCGATGACTATCGATTATTCCGAAAAGTTGGCGCCAAGAACGAGGAAGTTTCGCTTCGGAAGCCGGACAAGGGGCAGAAAAAGGAACTGGAGGTGTTCGCCGAGGCCATCGAAAATGGTGGGGATTGGCCAATCCCGCTATGGCACCAGGTTCAAGCAACGAGGATTGCCATCGATGTCGAGGGGGCAATTTAGGCAGTCATCGGTATCACCACCGCGCGTTTTCGGTGGTGATGTCGCTGCGGTACACGGGTGCTGATGGATGCCCCGCAGCTTTTGCCGCATTGTCCGTAACCATGACGTTGGTCTCGCATGGCGGTGATCAAAATCGTGGTAGTTCGATCTTTGCTACAGGTGATCTGATGTTGCGGATGCAGTCATCCCGGATCAAAAGGAGAGCCCTAGTGCGTGGCGGCCTTAATGAAGCTTCGACTTTCGCGCAGGCGTGGAATACGTCCGATGTTGGTCGGACAAACGGAGGCAGTTCCAAGCTGTTGGTGTTGGCGCGCTTCTGTCTTTGTTTGACGGTCCTTGTTTCGGCACTTTACCTAATGCAACGATACGCGACTTTTCCGTTTTCAGCCGGTGGGCGTTTCGTGTTGATCGCAGTTACGTTGGCTCTCGTGTTACTCGCCGAATGGCGTGGATTTATTCGGATGCCGATCGGCTTAGTGCTACTGGGATTATCCGTCGGATGGGCAGGAGTTCACACATATCTAAATTTTGGCCCTGATCTGAGCATCGCGGCGACCAGCCGTTTCGCCAATGTCATGGTCATTGCACCGCTTGCGGCGCTGTTGTTTGTCTCACGAAAGAGCCTAAAGGTCTTGTTTCTGATATATTTAATAGTGTTTTCCGCAGCATTTGCCTCGCTACTTTACCAGTATTTTGGTGGCTCGCTCGCAACGTTGGTTCAAAACTATATAGCGATCCGCGCAGACCTCGTCCGCCATATGACGATTGTTGGAGAACCCAACGTCGGAGGTATGCTCGCCGTGCTAGGTTTTATCATTGGCATAAGTGTCCCCTGTAAACTTCCGATGTCAGCGGCGACAGCCGGTCTTGCAACGGCGTTTGCCATCATGACCTTATCTAAAGGCGCAGTGCTCGGCATCTGTTTTGCCAGTCTGACGCTCTTCCTAGTGTCGCCAGCAGAAAAGCGTGTCGATCTCGTTTTCCGCGGTGTTGTTGGTGGGCTCGTCGGCGTTGGATTCGTACTGTTGATCGGTGCCGATGCCTATCTGGTAGCGGCAGTAAAGTCCGTTTTGGGTCAAGTTAAAGGTGAGCCCTCCGCGATAACTGATTTCGCGCATCGTCAAGTGGGCTTCTGGCCGGACCTCGATTATACGGGGTCACCGATTTCAAGCATTCTGACCGTGCTCTTCGGATCGTCTTTTGGAGTGGCGGGTAGTGCTGCATACGAGATTCTTGGCGACAAGTCTGACGTAGTCTTGCCGCACAATTCCTACTTGGAGATGATGATGACCGGAGGTGTCGTCATGCTAGGCAGCATGATCTATCTCATGGTAGGGGCATTTCGGAATCTGATTTCTGAGGCGAGGCGCAATTCGAGCGCTGAAGTCCGTTGTGCTATCGTGTGCCTGATGATGCTGGCATGTTGGATGTTGATCTATCCTGTCGTCTATGAGCCGGTGACGGGGGCTCTGTTGTGGTCATTGATTGGATACGGACACCGCATACCTAATCCAAGTCCTGATTTTCGTGAAAGGAACACCGTTTGAAAGTGCCGTTTATTGATATCAAACGTTTCGAAGACGGGTTTCTTGACGCTCTGAACGCTCGATGGTCCCAGATGACTGAGAACGCCCAGTTTATCGGTGCAGAAGAAGTACTTCGCTTGGAGAGCCGCCTCATAGATGTTCTTTCCGTCTCGTCTGTGGTGACATGCGCCAATGGAACCGACGCATTGCAGATTGCTCTCAGGGCCTTGGGGGTGGGGCGAGGGGATCTTGTCCTGGTGCCTAACGTCACGTTCTGGGCAACGTTCGAGGCGGTCGTTAACGTGGGTGCCGATCCTGTGACCGTGGATGCCGATATTTCGGATGGCGGGATCTCGCTGGAGGCGTTGAAGGAGGCCATCAGGGCTTTTCGTCCGAAGGCCGCCGTTATCGCGCATCTTTACGGCTGGGGCAGTGCGCATTTGCAGCAGATCAGGTTGCTATGCCGGGATGAAGGCGTTCTGCTGGTGGAAGACGGGGCTCAATGCTTCGGCGCTACTTACAAGGGCCTTCCGATCTATGAGGGGGCGCTGATCTCGACCACCTCATTTTACCCTGCCAAGGTTCTGGGCGCGGCAGGCGATGGCGGCGCAGTGATGACCGATGATCAGGTTCTGTCCGAAAAGGTTAGGTGTCTGGCCAATCATGGCCGAGACACCCACTATAGCTATGGGGAGGTCGGATGGAACTCGCGTCTCGATAGCCTGCAGGCTGCTTTCCTCAACCTGAGCCTGGATCACTTAGACGCAAGACTTGCCTCGCGTCGGAATGCCGTCAGTTTTTACCGACGCACGCTGCCAGAACTTGGTATCACGCTCATGGATGCTCCGGTGGACTATGAGGAAAACGGTTATTGCAATGTATGCCTCATCGAAGATCCGGGCTGCCGATCCTCCGTGGAAGGGGTCCTGAAAAAAGAGGGGATCGGCTTCGGGAATATCTATCCGGGCGTCATGTCCAGGCAGAAAGGCGCCGAAAGGTATCTGAAGGCACATTTTGGCGGGGACGAAGGCGAGCGCTTGTGCGCGTCCGTATTGAACTTGCCACTTTTCCCATACATGACGGAGAGTGAACTCCAGCGGGTGGCCGACGTGATGGCGAAAGCGCTGAAGAGCTGAGAGTAAAGAGATCATACAATGGCACAGGAAATTTTTGTCCATCCTTCATCTCATGTTTCCGAGCTAGCCAGGATAGGGAAGGGCACCAAGATCTGGATCAACGTGCAGATCCGGGAAAACGTGTCGATCGGCGAGGATTGCGTGATATCTAAGGACGTCTACATCGATCACGCCGTTCGGATCGGAGATCGGTGCAAGATCCAAAACAGCGTTTCGGTCTACAACGGTGTTGAGATCGGCGACGACGTGTTCGTGGGTCCCAATGTCGCCTTCACGAACGACAAGGTGCCGCGGGCTTTCAATGCCGATTGGAAGATTACGCCGACCCGGATCGCAAACGGGGCCAGCCTCGGTGCAAATTCCACCATCGTGTGCGGTATCGTCGTCGGGGAGTATGCGATGGTAGCGGCCGGCAGTGTCGTGACTCGCGACGTCGAGCCGTTTACACTGGTGGTCGGCAATCCTGCGCGCCCTGTTGCAAAGATCGACAAAAACGGCAATCGCCTGGCGGAGGGTTGAGACGATGGTAGAAAGACCTTTGCGGGTCGGTCTGGTCGGACTTGGCAGGATGGGGCAAAACCATCTGCGCGTTTTGTCTATGCTCAAAGGTGTGGAACTGAGTTTTCTGGCCGACGCCGATGGAGACACAGCCAAACGCCTCGGCGCAGTTCACAATGTTCCCGTCGTGTCGGACCTGGGTCAAGTAAGCGAACCAGTGGACGCTATCGTTATATGCACACCCACGGTGACGCATGCCGACTACATCAAAGCGGCAGCCGCCAAGGTGAAGAACATTTTCGTCGAGAAGCCGCTGTCGGGAACACTGAAGGAAGCGATGGACATTGCAGAGTTCAGCGCTGAGCGCGGGCTCAATGTTCAGGTAGGTTTCATTGAACGCTTTAACCCGGCAGTCCAAGAGCTTAAGGCGATACTCGACAAGGCCGACCGGGTAATCAGCATTGACTTCATGCGTACAAACAAGCTGAGTGCGCGCATCACTGATGTGGATGTCGTGACGGATCTTATGGTGCACGACATCGATCTCGCGCTTTACCTGAACGGGCCCGCTTTAGACGTGGCTGCTCACGGATACGCTCGCCACGAGATGATCGATTTCGCATCGGCACTCATAACTCACGAAAATGGCCGCTTTTCCCGCATCCAGGCTAGCCGGGTGACCGACAAGAAAAAAAGGCAGATAGAGGCGACCTGCATCGATATGTTCATCGACTGCGAGCTCTTGCGAAAGGAAATCATCATTAACCGTCAATCCGAAATCCGGCATGTGGCAGGCCAGCCTTACACCATTTCCGCGATCCAGGAGGCAGTAGAGGTGCGCCCACAGGAAGCCCTGCTTTCAGAACTGCAGGCATTCGTGGCGAGTTGCTCGGGACACGTTGACCCGGGGCTACCGGGCGCGAAAGCTGGCTTGGAGGCCATGATTATTTGCGACAAGATTCAACGATCGGTTGTGGCGTGACGAAAATGCGAAGCATCACGGGTAAGAACGTTCTGGTAACCGGAGGCGCCGGGTTCATAGGTAGCCATCTAGTTGACCAAATCATTGCCGAAGGCGCCGAAAGTGTCATCGTGATAGACAACTTGTTCTTGGGCTCGGAGCATAATCTGACCGCTGCGGATAAAAGTGGTCGCCTGACCTTTTATCGGGATGATGCCGAACTGATGACCAGTTTGGAATATATATTTTCCAAACACGATATTGGCATCGTCTTCAACTGCGCGACCAAAGCACTCAACTACTCGTTTGTGAATCCCGCGAATGCCTTTGGCACGAACGTAACTGTGGCGCTCAACCTGTTGGATTTGCAGCGCCGCGGCGCATTTCAGTCACTGTGCCATTTTTCGACCTCCGAGGTTTACGGGACAGCAGTGTACGAGCCGATGGACGAGTTGCATCCCCGCAATCCGACGACTACTTATGCAGCAGGCAAGGCTGCCGCTGATCTGGCGGTTGAAAGTTATGTTCGCATGTTCGGACTGGATGCTATCATCGTCCGGCCTTTCAACAACTACGGGCCACGCCAGAATTTCAAGGGGATGATGGCGGGTGTAATTCCCATCACGGCATGGCGGATCTTGAATGGTATATCGCCTGAAATCCATGGCGAAGGAACGCAGAGTCGTGACTTCATATATGTGCATGATACGGTGAACGCTGTTCTGAAGCTTTTCCGCATGCTCCCGTCGGGCGACTCCGTCAACATCTCTACCGACAATCAGATCACGATTTCAGAGCTAGTCGAGCGCATTTGCAAGATGATGGAATATCAAGGCGAAGTTGTGCGTAGACCGGCGCGACAGGCGGACGTGTTGTGCCACAATGCCAGCAATGTGAAGGTAAGTTCGTTGATCGACTATTCGCTTACGGAATTCGATGAAGGGCTTCGGGAAACCATCGCCTGGTATGTAGCGAATATCGGGAGAGCATGATGAGCCAGATACGTCTCATGAAACCGTATGTCAGCTTCAATGAGGTCGAGGCTGAATTCCGTGACGTGTTCGATACCGGGATCTTCACCAGGGGCCGCTACGTCGAGGAATTGCGGGCGGACATAGTCCGCTACACCGGCAGCAAGCATGCTTTCCTTGCAACATCCGCAACTACAGCCTTGTGGGTGTGCCTGAAACTTTTGGAGATTGGCCCCGGTGATGAGGTAGTTGTTTCAGACTTCTCTTTCCCGGCGACAGCAAACGTTGTTGAAGATTTGGGAGCTCGCCCGCTGTTTGCCGACGTCTCCTCGCAAACCTATAATATGCGGCCGGATGCTCTGCGCTCGCTGCTGACCGAGAAAACAAAAGCCGTTATCTTCGTTGATGCGCTCGGCAATCCGGCAGGTCTCCATGAAATAAAGGATATCTGCCGCGAGCATGGCATCCCGCTGATCGAAGATGCTGCCTGCTCGATCGGTAGCAGTGAATTCGGTCGCCCTTGCGGATCCGTTGCGGATTTGACCTGCTTCAGCTTCCACCCCCGGAAGCTGATCAGCAGTGGCGAAGGTGGCGCCATCACCACAGACCGGGATGATTGGGCTGAATGGCTTTCCGTAAAGCTGGCCCATGGAGCACGGCCGACGGAGAATGGTCTCGATTTCGTGGATTATGGCTACAATTTCCGTTTGACAGAGCTACAGGCGATCATGGCCAGCAAGCAGCTCGCCAAAATCGATGAAATTGTGGATTCTCGCAACGCCATACGCGAGGTCTATCGCGCCCAGTTAGAGCCTATCGGTTTCGTGGCGCAGCACGCCGGAAATTCAGTGCGTCACAACGTCCAGTCGCTGGTATTTTCTGTTCCTCCCACCTGTAACCGCGATGCATTGGTCGCGGGGCTGCGTAGCGAAGGTGTTGAATCTACGATCGGCACATACGCGATGAGTGCCACCACCTACTACGCGAACAAGTATGGCACCAGAAACGACATCGCCGCCTCGTTGATGACGTCGACGATTACCTTGCCGTGCTATGATAATGTCGATGTCGAGCGAGTGGCGGCGGCAATCAGGCACATCACGAAGCACTCGGGATGACGCGGGAGGTGCGGATAATCATCACCGGTGCCGGAGGCTTGGTTGGACAACATGTCATGCATGCTTTGTCCGCCATACCGCAGGGGCGACCGGTTGGCGTTGTCCGCACCACGAGGTCGAGCTCAACCGGCGTGAGCGATTATGTGGTTGCCGACCTCGAGAATGCGGCGCAGGTCCAAGGGCTGGCGACGTACGCACCGGATGTAATCGTTCATACTGCGGCCAGGCTTCCGAGGTCCTTCGATGACAAGGAAGCAGCGTCGTCGAACGCCGCGATAGACTCCCATGTGATCAGGTTGGCCGAGGAGACCGGCGCGAGCCTTATCTATCTATCGAGCACCAGTGTCTATGCGAATTCACCTTTGCCATGGATGGAAACCGCCGAAATCGGGGCGCTTTCGGACTATGCGGCAGCGAAGCGTTATACCGAACTGCTATTACGCGCTCTGCCATCGCCGACTGCGACAATAAGAATTGGTTCTCCTTACAGTGCCGTGGGCGTGGACAAACCCAGCGTGCTCTACAGCTTCGTGAAGCAGGCGGTTGCCGGGCAGAACTTGATGGTCGCGGGAGCCGGCCTTCGCAGTCAGGATTTCATCCACGCGAACGATGTTGCCGTCGCTATTCGGAAGGCGATCGATTACCTGCTTCAACCGCGTTCAACCGTTACAGCAGAACTTTTCAATATCGGTTCCGGCGCACCGGTAACTATGGCATCCCTTGCGGAAACCGTCGTCGAGGTTTGTGGATCCGGCCGCGTGGTTTTCACAGGCATCAGCGGTGGTAATGACGAATACCGCGCCGACATGAATATAGATCATGCCAAGGCCATCCTTGACTGGAGGCCCGCCGTGCCTCTTGAAACCGGTATTGCTCAGTTAGCGCGTCGTTTGAGAGGCGGCAATGAAGATTGGCTTTCTATCTGACGCCCACGGAAACCCCGCGGGCCTCGAACTGTGTTTTCGAATGCTCGAGCAGCAGCGTGTTGACAAGGTTTACTTCCTCGGCGACGCCGTGGGATATTTTTCTCAATGGCGCGATGTACTCGAGTTTCTCAGGAAAAATGACGTCGAGTGCGTGAGGGGCAACCACGATCAACTTGTCTTGGAAAACACGCTGGATGATCTTGGCGAAAATGCCTATCAGCTTCGAGCGGAGTATCGTCACGACATTGAATCCTATTTGGACTGGATGGCGACATGGCCGGTGAGACGAGAGATTGTTTGCGATTCCACACGCATCCTGATGGTGCATGGCAGTCCGTTCGATCCGGTCAACGGCTATGTCTATCCGTGGTCCGACCTTTCTGTATTCGGTAGCGTTGATGCTGATGTCGTCGTAATGGGACATACTCATCGGCCGTTCCTGGCAAGTGTCGGAAAAAACACCTTGCTGAACGTCGGTTCCTGTGGGCTGCCGCGAGACGTTGGAAATCTGGCGAGTTTCGCGATGTTTGACGGTGAATATGGGGAGTGCAAGGTGTTCCGCTGCCGCATGGATACTGCGAAAGTGTTGGAACGAGTGGTGCCGCCGCATCCGGACGTGTTGAGTTGTCTACAGAGAAGAGCGGAAAGCTATATGGGAACGTTGGTTTCGGAGCAGGGTGAATGAGCAAAGGAAAATCCGCTGAGTTGAAATGGGGTATTGATGCGCTGCCATTCATGTGGGGCGCGCAAGACACGCCACACAACCAGCACGGCGTACCCGATGAATTACCGTTTGTGCTTTCATACGATCCCAGTACCGGGCGGGTCATTCAGGAGAAGAACGCGCAGGTCGCGGAATGCCTGGAGCGTGTCTATGAAAAGGGCTCCATTCTCGGCAGCAATGTTGATGACGAGGGTTTCGGTCGCCGATACGCCGACGATTTTTTACGGTTCATCTCGCATTGGCTCGAACGGGCCGCAGATGGCACACGCGAGAGCGTTCTGGAAATCGGATGCGGGAATGGTTATCTGCTGGAGCGGTTGAGGCCTTCTTTTGCGACGGTCATCGGAATTGAGCCTGGGCCTCAAGGCCAGGAGGGTGCCGCTAGATTTGGCTTGGAGATCATTCGCGACTTCTTTCCCTCGCCTCTCATTGAGGGTCGCCGCTTTTCGGCAATTATCCTGACATCGGTGTTGGAGCATGTTGAGGATCCGGTCGGATTGGCATCATCCCTGAAGGATTATTTGACGCCAGGTGGACGAATTTTCGTCTCGGTGCCCGATGAAGGGCCCTATATCGCCAGCCACGATGTTTCCACGTTATTTCACGAACACTGGAGTTACTTCGATCATCAGACACTGCTTAGTACAATGGCGCTCGGCGGGCTGGTAGCGGAGCGCTGCGAGGGATCGAATTATGGCGGATCGATCTATGCCGAGCTCCGGCCAAGCGAGGATCGGATTGAGATCGACCGCGCCGGTATTGAGGCCGCTATCAGCAAGGCGCAGGATTACATTACCAAGTCTCGTGAAAGCTGCTATCGGCTGTCTGAAGAATGCGCGAACAGACGCTCGGGTGGAAGATCGCTAGGCGTCTATGTTCCTTCCAGGTTCGTGAATGCGATGAGGATTTGCCAGATGCCGTCCGATGGCATTCGGTTCTTCGATGATGACTTGAGTCTCGCTGGGACATTTTATCCGGGAATACCGGTTGCCGTCGAATGTAGGCAGTCACTGATCGACCGTCCTGTGGATACGGTACTAATCATGTCTCGTACCTTTGGGCCAGCCCTGAAGGAAAAACTCCGGGAGAGCCTTCCCGCAACCACCGAGATCGTACTTGTCTCGGATTTGATTGACTGAAATGCTGCGGAGAAAAAAATGATCAATGTCTTGGTGACGGGCGTCGGGGGCGGCGGTAACGGCGAGCAGCTCGTGAAGTCGTTGCGCCTTTCATCCCTGCCTCTACGCGTAATCGGAACGGATCTCTCCGCAGACACGGCGAGGCAGAGTGGTGCCGATGCATGTTACGCCTTGCCACGTGCCGCGGCGCCCGACTATGTCGAGAAGCTGCTGGCCATCTGCAAGAGCGAGGGTATCGAGGTTCTGCTGCCTGGATCGGAGCCGGAGTTGAGGGTCATCGCGACCCATGCGTACGAGATCCGCAAGCACGTCAAGCTTCTGGCCGTCAATGACGAGAAGCTGATAAAGATTTGTTCGGACAAGTTTGCGACAAATCAGTTCCTTGCCGACAATGGTTTCGTGAGCCCGCGCAGCTGGCTGGTCGCGAGCCTGGACGATCTTTCCCAGATTCAGGGCTTCCCCCTGATCGCGAAGCCGCTTGTCGGCGGTGGCTCGCAAAACGTCTACCTCATCCAGAACGATGACGAACTGCGCATGATATCCGGTTTCCTGCTGCGATATTTCGATTCGATCCTGCTTCAGGAATACGTGGGACGCGTGGATGAGGAATATACGGTTGGTGTCCTTTTCGACGGCGAAGGACGTCTCATCAACTCGATTGCCTTGAACAGGTTCATCCTAACCAGCCTCAGCAATCGGTTGCGTGTCCCGAATCATACAGGACGCACGGATCTGGGTGATGTTCTGGCCATTAGCAGCGGCGTCTCGCAAGGTAGGGTCGGGGCTTTCGAGGCTGTCAGGGAGCAGTGCGAAAAGGTCGGGCTCGCACTGGGCGCCCGTTACGCGATCAATGTTCAATGCCGCGTGGCAAATGGAGAGGTGATGATCTTCGAGATCAATCCGCGTTTCTCCGGAACATCTTCCATTCGTGCCATGCTTGGATTCAACGAACCAGAGTTCCTCATCCGCAGGCACATTCTCGCAGAGGAAATTGAAGAGCGCCCAGCGTACAGGTTCGGTACGGTGTTGCGTGGGCTCAAGGAAATATTGGTCGAAGGCGTGTGATGGCTGATCTGGTCACAATCGTCGATTATGGTGTCGGCAATATAGGTTCGATCTTAAACATGATCGACAAGGTTGGAGGGCGGGCGAAGGCGACCGGTCAACTGGACGAGTTGCTGGCTGCGGACAAGATCCTGTTGCCGGGCGTCGGCAGTTTCGACAATGCGATGGCGCGGCTTTCTTCGCTGGGATTGGTGGACGTACTTAAGCAGCGAGCCTCGGAAGGGGCGACGGTTTTCGGGATCTGCCTCGGGATGCAGCTTCTTGCGGAGTCCAGCGAGGAAGGGCAATTGAAGGGCCTCGGCCTCATCCCCGGTCGGGTCCGCCGCTTTAGCTTCGACGGTGAAAATCGGAATCTACGCATCCCACATATGGGCTGGAATCGCGTGGCGGCGGCGCGCGAACACGCCTTGTGTCGGCGCTTGGACGAGGCGCGGTTCTATTTCGTGCATTCCTACTATTTTGATTGTGCCGATCCGGCCGACGTTCTTCTCCGCACCAGTTATGGCAATAGTTTTGCATCCGGTGTTAACCGGGAAAACATTGTGGGTGTCCAGTTCCACCCGGAAAAAAGCCACCGTTTCGGAATGCAGCTTCTGTCAAACTTTCTTGAGCTCTGAATATGCTTGAAACCCGCCTGATGCCTTGCCTGCTTATGAGCAACGGCGCTCTGGTCAAAACGGTCCGCTTCAAGGACATGACCTATGTCGGCGATCCGACGAATGCCGTGCGAATATTCAATCAGAAAGAGGTGGATGAACTCATCCTGCTCGATATACACGCGACCACTCAGGACAAGGGGATAGATTTCGCGACGCTTGAAGGGCTCGTGACCGAGTGCTTCATGCCGATCTGTTACGGCGGCGGGGTTAGCACCATCGAGCAAATGCGGCGGTTGTTCAATCTCGGAATTGAGAAAATATCCCTTGGCGCGGCTGCCTTCGAACAGCCGGAACTGGTGCGACAGGCCGCAGCCGAATTCGGCTCGCAAGCGGTTGTCGTAACGTTGGATGTGAAGCGTAGTTTGCTCGGCAAATATTCGGTACACATCCGCAACGGACAGAAGGACATGAAAATTCGTCCGGTGGATGCCGCTCGTCATTTCATGTCGGAAGGTGCGGGTGAAATCCTCGCCTACTCGATTGATAGAGACGGGACTTGGGCCGGCTTTGATCTCAAGTTGTTGACGGACATCAGCAGTGTAGTGAATGTTCCCGTGGTTGCCACCGGAGGCGCAGGTTCTCCGGCAGATATAAGGGCTGCGGTAAAGGACGCTGGGGTTTCTGCCGTAGCGATTGGCAGCATGGCAGTGTTTCAGGGAAAAGATTTGGGCGTACTGATCAAGTTTCCATCCCGGAAGGATCAGGAAGGCATCTTTGCGTGAAGGATAAGAGATGATCGTCTGTACGCGTTGCATCTATGACGAAACGGTTCCGAACGTGTCGTTCGACCCGCACGACGGCGTCTGCAATTATTGTCGGCAAATCGAAGGTCTGGAGGCGGAGTATCCGACCGGCGCGGAAGGCAAGGCTCGCCTAGAAAAGATGGTGGATGACATCAAGGCTGCCGGCCGAGGCAAGAAGTATGATGCGATCATCGGCGTCAGCGGCGGCTGCGACTCATCGTACCTCGTTCACCAGATGAAGGAAGTGTATGGTCTTAGACTGCTTGCCGCCCACTTCGATAACACGTGGAATTCGACAGTTGCGACCGAAAACATTCAAAATGTCCTAGAGAAACTGAATGTCGACTTGTTCACAGTTGTCGTGGACAACAAGGAATATGACGACATCTATCGCTCCTTCCTTCAGGCTGGCGTGAAGGATATCGACATACCCACTGATATCGCATTGGCGACCACGCTTTATCGAGCCGCCGAGAAGTTCGGCATCAAATATATGATCGAGGGACATTCCTTCCGGACCGAAGGAGTGGCGCCTTTGGGCTGGGTCTATATGGACGGCAAATACATACAGTCTGTCCATAATCAGTTTGGAAAGCTTCCGATGAAGACGTTCCCAAATTTGTGGCTCAAGGACCAACTGCGGTGGATGCTGTTCGGTGGCATCAAGAAAGTACGTCCGATATATTATCTCGACTACGACAAAGAGGCGGCAAAGCAACTACTCGCCGAAAAATACGGTTGGCAGTGGTATGGCGGGCACCATCTCGAGAACCGCTTCACCGCGTTCGTCCATAGTTATTTTTTTCCGCAAAGATGGGGTATCGATTTTCGCATCGCAGGTTTTTCCGCCTATTGCAGAAATGGCTGGATGACTCGGGAAGAGGCGATGGATCTGATGCGACAGCCGCCGCACATCGAAGCCGGACTGGTTGATTTCGTGCGCAAGCGACTTGGATATTCTGACGGGGAATTCGAGCAAATCATGAACTTGCCGAAGAAGAACTACACAGATTTCGATACCTACAAGAAAACGTTCGAAACGATGAGGCCATTCTTCTGGGCTATGTACAAGATGGATCTCGTGCCTAAGAGTTTTTACATGAAGTACACAGCGAAATCCTAAAGTGACGGTATTGAAACCCATATTGCAATACGGAAGTTTGGCGGCTTGGCCTTATTGGCTAGCTGAGGCACTGGAACAGATTGGTCAGCCCTCGATCAATGTCATCCCTGAGGATACGGACGTATTTGACCTTGACCGTCGCTTGCCATATCACGAGGCGTTGATGGCAAAGTCGGCGTCGCGGTATAGGAAGGTATTCAAGCGTGGATGGTTCTTGAAGCAGATCCCCTCACGCTTTTCGTTTGTCCACTATCACGGAAGCCATCTGCTGCGCGGAAGCATGCATCACTTGCTTGAAGGGCCTTATCTTGCGGCGCAAAAGATACCAATGCTTGTAAGCTTTGGCGGTGGCGATGCTCGAATTATCGATATCGCACGGCGCAAGAATCCTTATTTCTATCGGGAAGCCGATCCAACCAGGGATGCCAGAACGCGAGAATACTTGAAGTCGATCTCAAAGTACGTCCGTTTCGTAGCCACCGACTGCGAGATGGAAGACTACGTTACGCCTTATTTTGATAAGGTGTTCCCGTTCCGTCCGCCTCTGGATCTCAGTCGCTTCTCTAGCAGGCCTGCCGAGGAAAAGGCTCGTCCGCCGGTCGTGCTTCATGTGCCGACGGAGCCGCATGTGAAGGGTACAGAGCAGATCGTCGCCGCAGCCGAAAAGTTGCAGGCCGAGGGGCTGCGGTTCGAATTCAAGATGGTTCGGAAGCTAACGCAGAAGGAATTCTATCGTGAGCTGTCTCAGTGCGACATTTACATTGATGAGTTGAGATGCGGTTCTCACGGCGTAACTGCAGTCGAAGCTATGGCATCTGGCAAGGCGACGATAACTTATATACGCCCCGATTTGGTGGAGAAATATCCTGCCGATCTGCCACTCGTGAATGCCAATCCGGATACGATTACCGAGGTCCTGCGCCACCTCATAGAAGATGACGAAGGCAGGGCAGATATATCACGCAGAAGTCGCGGCTATGCGGAAAAGTATCACGATAGCAAAGTAGTTGCTCGTCAAATGCTTGAAGCCTATAGAGAAATAGGATTTTCCGGTTAGGATCTATGGATTCGTTCAAACAGAAAATTGCATCGAATGCGCAGCTACTCGCTGCGCCACTTCGCCTGCTGCCAAATGATCTCCGAATAGGAAAGGGATATTCTGTAGCATCGCGCGCAATCCGAGCCGAAGGCCGATTGTCGCCCGAGGCGCAGCATCAGCAGGCATTTTCCCACCTGAAAACTATCGTCAATTTTGCGTTCTCACAAATTCCATTTTACCGCGACTTCTACAACGAACGAGCGTTCGATCCGTCGCAACTCAAGGAGCCAGATGACTGGAAGCTGGTACCCATCGTGTCCAAAGAGGATTTCCAAGGCGTTTCGCTTGAGCGGAGATGCGCGCAGGGTGCGTCTGGTCCTATAGCCAACACGGGCGGCACATCGGGCAGGCCCCTTTCCTTCCGCTTGCCGGAAGACGCGTCGGGCATTGAGTGGGCTCACATGCATGCCCTTTGGAAGGCGAGGGGCTACAGTCCGTCTGCCCTGAAACTTCGGATAGGCGGTACGCATTTTGCGAGCAACGAAGCTTTTCGCTATCATCCGAGACATAACGAACTTATCGTTAATTCAAATTGTCCCCTATCGTTGGTATCACGCGAAATCCTTCGGCAGGCCGGTCGGTATTGTGTCCGTTGGGTTCATGGCTATCCCAGCATGGTTGCAGAATTCGCAAAGGCGCTAGTCACCGAGGATCTTCAGGGTGCTGCCTTGTTTCGAGGCCGGCTGCATGGTGTGTTGCTAGGGTCGGAGTATCCGGCGCCGGTCTATCGCGACGCCATAGCCAACGGCCTCAGCGCCAACATTCTGAGTTGGTACGGACATAGTGAGATGGCCATTCTTGCCGGAGAGACAGCTCAGGGTGTTTATCGTTCGATGCCAACCTATGGTTTCGCGGAGGCGGTGGAAAGCGGAGAAGGGCGCCGCGCGCGCCTAGTCTGCTCTTCGCTACATAACCGCACTCACCCGTTTATTAGGTACGATACCGGCGATATTGTTGAGTCGATCGCAACGATTGGTGCCACACTGACCTTTCGCATTACCGAAGGTCGGATTGGTGATTATGTGCTGGATCAAAGGAACCGGAGATTGGGTTTAACCTCGATCATTTTCGGTCGTCATCACAGCGCTTTTGACGATATCAATCATGTGCAAGTTGCCCAGCGATCGCCGGGGCACATGACCCTTCTGATCGTCCCACGCCATCAAGACGTCTCGATTTCTAATCTCGCTTCGGGATTTGATTTTTCTGGTTTGGATCTCGATTGGAACATCGAGCTGGTAAAGGCCCCGGTACGTTCTGCAGCTGGCAAGGTAAAGCTCAAGCTCGACGCTTGATGTGGCATCGAAGGAGAGCGCTACAACGTGCTGAGGAAGATTAGGACTGCCGGAGCCGATACGCTGAGGCATGGGCTGCCCCATGTGATGATCGCCAACATTGCGCAGCAGGGCGTGGCGTTTCTCGGTACAATATTAATCGCGCGGCTGCTTCCGGCAGAGGAGTTCGCGCAGGTGCGTATTGCTATGGCCTATGTGGCGGTTGCCACCATTTTAGGCGCCGGCGGTCTGACGGCACCTATCTTGAGGTATTGTGCAGACCCCCTAATTGACGCTCCGCAACGACGGCGCCTGCTTGGCATCGGGCTTCGTCGACTGATCGCTATAGCCTTCCTGGCAACCGGTGCCTTCTTGGGGATCGTCATCGGCTCAGGTAGCCAGGGAACGGAGTTCATGGTGCTAACTGCTTATGCGCTGCAAGTTCCTGCGCTTGCAGCGACGAGTCTGTTGTTGGTCTACCTTCAGGCCATTCAAAGGTTTAAGTTTCTCGCTTATGCTCAGATTGGACTCCGAACAGCGTCGTTCCTTATAACCGTTACCGCCTGTTACTTGCATGGATTACCGGGCTTGCTCATCGCGACCCTAGGTGTTGTCGCAGCAAGCGTTGTTCCGCTGTTGCATGCTGCTCGTCCTTCGTTTCGACAGCTGGAGGGCGATGTTCCCGGGGATTTCACCTCCCTTGCCGGATACAGCCTACTAGGGATGGTCATTACCACAATAGGGCAATATGCGGATCTGATGATGCTGGATTGGGTTGGCGCTGAACGCAGTGATGTTGGCGTGTACTCGCTGGCGACCATTTTCTTCTTCGCGGCCAGCGCGCTAGCTGGCGCGGTCCAAAGTGTGGCGACGCCACAGTTCACCGGACTCATCAGGGATCGTGCTGGCTTTCGCTCAAGCCTTTTGCGATGGAGCGTGTGGTTGATGGCGGGTGGGATCGTGGTCGCGACGGGCGCGATCATTGTTGCTTGGCTTCTAGAAGTTTTTTTCCTGAGTGAGGCCTATTCGGGCCTGAGCATGATGGTCGCCTTGTTGATGTTGCGCTTTTGCATTTGGAGTGCTTATGCGGTTGGCGGCGCGGCAATGGTTGGTATCGGGGCGATAAAGCAGGGAATGGCAATCGCGTTCATTACAACCTCCTTCGCCATCTTTATCGGCTATCCGCTCGTCCTTTGGTACGGTGTCTGGGGGGCCGGCATCGCGCAGGTCCTCGTAGCATTTCTCACAGCCGTGCTCGTTTTGCGCGTCGTTGTCCGAGAGGCGGCGAATATACCGATTTCTGAGTAGAGGGCTGAATTTGACAGGCGCGAGCAAGCTTTCTGGTTTGAGCAAACGTATCGCCGGCCGTTCGGCGCGTCTGATCCGCAATCAGTACCGATACATTCGTGCGCAGGCAGTTGGCACCTACGGGAAGCGCTCACCCGTTCGGGGCCTCAACTGCGGCCGTTTCTCCTTTCTGACCTCCGGCTTTCTCGGGGAAATTGCGAGCCTCTCACCTGGCCATGTTGAACTGATCGTTCGACATGCGGAGGACGTCCTCCATCATCGTTTCAATCTTCTGGGATCCGGATTGGTTGAAGTTAGGCACGGCATGCGCTGCAAGGGCATGAGCGGCATACGCTACGATGCCCCGTCACCTGAAATTGACGCTGATGGAAAATGGCTTGATAGCGTCATCAATATTCGGAACCGAGCCGACGCAAAACGAATATGGCGCCTCTTGGACACACACTACAGGGCAATCGACTGGCAAATTGATTTCAAGTCGGGTTATCGCTGGCGCGAGCAAGACTGGCACGGCAAGATCCGTTTCGGCGACGTTCCCGGCGTGGATGTAAAGGTTCCTTGGGAACTAGCTCGGATGCAACATCTGCCAGTATTGGCACTTGCTGCAGGGTATGCTGGAGCCGGGCTGTCCGAAGTCCGAAGCCGCGACGAGTATGCCCGAGAAGTCCGCAACCAGATCCTGGATTTCATCGCGACCAATCCTCCAGGGTTTGGTGTAAACTGGTGTTGTGCCATGGATGTCGCGATCCGTGTCGCCAACATGGTCGTCGCATACGACATGTTGGCGTCCTTGGGGGTCCACTTCGATCCTGAATTCGAAGTTGCTTTCGCGGACAATGTGCATGCGCATGCGCGCCATGTCGCAGAGAATCTTGAATGGTCGGCGGTCTACCGGGGCAACCACTATCTAGCTGACATTGCGGGACTTCTTTTCGCCTCTTCCTATTTGAAAGACAGCGAAGAAGCAGATGGGTGGCTGAGTTTCGCGACTGTGGAATTGATGCAGGAGATCGAGTATCAGTTTCATGCAGACGGTTCGAATTTTGAGGCAAGCACCTGTTATCATCGGCTTTCCTCTGAGATTGTGCTATGGGCGTGCGCTCTTCTGGACAACCTTCCGCCGGAACGGCTTGAGGTGTTCAAGACCGGGACCGAATGGCGTGGGCCGCTTCCTCCCCCGCGCATCGTGGCGCCTCTGGTGCTTCATCCAGTGCCGGGCAGAACCCATCTAAGCCCTCTTACCCCTTCGTGTCGCGACCACCTGGATGCTATGGCTTCGTTCACGACGGCAGTAACGCGAGCTGATGGCCTGGTTGTGCAGTTCGGCGACAATGACAGTGGCCGGTTTCTCACAATGGGGACGGTCGAACAGATGATTGCGGCCGGAGATCCCTCACACATCGCCTGGTCGCTTGACCACAGGTCGCTGGTTGCGGGGGTTGACGCCTATCTAGGGCGTCACAGCGTCGATGCGGCATCGACGGTGCTGGCCGCCTTTGCGGGCAGGCTTGACCCGGTGGCGACGTCTTCCAGGCAAAGGGTCAACCGACTGGAGAATGTCGGAACTGACAAGGTCTGGGTTGAATTCCTGGAAATCGCAGATAGAGCCCCGCCAAGAAGCGTATGGAGAACAGAGTTCGAAGCACCGCCGGGTCTGAGAGACGAGCTCGAGCTGGCCGCATTTCAAGGCACAGGATGCTATGTAATGCGATCTCCCCGCCTGTTCATGGCCGTCAGATGTGGAGAGATTGGTATTCGAGGATTGGGAGCGCATGCCCATTGTGATCAGCTCGCGATTGATTTGATGATCGACGGGCAGAGCCGTGCGCGGGATCCCGGAACTTATATTTATACTGCCGATGCGCGGATGCGGAATTTGTACAGATCGGTGCGTGCGCATCATGCACCGCGGCATGGCGAGATGGAGCCGGCGGATCTCGGCCTTGGGCTTTTTGACCTGCGAGGAGCCGCTGACGGTGAATGTTTGTTTTTTGGTCAGGAAGGCTTCTTGGGCAGACATCGGGGCTATGGTTTTGATATCTACCGGATGATCCGTGTTCTTGACGATCGGGTCAGTGTCGTCGACTTCGGTCTCGATGGTCATGAAATTACAGATCCGACGCCAGACACGCTGAGGTTTTCGCCTGGCTATGGCCATCTATTGAATAGTTCATCATGAAGATTTTAATCATTACGCACTCTTTCTCTCCGGAGCTCACGCCTCGCGCTTTCCGTTGGGCCGCAATTGCTGCTCGCCTGACCAAACTTGGACACGAGGTTCACGTTCTGTGTGCTGCTCAACTCCAAGCGCCTGAGGAAGCGGAGTTCGAGGTTCATCGGGTGGCGGATCCGATCCTAAAGTCAAGGCCTGCGACGGTACCGGCACCTGCCTCGTCCGATCGACGTGGTACATGGATCGACACATTGAAATCTTGGACCCGATCCGCGTTTCGGACTCTCTGGCGCAGCTTCTATTGGCCGGATTATGCCTGCGGATGGATCTTTCCGGCGACCCGCATGGCAAGATCCCTTTCCGGCACCCATCGCTTCGATTGGGTCATCACCACCTCCCATCCGTTCTCGGGGCATTTGGTCTGGTGGCTGGTACGAAGGACTTCTGCTCCCTCACGATGGCTGGTCGATATCGGCGATCCCTATTCATTTATGAGACAGCCATCGCCCTTTAACAGGCGTCTCTACGGGCTACTAAGCTACTGGGTGGAGAAACGGGTGATAGCGCTGGCCGATCGGATCAGTGTTACGACGCATGCAACGGCTTCGCTTTATCAGCAAAACTTTTCGCCGGCGAACGGCAAGACGATGGTAATCCCGCCACTTCTGTCCCTTCCAGCGCCGCCACTGCGGACTAAACAAGAAGACGGCATTCTTGACCTGGTTTTCGTCGGTACGCTCTATAGGAATCTTCGCAGTCCACGTTATCTACTTGAGTGTTTTAGTGTATTTGGCCAGCGGTTCCCTGAAAGCCGTTTCCGGCTGCACTTCTATGGCGCTGTGAATGACTGTCACGATATCCTCGCTGAATATGCTGACCATCCGCACGTCACCGTCTTGGTTCACGGGCTTGTGGACCGTGCCGTAGTCTTGCATGCGATGGCAAATGCAGACTTTCTGTTGAACATTGGGAATCATTCCGCGTCGCAGTTGGGAAGCAAAGTCATCGAGTACATGGCGATGGGACGGCCCATTGTGAACGTAGTCAGCATCCCGGACGACATTTCCCTGGATGCATTGAGCAGTTATCCATCTTGCTTCACCATCTCGGCCAGGACCGGAGCGATCTCTGGCGACACTCTTTCGCTGTTGGCGCAGTTTTTGCTAAATCCGCCAACCGTTCTGCAAGAATTCGCAGAAGATGTTCGACGTATCTATTCGGCCGAAGAAGTCACGGCACAATATCTGGCGTTGATGGCCGAAGACCTAACCATTGGTTCAAGTAGCGGAAACAGCTAGGCAATTCCTGCTGGCACCACGGTCAGCGACCCGATCGCTACGAAAACGCGTGCCAGAGTATTGAAGGCATTCTGTTCGCCGGAGGTGCTCCGGTCCCGTGTGGACGGAGAGAGTTGTTGATGTCGGGTTTGCCGTCGGGACAAAGACTTTGCCGAAGGTTATAGATGCGTTTTCCTGATTGGCGTTTCGCGATGTTGCCGGTCCATCGATCCCAAATGCAAAGGCTAGGTTCATGAGCAGCCAAGATCCGACACTTGAGCGATATCTCAACGGCGACTACGCCGAAAAAAATCCGGACTGGGATTCTGCGGATGCGCCCTGGAAGGCCGAAAAGATCGCCCAGATCTTGAAAGCTCATCAAATCACCGCAAGCAGCATTGTCGAAGTTGGCTGCGGTTCAGGCGCTGTTTTGGCCTCACTGCAAGAACGCTACCCTGCTGCACGCATGGAAGGTTACGATATCGCGCCCGATGCACAGCGGTTCTGGAACTTACCGTCCAATGAGGGAATTTCGTTCACGCTTGCGGATTACCTCCAACTTGATACTGCAATTCCCGACGTTGTGCTTGTCATCGATGTGCTGGAGCATCTGGGAAATCCATGGGATTTCCTGTCACGTCTCAGGAAGCGTGCCCGCCTTGTTGTATGCCACATTCCACTTGATTTGTCCGCCGTAAGTGTGGTGAGGGAGAGACCGTTGCTGCATGTCCGCAGCAAGGTTGGTCATCTTCACTATTTTACCCGCAACCTGGCTGTTGTGCTGCTTGAGGAGTCAGGATACGAGGTAATCGAGGCACGCTATACAAATGCCTCTCTCGATGCTCCTCAACGGACTGTCAAAACGCGTCTCGCCGGATACTTGCGACGGCTTGTCTATGCGTGCAACAAGGATCTGGGCGTTAGATTGTTGGGTGGCGAAACATTGATGGTTATCGCACGCCCCAGAGAAGACGCGTGACGCTGTTTATCCAAGCATCGAATGTCCACCAGGGCGGCGGAAAGGCGCTGCTTTTGCCACTGCTGGCCGCAGTGCGGCAGCCTTGTGTGGTTTATCTGGATGAGCGGCTGGGAGACGTCCCGGATTTGGACCCAGCAGTGAAGGTGATGCGTTTTAAGGCAACCCTTCCCGGTCGGCTGAAAGCTGAGCGGACACTTCGAAACATGGCCACGTCGGATGATCTGATCCTGTGCTTCGGTAATTTACCTCCGCTTTTTCCCAGTCGGGCAAAGGTCGTGGTCTTTCTGCAGAACCGATATCTTGCCACACGGGCGTCGACTGTTGGCATGCCTGTCAGAACACGAGTTCGCATCAACCTGGAGCGCTTATGGCTTGGAGCCTGTCTGAGAGCGGCGACGCTCATCGTCCAAACGGAGACGATGGCGCGGGCTGTCGAGTTGAATATGAAGAGGCGGGCACTGCCCATGCCGTTCTTCCCGACTTTGCAGCCAGTCGGCCACAAATCGAAAGAGCCCGATTACGACTTCGTCTATGTAGCCTCCGGTGAGCCGCACAAGAATCACAGGACGCTTGTAGAAGCCTGGGAGATTTTACATCGGCATGGTTTTCAGCCGACCCTGTGCCTTACGCTGACTTTTGACCGTGATCGCGAACTACGGGCGTGGGTTGAGCGCCGCGCCCAGTTGCCCGGCCTTTCTATTGATATGCAGGACGTGTCAGGTGAGGCCGAAGTAGCGCGATTGCTAGCACGAAGCCGTGCCGCAATATATCCTTCGCATTTTGAATCTTTTGGCTTGCCTCTCCTAGAAGCAAAGAATGCTGGACTACCCATCATCGCTTCGGAGCGCGATTACGTTCGTGATCTCGTGGAACCAGTCGAGACATTTGATCCCGATTCAGCGCTATCTATCGCTCGAGCGGTCATGAGGCATCTTGGCAAGCCCATGAAGACGGCCAGCATTGATGATCCCGTCGAGTTCCTTCGCGCAATCCAGGCGGATTTCTGAGATGCGAGTTTTGATTGTCAGCCAGTACTACTGGCCAGAAAACTTTCTGATAAACGATCTTACAAGCTTGTTGGCAGCCGCCGGACTGGAGGTTACGGTACTTACTGGCAAGCCCAATTATCCAGAAGGTGATTTTTTTGCAGGCTACCGCAGCTGGGGCGTTCAAAGAGAATTTCACGATGGCGTTTCGATTGTAAGGGTACCGATCGCGCGCCGCGGAAAGCAATCGCGGATCAGGCTGGCCATGAACTATGCCTCCTTTATCATCGCGGCATCGACACTGGGGCTTTGGTCGATCAGGCGACAGAAATACGACGTGGTATTCGTGTACGCGCCTTCACCGCTGTTGCAAGCATTGCCGGCCTTGCTCTTCGCACGGATGAACAACGCTAAGCTCTTCGTCTGGGTGCAGGATCTGTGGCCGGAAAGTCTTTCCGCGACCGGTTACCTGAAGAACGCCGTGATCATGAAATTCGTGGCGGCTCTCGTGCGCCTGATCTATATTTCAAGCGACAGGATTTTAGTTCAGTCGGAAGCGTTTGTTGATCGGGTGGCACAATATACCGAGCGCCGCAAGATCCGATATTTTCCCAATCTCTACAGGCCGGCGGCAACACAAGAGCCGAGCGACAGGGCCAAAAGGCTTGCCGCCGATATGATGAACTCATTCGCTGTTGTCTTTGCCGGAAATCTTGGCGCTGCCCAGTCTCTTGATACGATCATCGATGCCGCGGAGCAATTGAAGGCACGTTGCGACATCCGGTTCTACATCATCGGCTCGGGGAGCCGTGGTCAGTGGCTTGCGAAGCAGGTGAAAGATCGTGACCTGTCCAATGTCGAATTGTGTGGCCGTTTTGAAGCGTCAGATATGCCCGCTTTGCTCCAGGCGGCCGGTAGCTTGTTGGTGACACTTGCGGCGGATGAGATTTTCGCGTTGACCGTTCCCAGCAAGCTTCAGGCCTATCTATCAGCTGGCAAATGCATTATCGCGTCAATTAATGGAGAGGGCGCGCGGATCGTAGACGCGGCGAGGGCAGGGCTAGTGTCCGCGTCCGAGGATGCTGGGGCATTAGCGAAATCTATCGAAACGATGGCAGATCTTCCTGTCGAAGAGCGAAATTCCATGGGGGCTCGGGGGGCGGCATATTTTGAGGCCAATTTCTCCGCGGACATGCTGACGCGTGACTTGATCGGCCAGTTTCGCGAGCTCGCAGGAAAAGAGGAAGCCATATAATGCGTATACTTGTACTCGGCGCATCAGGCATGTTGGGGAATGCGATGGTTCGCGTGTTGTCGGATGGCGGCCAACACGAGGTCTACGGTACACTGCGCTCCGAGGGCAGTAAGCGCTATTTCCAGCAAACGACCAACTTGAAATTTGTTTCCGGTGTGGATGCGGAAAATTTCGATCTACTGGCAAGTGTGATGGCCCAAGTCAGGCCCCAAGCCGTGATCAATTGTATCGGCCTAGTCAAGCAACTTGCTGCAGCGGGCGATCCTCTCGTTGCGCTTCCGATTAATTCGATCCTGCCCCACCGCTTGGCGAGACTTTGCGACTTGGCAGAAGCCCGTTTGGTTCACGTGAGTACTGATTGCGTATTCGCCGGACTGAAGGGAATGTATACGGAAGATGACAAGCCGGACGCTGCGGATCTGTATGGCCGCTCCAAACTTCTAGGAGAAGTGGATTACCCTCATGCCATTACCCTGAGGACTTCGATCATAGGCCATGAATTGGGTAGCTGTCATGGTCTAGTCGAATGGTTCCTGGCACAGGACGGTAGTGTGGAGGGTTACAAGAATGCCATATTCTCAGGTTTGCCGACCTGCGAATTGGCACGTGTCGTCCGCGACGTAGTTTTGCCACGCCCGGACCTCTCCGGACTGTATCACGTCGCGGCGCAGCCCATTTCGAAGTATGACCTGCTGGAGCTTGTCAACCGCCAGTATGCAAAGGGGCTGGCGATCCATGCCAGCGACCGCGTGGTGATTGACCGGTCTTTGTCTGGCAGCCGCTTCAACGCAGAGACAGGCTATATAGCACCGTCGTGGGACGCCCTGATCGCTGCGATGCATGCATTTAAGTGAGAGAAAAACTATGTTTTCCAATGGCGTGCTGATGATCACCGGGGGAACCGGATCCTTCGGGAATGCGGTGCTAAAACGCTTTCTGAGAACCGATGTTCGTGAAATCCGAGTTTTCAGCCGCGATGAGAAAAAGCAGGAAGACATGCGGATCGCAATGAACAATCCAAAGCTTCGCTTTTATATTGGCGATGTACGCGACTACGACAGCGTGCGCCAAGCCTTGACGGGCGTCGATTTCGTGTTTCATGCCGCCGCGTTGAAGCAAGTTCCTTCGTGCGAATTCTATCCTATGGAAGCCGTAAGAACCAACGTCCTCGGCGCTGAAAACGTTTTGAATGCCTCAATCGAATGCAAGGTGAAGCGAGTGATCGTCCTTAGCACCGACAAGGCCGTCTACCCCATCAATGCCATGGGGATCTCGAAGGCAATGATGGAAAAGCTCATGGTTGCAAAGTCGAGAATGATGGATGAGGGAGGGACGGTTCTCTGCGCGACCCGCTATGGGAACGTTATGGCTTCGAGAGGGTCCGTCATTCCACTTTTTGTGGAACAGATACAGTCCGGAATGCCGATGACTATCACAGATCCGGAAATGACGCGTTTTCTGATGTCGCTTGACGATTCAGTGGATCTGGTTCTGCATGCATTCGAGCACGCCCGCCAGGGCGACATTTTCGTCCAGAAAGCTCCTGCCTCGACGGTGGGTGATCTGGCAAAGGCGTTGAATGAGTTGTTTGAGCGCAATTCGGAACTCAGGATTATCGGCACGCGCCATGGTGAGAAGCTATACGAATCCCTTCTGTCCCGGGAGGAAATGGCGCGAGCGGAAGACAGAGGGCGCTATTTTCGTGTCCCGGCTGATGGTCGAGACCTCAACTACAACAAATATTTTGTTGAGGGCGAGGTCAAAGTTTCCACTTTTGAGGACTATACCTCCCACAATGCGGAGCGCCTTGATGTTGACGGGGTAAAGCAACTACTCAAAAGCCTAGATTTCATTCAGGAGCGTCGCCATGCGTAAAATCATGACGATCGTCGGGACCAGACCCGAACTTATTAAGATGTCTCGCGTCATCGCGGCCTTCGACCTCCACACAGAGCACGTCCTAGTTCATACCGGTCAGAATTATGACTATGAACTAAATCAGATTTTCTTCGAAGATTTGGGCATCCGTCGCCCCGACCATTTTCTCGATGCTGCCACTGAGAGCGCCGCTTCCACAATCGCAAGGGTCATCGAGCGCTCCGACGAATTGTTAGCAAAAGTGAACCCTGACGCTGTTCTTCTGTACGGTGACACGAACTCCTGCCTAGCCGTGATTTCCGCCAAGCGTCGGAAGATCCCTGTTTTCCACATGGAAGCTGGAAACCGCTGCTTCGATCAGCGCGTTCCTGAGGAGCTTAATCGCAAGATACTCGATCACTTGAGCGACGTAAATCTGGTGCTGACCGAGCATGCTCGACGTTACTTGATCGCAGAAGGAATTCGACAAGAAACTATCATCAAGACAGGATCCCACATGCGGGAGGTCCTTGAATTCTACGAGGATCGTATAAGAGCATCTGAGATATTGTCGCGGTTGGATTTGGTTCGAAATAGGTATTTTGTTGTAAGTCTTCACCGTGAAGAGAATGTAGACAGCGCAGACAAACTTTCCCAACTTATTGATACGCTGAATGCCATTGCGGCTCACTATGATCTTCCAGTTATATTGTCTACTCATCCACGTACACGCAAACGTATAGATGCACTTTCCGATTCGACCATTGATCAAAGGGTGAAATTTCTGCGGCCTTTCGGGTTCTCCGACTACGTGCATCTTCAAATGAATGCCTACTGCACCATATCTGATAGCGGAACCATCACGGAAGAGAGTGCATTGCTTGGGTTCCCAGCAGTCACCATTCGTCCCGCTCACGAGAGACCGGAGGGGATGGACTCCGGTGTGCTCGTCATGTCTGGGGGAGATGCCGAACGTGTCATCGAGGCCGTGGAAGTGGTCACGAAGGGGTTGTTAGGACCGGTGAGCAAGGTGGACGATTATGAAAATCCGAGGGTTTCGCAGCAGATATTGCGAGTAGTGCTGAGCTACATCGATTATGTAAATCGTACCGTCTGGTCAAAGTCGCTATAGTTTTTGGGTAGGCACCGTCGCGACGAGAACGGGCGCTGCTTTGTATCTTTGGATGTGTGCATGAGGTCGAAGTTGTTTGACCAAGTGGCGGATCGGAGATCCATTTTTTGCGCTCGTGCTTTCAATTGCGCTCTCCAGTATTTGTGACTAGCAATTGAAGTTAGGCAGTTAAAATAGACATCCATGCGGGTGCTGTTAGCCATTTATCGAGGGGAGCGTTGGAAACCATGCTGCGATGGCGTTGCCAACTCTCTAACAGGCTCGTTCAGGATTTTTAAGACTGTGTAGCCCGTTGCGTCCACACACGATTTTCTCGATCAAAAGTATCACTAGGCGGGAAACGGTTGCTGGGATGCCAGTTCAGCTGCTGACACGTCGTACTTAAATCGACCTGAAGACTCTGTGTGAGACGCTCAAGAGCGGCACGGCGACGACTGACCCTACCGATTAGGTTCAGGATAGCTGGGGCGACAGGGATACTCTTGGGCTGGCGTCCGGCGTCAATAGTCAGTCGCTCAATTAGCTCATGGGTAGAAAGATCCTCTCCATCGCTCACAAGGAACACTTGATGCGCCGCGTTTGGATGGTCCAACACAGTGATCAGGAGGTCACATAGGGTTGCCACATGCACAAACGATCGCTTGTTTTTGACAGCAGCGAAAATTGACGGCATTCCGGTTGCCGCCCACTTCATGAGACTGCGGAAATTGCCTCTCACTCCCGGGCCATACACAAGGGGAGGTCGGATAATCGTGATTTCTAAGCCGGTTTCGCGACCTAAGGCCACTAGCGCCGCTTCAGCCTCGGCTTTCGAGATGCCGTAGGGGTCCTGCGGATTCGGCGGTTCGTTACTGGTGAAGGGCTTGCCAGGTTCGGTACGCTCGCCGTTCACCTTGATTGAGCTTACGAATACGAAGCGGCGTACGCCGGCTTGGGCCGCCTGTCGCGCTAGATTGACTGTGGCAGTGACATTGGCCTCTCGAAACAGGGAAAGCGGGTCCGACGCGGTTTCCTTCATCACATGAACGCGCGCCGCAAGATGAACCACTTGGTCGACACCCGCGAGATATTCGCTCCAAACCATTTCAGGACCATAAGACTTTATGGGCATCAGACCCGGCGTCGTCCCCCGGGTGACACCCCGAACCGGAAGGCCACGTCGCGTCATCTCTTCTATCAGGTGCGAGCCAACGAAGCCTGAGGCTCCGGTCACCAAGGTCATGCCCATGAGGTCTGTTCCCTTTATCGTCGAACTAGCAGTGCTAGCATGGCGGTTATCTTGCACCATTAACTAATCCGGCCTTCAGCTGTTGATTTCCACTGAGAGCTGACCCGGCGTTTCCACCGAGAATTGACCCGCCTTTAGGTATCGTTCGTGTTGTTGGTCTGGGTCAAGTTCCTGCGTTTCTCCTTTGATGTTTTGGGCTGATGCGCCGAGCTGCTCTTGAAGCGAAAGCTGTCGTTTCCGGTTTCGAGGATGTGGCAGTGGTGGGTGAGCCTGTCGAGCAGCGCGGTGGTCATCTTTGCGTCGCCAAAGACGCTTGCCCATTCACTGAAGCTGAGGTTGGTGGTGATGATGACGCTGGTGCGCTCATAAAGTCTGCTGAGCAGGTGGAAGAGCAGCGCCCCGCCTGAAGTACTGAATGGCAGGTATCCCAGCTCGTCGAGAATGACGAGATCAGAGTGGACGAGCCGATTGGCGATCTGTCCTGACTTGCCTTGTGCCTTCTCTTGCTCGAGCGCGTTGACCAGTTCGACCGTCGAGAAGAACCTTACCCGCTTGTGGTGGTGTTCGATTGCCTGAACGCCGAGCGCGGTGGCAATGTGCGTCTTTCCCGTGCCAGGTCCGCCGACCAGAACGATATTGTTGGAGTCATCGAGGAAGTCACAGCGATGAAGCTGTTGCACGAGCGCCTCGTTAATCTCGCTGCTGGTAAAGTCGAAGCCATTCAGGTCACGGTAGGCTGGAAAGCGTGCTGCCTTGAGCTGATAGGCCGTTGATCGAACCTCGCGCTCCGCCATCTCTGCCTTGAGAAGCTGCGACAGGATCGGAAGGGCAGCCTCGAACGCGGGTGATCCCTGCTCAGTAAGTTCCCCGACGGCCTGGGCCATGCCATGCATCTTCAACTGCCGCAGCATGATGACGATCGCGCCGCTTGCTGGATTATGACGCATGGCGAGCCTCCGTCTTTCTCAAGGTGTCGTATCGTTCAACATTAGCCTTGGGTTCATTGGTGAGCGTCAGTGCCTGAGGGGTATCGAGGGTTGGCGGCGTGAAGGATTTGCCGTCAACGAGCCGATGCAGCAGGTTCAGCACATGCGTCTTGGTCGGAACGCCAGACTTCAGCGCCATGTCGACGGCAGACAGGACTGCCTGCTCGTCGTGCTGAAGGACCAGCGCCAGGATATCGACCATCTCCCGATCGCCCCCCGGCTTCTTGAGCAGGTATTGCTGCAAGGTCCGGAATGCATCGGGAAGCTCAATGAACGGTGCGCCGTTACGAAGAGCACCAGGCTTACGCTGCACCACCGCCAGATAGTGACGCCAGTCGTAGATGGTCTGACCCGGCCGATCATGAGACCGATCTATGACGCGGCGGTGCTCACAAACTATCTGGCCTTCTGCGGCGACCACGACACGATCCGGATAGACCCGGAGGCTCACCGGTCGATTGGCGAAGGATGACGGAACACTGTAGCGATTGCGCTCCAGATGCACGAGGCAGGTTGGCGTGACCCGCTTCGTATATTCGACGAACCCGTCGAACGGCCTGGAGAGCGCCATGAGAGCTGGGACTTCCTCGGCCCAGATGTCGGCAATGGTGCCACGCATCTGACCGTGGGGTGTCTTGGCCCAGAACTCCTTGCAACGCTCCTCGAGCCAATCGTTCAGGGCCTCCAGTGATGGAAAGCGCGGGATCGGTTGAAAGAAGCGATGACGCGCATCCTGCACGTTCTTCTCGACCTGTCCCTTCTCCCAGCCGGAAGCCGGATTGCAGAACTCGGGCTCGAACACATAATGGCTGGCCATCGCCATGAAGCGGACGTTGACGTCGCGCTCCTTGCCACGACCGACCTTGTCGATCGCCGTGCGCATGTTGTCGTAGATGCCGCGACCAGGAATGCCACCGAAGACACGGAAGGCATGGTTATGGGCATCGAACAGCATCTCATGCGTCTGCAGGAGGTATACCCGGACGATGAAGGCCCTGGAGTAGCTCAGCTTCGTGTGGGCGATCTGCAGCTTGGTGCGCTCATTGCCGACGATCGCCCAATCTTCTGACCAGTCGAACTGGAAGGCCTCGCCTGGTTCGAACGTCAGGGGCACAAATGTCCCGCGGCCCGTCGTCTGCAATTCCCTCTGACGATCATTGCGCCATTCCCGCGCAAATGCCGCCACACGATTGTAGGACCCCTTGTAGCCGAGGCTGACAAGATCAACGTGTAGCTGCTTCATCGTCCGCTTCTGCTTGCGGCCTTTCTTCGACTCCGTCTTCAGCCAGGCCGATAACCGATCTGCAAACGGATCAAGCTTGCTCGGCCTCTCCGGCACGTTGAACTTTGGCTCCACGCCGTCGGCGCGCAGATATTTGCGGATGGTATTCCGGGACAAGCCGGTCCTGCGGCAAATCTCCCGGATCGATAGATGCTCTCGAAAATGCCAGCGCCGGATCACGCTCAGTAACGCCATGTCGATCACCCCAGAGCCCCCGCTGAAAACATGCGAGGGACGGTTGAAACATGGGTCAATTCTCAATGGAAATATCTGGCTGCGCCGGGTCAGCACTCAGTGGAAATCAACACTTCAGGGAGTTGCCGAACGTTAGCCCCTGACAATCCTCATTGCGGCCACCCGGCCCATGCGCCGGCAAAAAAGACGTTCGTCGCTGACGAAATACTGCGTGTCCGGCGCCTTCGCTGGTGCGCTACTTGGTGCCGACAATAACTGGGTGCGTTCCCTCAGCCCAGGTACAACTTGCGCCCTCTAGCAACCAGATCGGGCGAGTTGGACAAGGACGGCCGCTTGGCAGAAAACTTGATGAGGGCTCTCGGCGTGCGCCATTGTTGCACCAAAGCATGCTGGAATTTTCCCATGGCTCAGCCGTATTCAACAGGATGACTTACTATTTCATCTTCCGAAATCAGGGCAAACAATAGCGTCCTAGCCTGTGCTTCATCTTCGTCAGAAATCGCCTGTTCGAGTTTTTCCAACCAGGCTGCGATGTCGTAATTGGCGATAGCCGTGGAGTCGGCACGCATGATTTTTGGGTGACGGGTCAGTTGGGCATTGTTGCGGTCGTAGAACAGTTCTTCGAAAAGCTTTTCTCCGGGCCGTTTACCGATGACCTCGATGGCTATGCCACTGTCCGGGTTGTTGGCGTCTCGGACGTTGAACCCGGCCAGACGGATCATGTTTTCCGCGAGGTCTCCGATACGCACTGGCTCGCCCATGTCCAGCAGAAACACATCGCCCCCGGCGGAAAGTGCGCCGGCCTGGACGATCAATTCTGCAGCCTCGGGGATCGCCATGAAGTAACGGGTCATGTCCGGATCGGTGATCGTCACCGGCCCGCCCTTGGCGATTTGCTGTTTGAAAAGCGGCACGACAGAGCCGTTGGATCCAATCACATTGCCGAAGCGGACGGCACAGAATACCTGTTTTTTGGGTTTTGTTCGCGCCTCAATCGCCATCTGCCGTACGACGAGCTCAGCCCAGCGCTTCGTTGCACCCATGACATTGGTCGGCCGGACCGCCTTGTCTGACGATATCAGCACGAAGCTCTCGACGTTTTGCTGAGCGGCGGTGGTCGCTACCGTCAATGTCCCGAAAACGTTGTTGCGGATGCCCTCCAGCACATTCGCCTCAACGAGTGGGACATGCTTGTGGGCGGCAGCGTGATAGAGGACCTGGACATTGTGGGTCCGGATGGCGCGCTCAACCGTTTTAGCGTCCGTCACAGAGCCAAGGACCGGAACAACTAGATTGTTGCTTGCGGTTAGCAGTTCCTGTTCGATGCGGTAGAGTGCATATTCGCTCGCTTCGAAAAGGATGAGTTTTTCCGGTTTGCGGCGAATGATGAGGCGACACAGTTCGGAGCCTATGGATCCGCCAGCACCCGTGACCATGACTATCTTGCCGGCGAGTGCCTGGTCGAGCAAGTCCGTGTCGGCCGGCACGAAAGATCGGCCAAGCAATTCGTCGATTTCGATTTCGCGAATCTGGCTGACAATGTAGCGGCCATCCACGAGGTCAGAAATATCCGGTAGACTACGCACCTTTACGCCGAGACCTGTCACGCGCCCCAATACGGCCTGCCGCTTCTCCATGGGTATCGACGACATGCTGAGCACGATTTCCGTGATCCCGTAGCGATCTATCAAGGACGGAAGGTCGCTTGACGGAAACACACGGTATCCGCCTATATCCCGCCCTTGATTTGTCGGGTCATCGTCAATCAACCCCATCACATAGCGATTACCATGGCCTCTGAGCGCCCGTGCGAGTTGAGCTGCGGCGGGGCCTGCGCCGTAAATGAAAGTCGGTTCTTCGTCACGACGCAGTCCGGTGCCGGACACCAATATCCATTTGGCGGCAAAGCGCATGCCCCCGATCATGAGCGTTCCGAGAATGAAGTAGAGGAACGGGACGGAGCGTGGTACAATGCCCTGGCCGGCCATCTCCATCAGAAAGATGATGATGACCCAGCTCATCGTGGCGATCAGCATTGCCCTGATGATGGTCCAGATCGCGGCTTCAGGCAGGTAGCGGATCACGGACCGATAGAGGCCCAACCTGATGAATATCGGAATAGCCACGACTGGCGCGAAGGCCGCGAGGATCAGGCGTTCGCTTGTGAGCGCCGGCGTCCACACTGATAGCCGGATCGCATAGCTTGCCCACAGGGCAACCATCAATGCAATCACGTCGAGGCTGATCATGAAGACCCGCTTCCAGAAGCGAGGTGTCTTTATGATCCTCTCTCTGATGCGCTTGACCAGAGGCTGGTTGATCCAATCGGAAGCTAGCATGATCCTGTCATTCAACTCATTAATGCTGGACGCCGGCGGCACCCAGGACCTTTATGGCGGTCAGGCCCAAAATGCGCAAATCGAAAAGAAAGCTGCGACGTCTGAGATACTCGGCGTCGAGCGCGACTTTTTCAGGGATAGCCAATTCGTCTCGCCCGTTAACCTGAGCCCAGCCCGTGAGCCCCGGCAGAAGCGAATGAACATTCCGAGCCGTGCGTGCGGCGATAAGATCATCCTGATTGAAAAGTGCAGGACGGGGTCCGACGAAACTCATGTCTCCCTTAAGGATGCACCAGAGTTGTGGAAGTTCATCAAGGCTGGTTTTGCGCAGAAAACTGCCGATTGGTGTCAGATGCTTTTTTGCGTCGCCGAGAAGATGAGTGGCAACGACGGGTGTATCTGTCAGCATTGTCCGAAACTTCGGCATTGAGAAGAGGCGATTATCGCGCCCCACGCGTTGCGACCAGTAGAGTGCGGGTCCTTTTGATGTGGCGCGCACTGCAAGCGCCACGATGGCCATCGGTACCGCAAAAACAACTAGTGCCAGAAGGACACCGGCGACGTCGCATGCTCGTTTCAAAAGCATTGATTGGTTGCCCCAACTGAACTTACCAAACTCGATGCGCGCGTCATTACGGCAATTTGCTGCAGATCGCCAGCATTGAACGCATAAATAGAATCTTGTCCTACGGGTTTCCATCGCCGAGGTTCTGCGTGATGGACAGAATCAAAATTCTCGCCGACTCGGTGCTCATTAAAGGTTGTAATATCTTCCCTAAACGCCCGCCTGGCTGAGGCTCCGGTCTAGGACACTCGGATCGTTGATCTTATCTTTGCTGCAGAAGAACATACGGGGATATATCCACACTCGTCGCGCCATAGCCCGAAGGGACCTCGCAAGTCTCATCGGCTATTATCAATTCGCTCTTTACATCTCCCGCCTGCGCGATGCTGATTTTGTAAAGTCGCTGCATGGATGTGTGTAGAGCCCTATCCTGCCATGCCGCTTTACAGGCACTGATGCTAGGCTTGCAGTCAACCTTCTCCATGCAAACGGCATTTTTGATTGCAGTGACTTGCTCAATCGTGCGCGCGTTGTCGCCAAGTTTGCTAAAATTGACACTGACGACAACCATCGCAATGAACAAGGCGACGAGGGATCCCGACCAAACTATCCGCGATACGCGATCCGTAATTCTCGACAGGGCGTCCATGACAACAGGTGCTGCCAGAATGCAGAATCCGGATGCAAAAAATGCAAGCGATGGGGTGAGGTAGAAATTCGAAACCCGGGGGCTTAGCTCAAGCGGAAGAGAGGCAGACAGGCCCACGATGATGAGGAACGAGGCTCGTTGCAACCGCTGGCGCCGCAGCGCATCACCGCTATACCCAAGCTTGAATCGTCACATCGCAAGTGCCGCCAATGTGACAATGGCAAACGAATATCCATTGGCGATGAGAAGCTTGCGTATGACATTCCAACTGCCGCCACCGTTGTGGCCGCGTTCTCCGTTTAAACTCGAAAACAACAGTATTTCTAGGTAACGGTTCACAGCTTCACGCGACGCATCGAAAGAATACAGAGTGAGCATAAACAATGAGATAACGCTCAGAATCACAAGGCTGTCGATCACCATAGTCAAGAAATTTGGCCGTCTAACTACGAGCCAATAAATGGCGGGGGCTGCCAATGGAAACAATCCGACAGGACCCTTGGTCAACAAAGATAGGCTTACAGCTAAACCTACCCCTATCATCATCGCGAGGCGTCCAGCGATCGACATGGGTGAGGGGCGCTCATAGGCGACAAGCAGGAGCAAGACGGCAGCTAGCGAGAAAACGGTGACCAGGTTCTCAAGCATGCCGTTAACAAAGGTCCAGTTCACGCGGCCTGAGATAAGCGTTAGCAGAAGTGCGAAAGGGAAAGCCCGTTGCATCGAGAGATCGTCTCGATTGAGGCGCATCCAAACGTGAAACAACAGGATGGCCGATAGCACGTAGGTGATCAGCAAAAAGCCTTTCTCGACCGCGATGGTGTCGCCGAAAACGCCGAATCCGATGGCCTGTAGCCAAATCATCAGTGGCGGATGTTCTGCAAAGACGGGAAACAGGGTCTCGGAGAAATGGGGCGCCCACATGGATCCTCTGCCCTCGGCTAGGTTCCGGGCCAATGCCGCATATATTCCCCCATCGAAGAACATCGACTGCTGGACAAGGGTAGCAAGCACTTCCAGGCATATGGCTGCGCCCAGGAGCATCCAGATAGCGGTCATGACCTTTTGAGACGGCAGTGGGCGGCTTTGTGTTGTCTCAGTCATTTCCAGATGAACCTGTTGGCGATGACAAATTTCCAGACGGTGTTGATCGCGATGCCCGCAAGGGTGGCGATGAAGACGACATGGATCAGGTTTTCATAGGCGAGCGTTGCGGCCGAGACCTTCGCTACGATGCCAACCGCCGAGACCGCCAGGAACTTCAAATAGCCCGAAATCAAACGGGTCACACGCAGACGTCTGTCCTGGAAGGTCAGCAGGTTATTCAGCAGGAAGTTGCTGGTGGCCGCCACCAATGTTGCAATCGTCTGTGCTGTCGCGAATGACGTCGACATTGCTAGTACCGAATAAAGGACTGCAAAATGAACGAAGACACCGGAGCCACCGACGAACAGGAAGGAGATGAGGTTCGCAGGCACAATGCCTTTGGTCATCTTGCTCATCAGGAAAGTCGCAAACTTCCACAGGACGTAGCTGTCCAGTTTCGAACTGCCATGCAGGCGAGTGCCGAAGTCGAAATATACCTCTCCGTGGCGAAGGGTCTTGTCGGAATACAGAATGTCGAGAAGCAACTTGAAGCCAGGGTCGCCGAGCTTGGGTGCTATCTCGAGAAAGCGGTCACGCCGGATGAGAAAGAATCCAGTCAGCGGATCAGAGAGTTTTCGTCCGATGACAAAGCTGCTTAGCGCGTTACCGATCTGCGACAGTCGCCGACGGAGCGGCGAGAGCCCTTCCAAAGCCTGGTCGTCTTCCAGGCGCCGGGCGGCGCTCACGATGTCCAGGTCATCACGATCCATGCGCTCGATCATCTCGATCAGGACAGCCGGATCATGTTGACCATCAGCATCCATTACACAAAGGAAGTCACCCTTGGCGGAGAGCAGGCCCTGGATGCTCGATTTGGCAAGGCCCCGATCGGTAAAACGTACGATCGGGCGGACCCGTGGCTCCGTGACCCCTTATTCGAAAACCTTGCGGGCTGTGCCATCAGCTGAATTGTCATCGACAAAAAGGAGTTCCCAATCGAAGTCCACGAGCGCCGACTTCACTCGCTCGGCGAATGGCACGACGTTTGCAACCTCGTTGTAGGTCGGGGCAACGATGGAGACGCGGTTGGAAGGCACGGAAGGTCCTACTGAAGGTTTGAAGAATGGGATCTGGCTGACGCCAGACGACCTGCTTGGGCCGATAGTGCGCGATATGAGCCGGCGACAGCGGCCGGTAAAAATGTTCGGCAGCAGCTACGCAATATAAATGTCAAGTTCAAGCTATGCCGATCCCCGTTTGGCCCAAATGGCTGCGGTGCCCTTTGTATGTCGTCCCGAAGGCTCGGTAGCACTCGGACGCGTATGCAGCAACAGGCTGTGCTAACCAAGATCGGTCGTCCACCAAGCAAAGCGCTCCTGACTAAAGGGCAGTGGCCATCCTTGGGACTCCCGACGTTTCCGAGACGAGGACAGCTCACTCTTCATTCGCCTCTCTCTAACGCTGTTTTCACCTGGGTGAGAGTGGGTCAGTATCGTGTGCGGTACACCTTCGTGTACACCGTGGTGTAGCGCTACTCTCCCTTCTGATATAAAGACTTAGCTACGTGCCTGAAAACGCTGGTAGCGCTTGGCCACCTGGTGGAGAGTCCCACCGAATGCCGCAATTCTCCGGGGCATGGCATTCTTCAGCCCTGATCGGGCGAGTGGCTCATATAAAGGCCTGGAGCACAACCAGGGTGTCCTATTTTTAATCTATAAGGCGCGGTTAACCTCGAAGTGAACTCGGCATTCCACTTCTCGCCATGCCGCGAGTCGGTTACCTCTGGCCCATGAATATCGGCACCCTTCACGATCCGCAGACGCGGTCTGTATCCGAGCCCGTCCGGCAGCACGGCAGGCTCGTGCGCGTCGTGGTGCCGTTGGCGGTGATGTACAATGGCTTTCTCGCGATCATCAATGCACATGTGATGCCGCTCGGCTTTGCCCATGTCGCGCTTGTCGAGATCACGCTCCTCTTCGTCACATTGCTCTATCTGCTCCATCGCGGTCTTTCGGAGGAGGCGCTGCCGATTGTTGCGCTGGTCGGCTTCTTTGCGCTGGTCATGCTCTATACCTCTGCCGCCAATGGCATGCTGTTCGTGGATTTTTTCCGCAACGTGCTGGTCATCGCGGTCTTCTGCCAGCTCGGCATGACGACCGACGGTCGCAGTCTCGCCTTTGTATTCCGGGTGTGCTGCCTCTTCATCCTCTCGGTCCTGCTGGTCGAGATCTTCTTCACCAGCCTCTATGAGGACCTGTTCTATCCGGCCCTCTATTTCACCAATACGCGTGGTCTCGAGCAGATCGCGTTCGGCGGGGCGAAGATCTTTCAGAACGCGATCAATATTCCCGGGCGGTTCTCGTTCGGGCTCAGCGACCACCGGACTTCGTCCCTGTTTCTCGAACAGGTCTCGCTTGCCAATTTCTCCGGCGTGCTGTGCGTCTATCTCGTCAGCCGCTTCCGCCAAGTCACGCGATTCGACCGCGTGCTGATCCTCGCCACGGTCGCCTTCATCCTGCTGACCAATGATTCGCGCAGCATGCTGGCCTTCTCGCTTATCTGCCTCTTCGGCTATTTCCTGTTTCCGAAGGCCACCAACGGCATCAGGCCTTTGATCATGCCTGCGATCATCATCGCCGGGGCCCTGGTCTACCTGATGCGTCCGGATGCGAGCGGCGACACGTTCGATGGACGGATCGTGCTCACCATGAAGGGCTTCTTCAGCCTCGACTTCATCGAGCTGCTGGCGCTCGATGTGCGCAACGTCGCAAGCTTTGCCGATAGCGGCTATATCTATGTGATCAATGCCAGCACCGTGTTCGGGCTTGTGGCCTTCTGGCTGTTTGTCAGTTTTTATCCGGCAGGGCAGACCGCGGCGCAGAAGCGTTGCGCCTTTGCACTCGGCATTTTCATCTTCCTCAACATGATGATCGGGGGGACGGCGATCTTTTCGATCAAAGTGGCGGCACTTCTCTGGCTGCTTGTGGGCCAGATGCGCATTGCCGAGCCGGAAACCCATTAACCGCATTGCAAGGTCTGCGGGGACAAACTGACGCGTCCCAGGCTATAACCGATCCACGGTCCACGCCTCCGTCCGACGGATTGCCATTCCTCATGTGCGTTCAACTGCAGTATATCAGGGCGATCGCAGCTCTTCTCGTCGTCTATTTCCATGCGATCCTGCAGCTGGAGAACCTCAATCCGGATGCCCCGATCACGGACGGTCTCTTCGGCAAGAGTGGCGTCGATCTCTTTTTCGTTCTCAGCGGTTTCGTCATGTGGATCACGACGTCGGACAAGCCGCAGTCCGTTGCCGACTTCTGGTGGAAGCGTGTCCGCCGTGTGGTGCCCCTCTATTGGGCCGTTACGCTGGCTGCCGCTTTCGTCGCCCTGATCGTTCCGCAAATCCTCAGAACCACCCAGTTCGACGTGCCGCATATTCTTGCCTCGCTTGCTTTCCTGCCGTGGCTTCATCCGGCCGACCCGGCAGGCGAGATGATCGCGCCGCTCATCGTGCCGGGCTGGACGCTGAACTACGAGATGTATTTCTACCTCCTGTTCGGCCTCTGCCTGCTCGTGCCGGTGCGACATCGCATCGTGGCGGTCACAGCGCTGATCGGCAGCGTCTTTCTCGTCGCCAATCTTGTCCCCGAGAGCACGGCTGCCCGCTTCTACGGTGATACGGTGATCTTCGAATTCGTCGCCGGCATGGTCCTGGGCCGCATCTACAAGGCAGGGGTCTCCCTTGCCGCCCCCGTCGTCGCTGTCGGCGTAGCACTCGGCTTTGGCGTGCTCGTCTTTAACGACTATAACGACTTCGATCTGCCGCGCCTGATCACGATCGGCATGCCGGCAGCCCTCATCATCTTTTTCTCCACCGCGATCCGCATCCCGGATCTCAAGGCCTGGCGTTGGCTGAGGCTACTCGGCGATGCCTCCTATTCCATCTACCTCACCCACATCTTCACACTGGCGGGTTCCCGCATGATCTACCCTTGGGTGATCGGCACGCTGCAGAGCGACACGCTCTTCGTCGTGCTGATGATGGCCATGTCCACCGCCGTTGGCCTTGCCAGCTACTTTCTCTTCGAGGTTCCGGTCGGACGCATTCTGTCATCGGGCAACCTGCCGCGTTTCGTTCGGCCGGCAAAGGTCAGAAACGTATGAGATGGGACGCCGACATGCATCTGAGGGCTTTAAATTCGCTGCGCGGTCGCGCTGTTCTGTCAGGCCTGCTGGCGGGGTTTGTTGCAAGCTCTGCCTCTGCCGGGCCCGCCGATCTCTGCTTTCGCGGATTGAATATTTCGGGTGCCGAATATGGCGAGTTCGACGGTGTCGAGGGGGTGAACTTCACTTACCCCTCGGCCTCCACGGTCTCCTACTTCGCCGACAAGGGGTTCGATACCGTCCGTCTGCCCTTCAAGTGGGAACGCCTCCAGCCGCGGCTGGGCGAGGCCTTCGAGCGCACCGAGCTCGAACGTCTGAAGACCAGCGTCGCGGGCTTGAGGGACAAGGGTTTCCTCATCATCCTCGATCCACATAATTTCGGCTATTATTCGGGCAACAACATCGGGTCCGCCGAGGTCTCGCCGCGACAGTTCGCACAATTCTGGATCCGGCTTGCGGCCGAGTTTGCCAATGAGGACGGGATCGGCTTCGGGTTGATGAACGAGCCGCATGATATTCCACCGGCCGTCTGGCTCGATGCGGCAAACCAGGCGATTGCCGGCATTCGTGCCGTCGGTGCGCGCAATCTCATCCTTGTGCCCGGGACCCACTGGAGCGGCGTGGTGACGTGGCCTGAGGATTTCGGCCAGGGATCGAATGCAAAGACGATGCTCGGCATCATCGATCCGATCGACAATTACGCCTTCGAAGTTCACCAGTACATGGACAAGGATCTGTCGGGCACGAACGAGGCTTGCGTCAATGCGGACCTGGCGGTCGACGGGATGGAGAAACTCTCGGATTGGCTGCGCCTCCACGGCAAGCGTGCCTTTCTCGGCGAGTTCGGCGGATCAAAGGATGCCGACTGCCTGGCCGGTCTGACGCGGATGACAGATCACATGGCGAGCCATTCCGACGTCTGGCTCGGCTGGACCTATTGGGCCGGCGGGGACTGGTGGTCGCCCGAGGAGGGCAACAATATCCAGCCGACAGCGGAGGGCGATCGTGCCCAGCTTTCCGTGCTTCTACCGGCTCTCAAACCCGATGCCACAGATCCGGGGTCATGCCTGCGTATTCCGCCCGCTGGATAAGACTTAATTAACCGTAAATACTCATAGTTCAGCAAGAAACGGGCGGCTCGCAAGCCCCCGCTGGACCTCTACATGCATGGGCAAGCCAATCGTGAAAGATCTGACGCGAGGGATGAGCGAATTCGAACCTGGGCGTCGTGAGGCGGACGCACAGCCGACGTCTCCTGCAGGTGGCGGGAATGTCAGCTTGCGCCGTTATCTCGGCACGTCCGTCGACGAGCGCGAGGTGCGTGAGCCGCAGTCCCGCCGGCCGCTCACCATGGATGATATCGAGCAGCGGGCCCGGGAACGATTTGGCTGGGACCTCTCGGGCGGCAATGACGCGCCAGAGACTGTCCGGGGGGATGCACATCGCGACCCGGTAAACGAGCCCGCGCGGGACGAGCGCCCGGCAGTGGTGCAGCCGCCGGTGCCCACGTCCGATACGCCGCTGGTGATCGACCTGAAATTCGTCGCGCTCGCTGCCTGGAAGTATCGCAGGGCGGTTCTTGCTGGTGCCATCGTCTGCGCGCTCGCAGGCGGTGCCATGACGACGCTGCTGGCCCAAAAGTACAGCGCGACCGCGACGCTCTATTTCGATCCGCAGAAGCTTGCGGTGGAACTCGTCGAGAACGACAGGGCGACGTCGCCGGAAGTGCTCAATGCGACGATCGACAGCCAGACGCAGATCATCACATCCCGCACAGTCCTGGAGACCATCGCCGGCAATCTGAAGCTCATGTCGGATCCCGAGTTTCTCGATCGCTCCTCGGATAATGCCGCCACTGACATGAACAAGGTGATCACCAACCTGCAGAAGCAAATCCTGGTGTCGCGCCAGGAGGGCACGTTCATCTTTCAGGTGAAGGTGACGACGAGGGAGGCTGAAAAGTCTGCCGCGATCGCCAATTCGCTGGTTGCTGCCTATCTCAAGGACAGCCGCGTCAATGCCGAGGACAGTTTCGGAAGCGTCAATACGAGCCTGGTCAACCAGCTGACGGCGCTCCGCAAGGCGGTGATCACCGCCGAGGCCGAGGTGCGCGCCTTCACTTCACAGAACGATCTCTTCGCCGTGGGTGGTGACCAGATCGCCGACAAGCGTCTGCAGTCGCTCGACGACCTGCTCGTTGCCGCACAACAGAAGATCATCGAGGCCAAGGCGCAGCTCGACACCGTGTCCAGGCTCGACATCAATGATGTTCTCGTCGGTGACGCGGCGGCGTCGAGAACGCTCGGAGATCTCCGCAATCAATATGCGAGCCTTTCGGCCAATGTGAGCAGCCTGACCGAGCGGCTCGGGCCGCGGCATCCACAATTGCAGTCGGCCAAGGCGTCGCTCGGCGATATCGAGCGGCAGATCCGCCTGGAACTCGAGCGCATGGTGGTCGCTTCGCGCAGTGCTTATGAGTCGGCGCAAAAGGAAGAGGCCGACATCCTCAAGGAACTCAATGTCCAGAAGGCATCCCAGACCACCAATTCGACGGCGCTGATCGAACTCAGCGAGCTGGAGCGCAAGGCCAAGGCCGCACGCGACGTCTACGAGGCCGTGCTGAAGCGCAGCGAGGAGACGGCGGCCGAGATGAGCCTCTACTCAAGCAATGTCCGCATTGTCGCCGAAGCCTTCCCGGCGCAAGGGCCCGACGGTCCAGGCCGCAAGGTTCTGCTGATGGCCGGCGCCTTCGGCGGCGGCCTCTTCGGCCTCGGCCTGGGGATCGTTCTGGCTGCTGGATTTGCGCTGTTCCGGTTGATGCCGAGAAAGCAAATGGTGGGCCCGGAGGGACTCGAACCCCCAACCAAGCGGTTATGAGCCGCCGGCTCTAACCATTGAGCTACAGGCCCAGCCCGGCGTGAAGCCGTCGGGCGGGTTATGGTCACCCCGCTCCGGTCACGGGCTCTAACGCAATTTGCGGTATGCGACAAGTCTCTGCCGCAATGGCTTCACAATCACGCGTCATCACAGAGGCTGGAAGGGCATTGTGCCGGCAGAGACGAAATGGTCCGCCGGCACTGAGGGACAAAGGAATATCACATGCTGAAATTCACACGCGGCCTCGTCATTGCAACGACGCTCTCGGGGTCTGTTCTATCGGCCGGCTTCGTTGCGCCGGTGTTTGCCGCCGAAACCGAGCGCCGCGAGGCGACGATCATGGTATCGGGCGAGGGGGAGGCGACGATTGCGCCCGACATGGCGGTCATTTCGCTTTCAGTCGTGCGCGATGCGCAGACGGCTGGCGAGGCACTCACGGCCAACAGCGCCGCCATGGCGGATGTGCTGACCGATCTGAAGGGGCAGGGCATTGCGGACAAGGATCTGCAGACCGCCGATTTCTCGATCCAGCCCAAGTATCGGCAGGAGAACAAGCCTGACGGAACCTATGAGGCGCCTGTGATCGTGGGTTATACCGTGAGCAACGGGCTCACGGTTCGGGTGCGCGATCTCAGCAAGCTCGGCGCGATTATCGATCGCTCGGTCAAGCTCGGCGTCAACCAGGGTGGTGGGATCAGCTTCACCAATGACGATCCGGAGGAGACCGTCGAAGCCGCACGCAAGCTTGCTGTCGAGAAGGCTGCCGCCAAGGCGAAGACGCTCACGGAGGCTGCCGGCGTGAAACTCGGTCGGATCATCGAGATTTCGGAGAATTTCGCCCAGCCGATGCCGCAGATGTATGCGGCGGCCCCAATGGCCAAGCGCATGGACGAATCGCTGCCCATCGCGTCGGGCGAAAACCGCTACACGGTGACCGTCAACATCACCTATGCCATCGAGCAATAAACGCGCCACCGGTCAGTGGAACGAGAGAGGGCCGGTTTCCCGGCCCTTTTTGCATTTTGAGCGCCGCTCGACTGTCAGACCTCAAGCGGATGCTCTGATATCATTTTCGTGAGGCTGCTCTTCGCCGGGAAGAGGGGGATCAGGCAGGCCTGCAGGGCGTGGTAGATGTCGCCCTTGCCGGGGAAGAGGCTATTCGCCGGCTTCCCATCCTCGGTCAGTTCCTCGTGCCAGCCGCCGAATTCCTGGTCGAGGCTGTTGCCCGCGATGTAGTTCCAGATCTTCCGATAGCTCTCCTCGTGGAAATCGCCTTCCTGATGCTGGCCAAGGAAATGCGCGGCAGCAGCACCTTCGCAAAGCGGCCACCAGAGTTTGGCGCGCTTGTCGGGCGCGTTTTCCCAGTCGAGCGTGTAGAAGAAGCCGCCCTTGTCCTTGTCCCAGCCGAGCGCCATGGACTGGAAGAAGAGGCCGCGGGCCGCTTCCGGCATCCAGGCGTGGCGCTCACCACCGAGCACCCAGAGCTGGAGCAGGAGCCTTGCCCATTCCAGCCAATGGCCAGGTGTGGTGCCGGCGGGACGGAACATCTCGTTGGGGTGGTAATAGCTGCGTTCGACGTCCCAGTTCTCGCCGAAATGCTCGGCGACGCGGAAGGCCTCTTCGCGGGCACGGCGATTGATGACCAGGTCGGCAATCCTCTCCGCCCTGGTCAGATAATGCTGCTCCCCGGTCGCCTCGAAGGCGGCCATCAGGCTTTCGGTCAGGTGCATGTTGGAGTTCTGGCCTCGGTAACCGGGGACCGGCTGCCAGTCGGCGGAAAATTCTTCGGCAATGGCGCCGTGCCGGTCTTCCCAGAAACGTTTCTCGATCACCTCGGTGATATCGGCGAGCATGGCGTCTGCCAGCGGATGGCCGACGCATTTGGCCGAGGATGCGGCGAGCAGGACGAAGGCGTGGCCGTAGCCCTGCTTGCTATCATCCACGGCACCAGTGTCGTTGGCCTGCCAGAAATAGCCGCCATTCTTCTGGTCGCGATGGCGCTCCCAGAGATAGCGCATGCCATGGTCGACGATATCGGACGAACCGGGCCGGCCGAGCAGGTGGCCGATGGCGTAGCAATGCACCATGCGGGCGCTTGAATGGATGCCGCGGACGGGATTGTCTGTGGCAAGCGGTTTGCCTTCGCGCGACAGATCGTAGAAGCCGCCCTTCGGATTGATGGCTGCCACTTGAAAAAAGTCAAACAGGTCGTCGGCGCGGGCCAGCAGCCATTTGCGGTGGTAGGGTCGGGCGCTCCAGGGGGGTGAGGGCGCGTACTGTAGTTGATTTTCCGCCATGTTTTCCTCCCTGGCTGCATCATTGCCGCCTGTATAACCCAATCCCGACGCTGCTGTCACCGCTTCACCCTGAGCACGTCTTGATGTCCCGCATATTGACATAAAGATATCTTTATGTGACTTGACGGGTGTCGCATACGCAATAGGAGAGTTCGCACATGCTCGATCAACTGTTCGGCCGCGAGGGCGCAAACCGTGACGGGGCGGAGATCCTGAAGGCGCTGCAGCAGGCAGCGCGCGAGCGCATTCTGATCCTCGACGGTGCCATGGGGACCGAGATCCAGGGGCTCGGACTGACGGAAGACGATTTTCGCGGTGAGCGATTTCTCGGCTGCGCCTGCCACCAGCAGGGCAATAACGACCTGTTGATCCTCACTCAGCCGAATGCGATCGAGGATATCCATTTCCGCTATGCGATGGCGGGGGCCGATATTCTCGAAACCAATACCTTCTCCTCGACCCGCATCGCCCAGGCAGATTACGAGATGGAAGGTGCGGTTTATGACCTCAATCGTCACGGCGCGGAACTCGTTCGCCGGGCGGCCTTCCGTGCCGAGCGCGAAGACGGCAGGCGCCGCTTTGTCGCTGGCGCCATCGGACCGACCAACCGCACGGCCTCAATTTCACCCGACGTCAACAATCCCGGTTATCGCGCCGTCTCCTTTGACGATTTGCGCGCCGCCTATGGCGAGCAGATCGACGGGCTGATCGACGGTGGCGCCGATCTCATCCTGATCGAGACGATCTTCGACACGCTGAACGCCAAGGCCGCGATCTTTGCCTGCGAGGAGCGCTTTCTCGCCAAGGGCATACGCTTGCCGCTGATAATATCAGGCACGATCACCGATCTCTCCGGCCGCACGCTGTCGGGCCAGACGCCGACGGCCTTCTGGAATTCGGTGCGCCATGCCAAGCCCTTCGCGGTCGGGCTCAACTGTGCGCTCGGTGCAGACGCCATGCGGCCGCATCTGCAGGAATTGTCCGGCGTCGCCGACACATTCATCTCGGCTTACCCGAATGCCGGTCTGCCGAACGAGTTCGGCCAGTATGACCAGAGCCCGGAGGAAATGGCGGATCTTGTGTCCGGCTTTGCCGAAGAGGGCATTGTCAATGTGGTCGGCGGCTGCTGCGGCTCGACGCCCGCGCATATCGCCGCCATTGCCGAGGCGGTGAAGGGCAGAGCGCCGCGGCTGCCTGCCGAGCATCGGCCCTTCATGTCGCTCTCCGGCCTTGAGCCTTTCGAGCTCACCAAGGACATTCCCTTCGTCAATGTCGGCGAGCGGACCAATGTCACGGGCTCGGCCAAGTTCCGCAAGCTGATCACCGCCGGCGATTTTGCAGCCGCTCTGGTGGTCGCGCGCGAACAGGTGGAGAACGGCGCCCAGATCATCGACATCAACATGGACGAAGGCTTGATCGATTCCGAAAGGGCGATGGTCGAGTTCCTCAATCTGATTGCGGCCGAGCCGGATATCGCCCGCGTGCCCGTGATGATCGATTCGTCAAAGTTCCCGATCATCGAGGCGGGGCTGAAATGCGTGCAGGGCAAGGCGGTGGTGAATTCCATCTCGCTCAAGGAAGGCGAGGAGAACTTCGTCGCGCAGGCCAAGCTGATCCGCAATTACGGAGCGGCTGTCGTCGTCATGGCCTTTGACGAGAAGGGGCAGGCGGATACCTATGAACGCAAGGTCGAGATCTGCCGCCGCGCCTACAAGATCCTCACGGAAGAGGCGGGCTTTGCGCCTGAAGACATCATTTTCGATCCGAATGTCTTTGCGGTCGCGACCGGCATCGAGGAACACGATAATTACGGGGTCGACTTCATCGAGGCAACGCGCACCATAAGGCGCGAAATGCCGCTGGTGCATATCTCGGGCGGCGTGTCGAACCTCTCCTTCTCGTTCCGCGGCAACGAGCCGGTGCGCGAGGCCATGCATGCCGTTTTCCTCTACCACGCCATCCAGGCGGGCATGGACATGGGCATCGTCAATGCCGGCCAGCTGGCGGTCTATGAAAGCATTGATGCCGACCTGCGCGAGGCCTGCGAGGACGTGGTGCTCAACCGCCGCCGCGACGGCACCGAACGTCTGCTAGAGATTGCCGAGCGGTATCGCGGCTCCGGTGAGGCCAGGACCCGCACGCAGGACATGACGTGGCGCGAATGGCCGGTGGAAAAGCGGCTGGAACATGCGCTGGTCAACGGCATTACCGAATTCATCGAAATCGATACGGAAGAGGCACGGCAGAGGGCGGATCGTCCCCTGCATGTGATCGAAGGGCCGCTGATGGCGGGCATGAACGTCGTCGGCGATCTCTTCGGTGCCGGCAAGATGTTCCTGCCGCAGGTGGTGAAATCGGCGCGCGTGATGAAGCAGGCGGTGGCCGTTCTTCTGCCCTACATGGAAGAGGAAAAGCGCCTCAACGGCGGCACCGGCGAGCGGCAGGCGGCCGGCAAGGTGCTGATGGCGACGGTGAAGGGCGATGTGCACGATATCGGCAAGAACATCGTCGGTGTCGTTCTCGCCTGCAACAATTACGAGATCATCGATCTCGGCGTCATGGTGCCGGCAACCAAGATCCTCGAAGTGGCGAAAGCGGAGAATGTCGATGTCATCGGTCTCTCCGGCCTGATTACCCCCTCGCTGGACGAAATGGTTCATGTGGCATCCGAGATGCAGCGGCAGGGTTTCACCGTGCCGCTTCTGATTGGCGGGGCGACGACCAGCCGGGTGCACACGGCGGTGAAAATCCATCCGCAATACAAGGCGGGGCAGGCGATCTATGTCACCGATGCCAGCCGTGCGGTCGGTGTGGTCTCGGCGCTGCTCGCGGAGGATGGCAATGAGACCTATGTGGACGGTATCAAGGGCGAATATGCCAAGGTGGCCGACGCCCATGCGCGGGCGGAAGCCGAGAAGCAGCGGCAACCGCTGGCGTCTGCGCGCGCCAATGCGGTCAAGGTCGACTGGTCGGCCTATACGCCGACGACGCCGAGCTTTACCGGGACCAAGGTGTTCGAGACCTATGATCTGGCGGAACTCGCCCGCTATATCGACTGGACGCCCTTCTTCCAGACCTGGGAGCTGAAGGGGCGCTATCCGGCGATTCTCGAAGACGGAAAGCAGGGCGAGGCGGCGCGGCAGCTCTTTGCCGATGCCCAGGCGATGCTGGAAAAGATCATTGCGGAAAACTGGTTCCGCCCGCGTGCCGTCATCGGCTTCTGGCCGGCCAATGCCGTTGGAGATGATATCCGGCTGTTCAAGGACGAGAACCGCTCGGAGGAGCTCACGACCCTCTTTACACTGCGCCAGCAGATCGCCAAGCGCGAGGGCAGGGCGAATGTGGCGCTCAGTGATTTCGTCGCCCCCTTGGAGACGGGATTGCAGGATCATGTTGGCGGCTTCGTCGTGACTGCAGGCATCGAGGAGGTTGCGATCGCCGAGCGTTTCGAGCGGGCGAACGACGATTATTCCTCGATCCTGGTCAAGGCGCTGGCCGACCGCTTCGCCGAAGCCTTTGCCGAGCGCATGCATGAAAGGGTTCGCCGCGAATTCTGGGGCTATGCGCCGAACGAGGCCTTCACGCCCGAGGAGCTGATTTCGGAGACCTATGCCGGCATCCGGCCGGCACCCGGTTACCCAGCGCAGCCCGACCATACGGAAAAGGTGACGCTGTTTTCGCTCTTGAACGCGACAGAGGCGACCGGCGTTACACTGACGGAGAGTTATGCCATGTGGCCGGGCTCATCCGTCTCGGGTCTCTATATCGGCCATCCCGACAGCTATTATTTCGGTGTCGCCAAGGTCGAGCGCGACCAGGTCGAGGATTATGCCTCCCGCAAGGGCATGGAAGTTCGCGAGGTTGAGCGCTGGCTGGGGCCGGTGTTGAACTATGTGCCGAAGGCGGTTGAGTAGGATACCCGCGCTCTAAACTGCCTCTGAGCCTGCCCCTCTCCCTGCAATCGGGGAGAGGCGACTCTCGACGGTTGTCGGATCGTTCTTCTTCCTGCTTGCGGAAAGACGATCTTGTGGAGAGACGATGCCCCCAAGCGCGAAATGAGGGGCGGTCGCCAAAGCCGCGAGGCAATTTGAGGCGTCACGATGATGGCCTCATCCTCCGCGCGAACTCGTTCACAATCCGATTCCGATTTCGGCGGTAAGTTATTGAGGCAGATTCCTAATTGCCTTCATCGCCCCCGGGCTAGTCGGGAGAATGCCATTTCGTCTCGCGAGCCGTCCCGCCGGACGGCCGTCCGCTCCATGGCCCAAATATTGCGATATCCCTGGATGCTCCAGGCTCCAGCTTGATCCTGCCGGTAGATCGCGATTGGCCCTTACGCTTCCAGCCGCAGCAGGATCGCGGTGGTGTCGTCACTCTGCTTGTAGCGCGGGTACTTCAATCCGTCCGGATCAACTTCACGCTCCAGATGTCGGAGTTCCATGACGAGTGACTTCAGCCCGGCCGTCGCGGCGCGCTGGATCATCGTGGCGGGATCGTAGAGCTTGTAGAGCGCAACAAGGTCTGCCAGGCCGTCGGAGCAGAGGAGGGCGGTCGCGCCGCCGCCATGAACGGGTATGTCGACCATGGCCAAGTGATCGGCTGCTTCTGGAACGACGCCGAAAGTCCAGGTGTTACCATCCGGCGTGTTCTGCAAAGCACGGCCGCGGCGCAAGTCTTCGAGCGTTTCGAGGTCGTCATTGGCGACGCCGGCTGCCCCGATGCCGCCGACGCGCGCAATGTGCTGGGCGGCCCGGTGCTGTTCCCATTCATAGGCGCCTGGGATCGGGATGACGAAATCGGAGCTTCCATCATCATGCAGGATGTAAAGACAGCTGTCGCCGAGGCCGAACCAGCGAATGTCGGTGTCGGTCACCTGCAATGCGCTCAGGCTGCAGAGCGGCCAGGCGTAGCGTGGCTGGTCGCCCGCCGATGCGAGGAAGGTATCGCGCGCCTCCTCCGAGACCTGTCGGAGCACGGTTTTCGGATCGGCGCTGCGGGTAAGTCTTTGTTCGAAGCGGATGGCTGCGAATTCGGCGATCCAGGCAGCGTCCGAGCCGTAACCTTCCATGAACTGACGCTGCCCGAGCCCGGTTGCGCCGTCGATGACAAAAGCGGCGTCACTGTTATAACCGAGCCTGTCTTCGTTCGGACGGCCGGCCTTTCCGGGGTCTGACACGGTGTCGATGATGGAGATTTGCGGCATGGAAACCTCGTACTTGTTCCGTCGGGCCGGAGGTCTCCGGCACGGTTCGTGACTAGCATGGTGGGAGGGTTGCGTCAGCCGCGGGCAGCGCGAAAGCGGTTCATGATTTCAGCGCGCGTGGGATCGGTCATGACGACTGCCAGGCCGAATTCGAGGGGCGTCAGTTTCGCCTCGTCGGGATAGGTGATCCTGTTTGCCAGGATCTCTTTCGGTAGCAGCGCGCGAACGCGACTGTCGGTTGCTGTGCCGCCATGGACGAGATGTTCCCTGGCGGCGATATCCGGATGGAGGAGATGGTTGATCAGGGCATGGGCGGCCGGCTTGTTCTGGGCCGCGACGGGGATCGCGTAGTAGTCGGTCCAGATCTCTCCGCCATCCGATGCGATGGCATAGGCGATCTCAGGGATATCCCGATGCATCTGTGCGGCATCATTGCTCCAGCACATCGTCAGCCACGCTTCACCTGCGCGCATGGCGGGCTGGTAATCGCTGTCGACGGCCAGGAGATGCGGCCTGACCTGCATGAGAAGTTCCTCAGCCTGTGCGAGTTCGGCCGGGTCCAGTGAATTGAAGCCGTATCCGAGGGCCACCAGTGCGCCACCGATTGCCGTCAGCTGGTAGTCATGGACGATCGTCTTGCCCGAAGCTTTTCCCATCGCGCTGTCAAAAAAGCCACGCCAGGTCTCGATGGGGGCGAGGTGTTGCGTGTTGTAGGCGATGCCCGTCGTGCCGGCATTCTTGGGCACGGCGTAGATCGCGCCTGCCTTCACGCCCGGTTTCAGGAAACGATCGGCATGGGCCTTGAGGTCAAAATTGGGCAGGCTTCGCAGGTCGAGAGGGTGCAGCATGTCACGCTGGAAATAGGGCGCGATGGCATATTGGGTCGGCACGATAATGTCCCAGGCGCGGCCGTCTTTCAGAGCCTGCATCGTGCCTTCGTTGGAGCCGATGATCGATACATCGACCTTGACGCCGTAGCGCGCGGTGAAGTCCTCGAAAGTCTGGGGATCATGATAGTTTGGCCAGGTCGCGAGCGAGACCCTTTCGCCCAGTGGTGACCCTTCGGAGGTCGCCACACTGGTACGCTTCGCGCCGCCTATCATGAGGGCCGCAGCACCTAGGCCCGTGACCGCGAGGAAATGCCGACGGCTGACGGAACCACGCTTCAGCCTCATGAACTCTGTCATAAAGCCTTCGGCGTCTGTGTCAGATGATTTTGTCTGCTTGACCATGGCGCCCTCGATCCGTTGCCGGTTTCGTGCGTCCGCATTTCAGCACAAACGGGTTAACACTCTCAAACCCTGAGATGAAACCTGCATGTCAGCCGGACCTCAGATCATCCTGTCGATGACGCTGATGCCGTTTTCCCGGAAACTGTCCATGGTGGCGAGGGCAGGGGCTGCTTCCGTCAGCGTGATGCGCTTTCCGATCAGCCGGTCGGGCGAAAGCTTGCCCGAAAGAATCATGCGCAGCATGGCGTCATAGCGCCAGGACTGCATGCCATGGCTGCCATAGATCTCGAGCTCATGCGCGATGACGCGGGCCATCGGGATCGCAGGTGTTGCATGATCGGCGAGCATCAGGCCGATCTGGACGTGGCGGCCCCGACGGCGCAGGTTGAGGATCGAGTTGCAGCAGGTCTGTGGATGGCCGAGCGCGTCGACGGAGACATGGGCGCCGCCGCCCGTCACCGCACGCACCGCCTCGGACACATCGGTGACCGAGCGGCTGTCGATGGCCACACTCGCGCCGAGCGCCTTGGCGAGCGCCAGCTTGTCCTCGGCGATGTCAATGGCCACAACATTGGCGCCGAGGGCCGCGCCGATCATGATCGCGGATAGGCCGACGCCGCCGCAGCCGTGCACTGCCAACCATTCGCCACCCTCTAGGCGTCCCTGGTCCACCACGGCGCGGAACGATGTGGCGAAGCGGCAGCCAAGGCTTGCGGCCGTCTCGTAGCTGATCTCGTCTGGCAGATGTACGAGGTTCTGGTCGGCATATTCGATGGCGACATACTCGGCAAAGGATCCCCAATGGGTGAAACCGGGCTGGAACTGCTCCTCGCAGACCTGCTGATTGCCGGAGCGGCATTCCAGGCAGTGACCGCAGCCGGATACGAAGGGCACGGTGACGCGGTCGCCGACCTTGAAACGACGCACGTCGCGGCCGACCGCAGCGATGGTGCCGGCCAGTTCATGGCCGGGTACGTGGGGCAGCTTGATGTCCGGATCATGCCCCATCCAGCCATGCCAGTCGCTGCGGCAAAGCCCGGTTGCCTTGACGGAAACGACGACCCCTGAATTTGACGGGGTCGGATCGGGCAGCGTCCGGATCTGCGGTGCTGCTCCGAACTGTTCGTAATACATGGCGCGCACGGGCTTCCTCCAAAGCGATGCATGCCGCCCTTAGGGGGCGGCATGCTGACCATATGACCGATAAAACGGCCTTGCCTCAGTCGGCAAGCACGATCAAGGCCGAAGGATCGATCTTCATGCCGACGGTGTCGCCAATGACCGGCGGCCTGGTGCCGGGATCGTTGAAGGTGTCGAAGGAGAGCGTCTTGCCCTCGACATCGATTCGGGTGCGGATCACGGAGCCGAGGAACTGGCTTGAGGTCACCCGGCCGTGGACCGTCGCGTCATCGGCACCTGCCAGCATGCCGGCTTCCGGACGCATCGCAAGCTGGATCGTCGAACCATTGGCCGCCGGGATCGCCTCTTTGATGGCAAGCGTCCGGTCGCCGACGCGGACGATGCCGGCGAACTGGTCGGTGACGACCGCATCCAGCACGTTGAGCGTGCCGACAAAGGAGGCGACGAAGCGGGTGGTCGGGCGGTTGTAGATCTCGAAAGGAGTGCCGATCTGATCGGCCTTGCCGGCATTCATGACGACGATCCGGTCGGAGATCGACAGCGCCTCTTCCTGGTCATGGGTGACGAAAACAGTGGTAATGCCGAGCTGCTGCTGGATCTGGCGGATTTCCTCGCGCAGCGAGACGCGGATCTTCGCGTCGAGCGCCGAGAGCGGTTCGTCGAGCAGCAGGACCTGGGGTTTCGGCGCGAGTGCACGGGCGAGTGCAACGCGTTGCTGCTGACCGCCCGAAAGCTGATAGGGGTAGCGATCTGCAAGTTGATCGAGATGGATCAGCGACAGCATTTCCTTGACGCGCTTCTCGATGTCCGCCTTGGGCTGTCCGGCGATCTTCAGGCCGAAAGCCACGTTATCGAAGACGTTCATGTTGGGAAACAGAGCATAGGCCTGGAAAACCATGCCGATGTTGCGCTGGTTCGGCTTGAGGCTTGTCTGGTCCTTGCCATCGATGACAATGGCGCCGGCCGACGGGGTCTCGAAGCCGGCCACCATGCGCAGCACCGTGGTCTTGCCGCAACCGGACGGGCCGAGGAAGGAGATGAATTCTCCCTGGTCGATCGCCATGTTGAAGTCGTGCACGACCTGGGTGGCGCCGAAGGATTTCTTGAGATGGGAGAGTGTCAGGAAGGTCATGAAAAGAATTCCTCAAGCCTGGCGCGGGGCTGTTTTCTGGAGGCGGGAAACCAACTGCATCAGGCCGAGGCACGCCCAGGTGATGCCAAAGGCGATCACGGCAAGGGCCGCCGGCTCATAGGCGCGGTTGGCGCCGAGCAGTTGCATGTAGGGACCGAAGGCCGGCTTGTTCAAAAGGGCGGCCATGGTGAACTCGCCCATAACGATGGCGAAGGTCACAAAGGCACCCGACATGACGGCGACCGACACGTTCGGGAGAATGATCCGGCCGATGATCGTGGCCCAGCCGGCGCCGAGACTTTGTGCGGCTTCCGTCAGCGTCGTCACGTCGATCGTTCTCAAGCCCGTGTCGACCGCGCGGTACATGTAGGGCAGGCCAAGTGTCGCGTAGCCGAACATCAGAAGCATGTTTGTGCCGGCAGATGAGCCCGTCAGCGGCAGCCAGCTCGACGTATTGTAAAGGCGGATATAGCCGAACACGACGACGATGGCGGGAATGACGAGCGGGAGCAGGGTGAGGAATTCGATGTAGGGGCGAAGGCCCGGCAATTTGAGGCGCACCCAATAGGCCGTCGGCACGATCAGGAATACCCCGAAGATGATGGTCGCGAGCGCCATGGTCACGGAATAGCTAAAGGTTTCCTGAAAGCGCGGATCTGCGAGCACTTTGGCATAGGCGTCGAAGGAATACTCGCCGCGGCGCATCTTGAGCGAAAAGTTCGTCATGCCGATCAGCGGCAGGATGAAGTAGAGAAGACCGAAGGCCAGCGCGGCCCAAGCCCAGAAACGTTTCATTTCATCCACCTTTCGCTGCGGGCGCGCATCCAGATGTAAAGACCATTGGCAAATCCGGTCACGACGATCATGCCGAAGGCGAGCGCGTAGCCCAGATGGGGATCACCGAGCACGTCGCCGCGGATCTGGGCGAAAAGCAGGATCGGCACGATATTGAGCGAAGAGCCGGTGAGGGCGATCGCGGTTGCGACAGCGCCGAATGCATTTGCGAAAAGCAGTGCCATTGTGCCGAGGATCGAGGGGAGCAGGATCGGGAAGGCGACGAGGCGCCAGTACTGCGTGTTGGTCGCCCCGAGGATGGAGGCTGCCTCGCGCCATTCACGCTTCAGGCCGTCGAGTGCCGGTGTGATGATCAGCACCATCAGCGGGATCTGGAAGAAGAGATAGGTGATCGTCAGCCCCCAGAAGGAGAGGAGGTTGAAGCCGAGGAGGCGCAGGTCGATGCCGAGCTGCGTCTTGAGCAAGACCGTCAGCATGCCGACCGGGCCAAGAGTGGCAAGGAATGCAAAGGCGAGGGGAACGCCGGCAAAGTTGGAGGCAACACCGGAAAAGGTCAGGAGCGGTCCACGGATCCATCGCGGCAAGCCGCCGAGAACGACGGCCGTTGCGACGCCAAAGCCGATCAGGCAGCCCAGAAGCGCCGATGCAAGGCTGATCTTGATGGAGATCCAGTAGGCCGCGATGATCGAAGGCGTGAAGAGCCCGGCGATATTGGCCAGGGTGAACGAACCATCCGGACGCTGAAAGGCGCCGATGACGATCTTCATGGTCGGCATGATCAGGAAGAGAATTATGAAGGCGGCAAAGGGCAGGACTCCCAGCCAGTGGAGAGGTAATTTCATTCTTGGCCGCAGTTGCGGGCCAGGGCTCACATTCTCAATCGACATTCCGTCTGCCCCTCTGTCCGTGTCGGCACGGATCTTCTTAAAACGAAGGTGCCGCCCCGACCTTGCAAAAGGCCGGGGCGGCTCCTCAAGATCAGGCCTTACTGAACGTTGGCGCCGACGACGCTATCCCAGCCGCTGACAACGGCGGCCTTGTTGGCGTCGACTTCTTCCAGCGTCGGGAAGTATGCCTTTTCGTAGGATTCAGCCGGCGGCAGAGCGTCGAGCAGCTCCTGAGGAACCTTGCCTGCCTTGACCATGGCGTTGAAGCGGGCCGGGTGGCAATAGCCCTTCAGCCAGGCGAGCTGACCTTCGTCGGAATACAGGTATTCCATCCACAGCTTGGCAGCATTCGGGTGCGGCGCGTAGGCCGAGATGCCCTGAACGTAGACGCCGGCCAGGACGCCCGAAGCGGGAACGACGACTTCGACCGGCGGGTTGCCGGCGAGTGTGTCCTTGGCGGCGAGAGCGTTGTAGTCCCACATGACGACGATCGGGGTGGCACCCTGTGCCAGCGTGCCGGACTTGCCGATAACCGGAACGAAGTTGCCGCCCTTGTTCATTTCGCCGAAGTACTTGAGACCGGCTTCACCGGCCTCCTTGCCAGCGGCAGCGCCGCTTGCCATGCCGGCGGCGAGAACGCCGAGGATGGCCTGGTTGGAAGCGCGCGGGTCACCGGCGAGCGCGACCTGACCGGCGTATTCCGGCTTCAGAAGGTCCGACCAGTCAGCCGGCGTGTTGGTCACGAGGTCCTTGTTCACCAGGAGCGACATGACGCCGTAATAGTCGCCGTACCAGTGGCCATCGGCGTCCTTGACGTTCTCCGGGATTTCGTCCCAGGTCGAGACCTTGTAGGGCTGCAGCAGGCCTTCGGCCTTCATCTGCGGGCCGAAGGCGAGACCGACGTCGACAACGTCAGGAGCCTGCGGACCCTTGTTGTCCTTGTTGGCCTTGATGGCTTCGACTTCGTCGGCCGAGCCCGCGTCGGGGTTCAGTTCGTTGACGGTGATTTCCGGGTACTTCTTCTTGAAGCCGTCAATCACGGCGCCGTAGCCGCACCAGTCGTGGGGCAGGGCGATCGTGGTCAGCATGCCTTCTTTCTTGGCAGCTTCAATCAGCTCGGCACTCGGTTCGGCATAAGCGACGGCGGAGCTCGCCATGACGAGGGCGGTCGTCATCGACAGGATTTTGCGAAGATTGTTCACTGTAGTTCTCCTCTGAGGTTGGCAGCGATGCGGTTGACTTAGGTGCGCTGTGTTATCGTTATATGACGGTTGACGGGGCCAGCTTTCTTTGTTTCCGAGCTGATGTCCGTCTCCGGTAAATCGGTCCTCCATGTCGACAGTTGTTCCTCAGCCGGGCTTTCTGAACAGGCGCGCCTGTTCAAACAGACCTTCGAGGGTATTCATGCGTTCGCGAGTCTCATCCCAGGACGAGCTCTGCACCGCTTCGATCAAGGCTTCGACGACAAACAGCGTCACCACCGAGCTGTCCCAGGCCGACGGTGCCTCGATATGAAGCTTGAAACTGTGCTTGGTATGCTGTGTCACGGGCGACATCCACTGGTCCGTGAAGACAATGATCTGCACGCCATTGGCGCGCGCGACCTCGGCCAGAGTGGTCAGATCGGCCTCGTAGCGCCTGATGTCGAAGATCACGAGAACGTCACCGTCCTGCATGTTCAGGACATGTTGTGGCCAGGAGCTGGCATTTGACGACATCAGGGTCGTTCGCGGGCGGATGACCTGCATATGCGTGAAAAAGTATTCGGCCAGTGCGCCCGTGATGCGTCCGCCGACGAAATAGACGCTGCGATGGCGGTCTCCGATCAGGCGGGCAGCTTCATCGAAGGTCGCCGTGCGCAATTCGCCCAAAGAGGCTCGCAGATTGGCCATCACGGCTTCGGCAAAGCGATTGAGGATATGGCGGTTTGGGGCGTTTGCCGCCCAGCGATCGTGCTTGGCGATCGGGTTGGAGATCGTCGCCTCGAGCTCCTGGTGAAGATGCGCCTGAAACTCCGGATACCCCTTGTAACCCAGTTTCTGCACCATGCGGGCAACCGTCGGGGTCGACACACCGGCATTTTCGGCCACGGTCGTGATGCTGCCCAGTCCGGAGACAGGGTAGTTCAGCAACAGGCTCTCGGCCAGTTGTCGTTCGGCACGCGTCAGCCCGTCGAAATGGGCATGAATCACGTCCGACACCGTCGTCGATGCGTTCATCAAGGACCGATGGACTCCCCTCAAGCCGGTCTAGCGCCAGCGTTTTCCGGATTAAGCCTCGCTGTCACAAATGAGTCAACCGGCCTTTGAAGAGAATTTTTCAGAAGTGGATTGACAGTCGCCCATTGGTGAAGAATTCTCTTCGGAATGATAAAGGGCCCTCGAGGCTCGGGGGAATTTGCAGCATGCTCTTGAGGTCGGAGATCCTGACATCGTCGGAAGATGACGCGGTCGCGTTGGAAAATGCGACGGCGCGCAGCGGGATCGTGCTCGTTTGTGAACACGCCTCATCTGCGCTGCCTGCCTCAGCTGGTGACCTCGGACTGTCGGCCGAGGCCTTGTCCAGCCATATCGCCTGGGATCCAGGCGCCCTTGCCATTGCTCGTCGTCTTTCCGAGAAGCTTGATGGCTTGCTCGTGCATCAACGTTTCTCGCGGTTGATCTATGACTGCAACCGCCCGCCGGAATCACCGGCAGCCATGCCGGAAAAGAGCGAGATCTACGAGATCCCCGGCAATCGCGAGTTGAGCCCGGCAGAGCGCTATGCCCGGACGGCAGCGCTCTACATTCCCTTCCATGACCGGATTTCGAGCGAGATCGCGCGTCTCCAGGATGAGGGGCAGCGGCCGGTCGTGGTGACGGTTCATACGTTCACGCCGGTCTATTTCGGCAAGCGGAGGGACGTCGAGATCGGCATCCTGCACGACATTGATGCCCGTCTTGCTGATGCCATGCTCGATGCTGCCTCAGGCGGTCCCTATCGGGTGGAGCGGAACACTCCTTACGGTCCAGAGGATGGCGTGACCCATACCCTTCGTCTGCATGCCGTCCCGCAGGGCTTCGCCAATGTGATGATCGAGGTTCGCAATGACCTCGTGGAAGACGTTGCGGGGATCGAGGCAATCTCCTCCTATCTCGCGGAGTTGATTTCCGGGGGGCTCCAAAGGGTCACATAAAGACGTCCAGCCGCCGCGAAAACCAAAAATCAATGAGGGAACGGATGCCGGCCTACGAGATGATGAAACGAGGACTGCGGAAGCGGTCCGGGCCGGCGGTGGCCTGATGCCGCAAGCCCTGCAGACCTATGTGCGCGTCGTCGACGCCTTCAATCGCCGTGTCGGGCGGATCGTCATGTATGGCGTCTTCGTCATGATGGGAATCCTTCTTTATTCATCCATTTCAAAGACCTTGTTCCTGCCCGCGAGCTGGACGCTGGAATTGGCGCAATTCGTGATGGCCGGCTATTATCTCCTGGGCGGTGCCTATTCGCTTCAGCTCGACAGCCATGTGCGCATGGATCTTCTCTACGGCCGCTGGTCGCCGAAGACGAAGGCAATCGTGGACGTGATCACGATCATGATGCTGTTCGTCTATCTGTTCTTCCTTCTGTGGGGCGGTGTGTCGAGCACGACCTACGCGCTGCAGTATAGCGAAACCAGCTATTCCTCCTGGTCACCCTACATGGCGCCAATCAAGATCGTCATGGTGATCGGCATTGTCCTCACCTTCCTGCAGGCGACCTCGATCTTCATCAAGGACCTTGCCATTGCCTTGGGGAGGCCGCTTGCATGACTGATTTCCTGAGCTACGAAATGATCGCGCTCCTGATGTTCTCGTCGATGATGATGTCGATGCTGACAGGGCAGCGTGTGTTCGCGACCATCGGTTTCGTCGGGGTCGTGGCGGCCGCCGTGCTCTGGGGCAATGGCGGCTTCGAAATGGGCTTCTCGGCCGGCATGAAGCTGATGAAGTGGTATCCGCTGCTGACGCTGCCGCTGTTCATCTACATGGGCTACATGCTCTCGGAATCCGGCATTGCGGAAGATCTCTACAAGGCCTTTCACGTCTGGTTCGGCGGCATGCCGGGCGGTCTCGCCGTGGGAACGATCGGGCTGATGGTCGTGATCTCGGCGATGAACGGTCTGTCGGTTGCCGGCATGGCGATCGGCGCGTCGATTGCGCTGCCGGAGCTTTTGCGCCGCGGCTACGACAAGATCATGGTCTCCGGTGTCATACAGGCGGGTAGCTCGCTCGGCATCCTGATCCCGCCGAGCGTGGTGCTCGTGCTTTACGGCATGATCGCGCGCCAGCCGGTGAGCCAGCTCTGGCTTGCAGGCGTCTTCCCGGGGCTGCTGCTCGCGACGCTATTCTGCATCTACATCATCATCCGCTGCCGTCTCAATCCCGCGCTCGGTCCCGCCCTTCCCAAGGAAGAGCGTGACATGCCGATGCGCGAGAAGCTCAAGCTGCTGCAGGCCGGCATCCTGCCGTTCCTCATCTTCTTCCTGATGATGGGGCTCTTCCTGATGGGCATTACCAGCCTCGTCGAGAGTTCGGCAGTCGGCGCGCTGGGGGCACTCTTTGCGGCCTGGTTCAAGGGGCGTCTTACGAAGGCGGTCTGGAACCGGGTGCTGGAGCAGACGCTCGGCATCTCCTGCATGTTCATGTGGATCATCCTGGCTGCGCTCTGCTTCGGCGCCGTGTTCGATGGGCTGGGTGCCGTCAGGGCAATCGAGAACCTGCTGGTCAACGATATCGGTCTTACCCCGTGGCAGATCCTGATCATGATGCAGCTGTCGTTCCTGGTGATGGGAGCCTTCCTCGACGATACGGCCATGCTTGTCATCGTCGCACCGCTCTACATCCCCCTGGTCGGGAAGCTCGATCTGGGCGTCGACAACGCGTTGATCTGGTACGGTGTGCTCTACACGATCACCTGCCAGATCGCCTACATGACCCCGCCCTTCGGCTATAATCTCTTCCTCATGAAGGCGATGGCGCCGCCCGACTTCCGGTTGATCGACATCTACCGTTCTGTGGTACCTTTTGTGTTGATCATGCTGTTCGGCATGGTGATCATCATGATCTTCCCGCAGATCGCCACATGGTTGCCAAGCCAGATCTATCTCAGAGGCTAGCGTTCGAATGACAAGAGGCTCGGCAAACGGGCCCGGCACCAGGACTACCCGCCGGACCTCAGGTCCTGCGGGCTTCAAGTGAAACGAAGAACAGAGGGAAACAACATGACCAACAGCAGACGTTCATTCCTGAAGACGGCCGCCATGGCGACCCCCGCCGTTCTGGCCGCGCCTTACGTCAAAGCCCAGAATGCCAAGATCACCTGGCGACTGCAGACCTATGCCGGTGCAGCGCTCGCCGAATTCGTCATCCGCCCGGCGGTCGATGCCTTCAACAAGGCAGCAAACGGCGAGATGGAAATCCAGCTCTACACCGCCGATCAGCTGGTTCCGACGGGGGAACTGTTCCGTGCCATGCAGGCCGGCACGATCGATGCCGTCCAGTCGGACGATGACTCGATGAACTCGCCGGTCGACATCAAGGTCTTCGGTGGCTACTTCCCGTTTGCTTCGCGCTACAGCCTCGACGTTCCGACGCTGTTCTACGAGTACGGCCTGGCCGAGATCTGGGACGAGGCTTATACGGAAGTCGGCGTCAAGTGGCTGTCGGCCGGCGCCTGGGATCCGTGCAACTTCGCCACCAACAAACCGATCACCAAGCTCGACGACCTCAAGGGCCTGCGCGTCTTCACCTTCCCGACGGCCGGCCAGTTCCTGTCGCAGTTCGGCGTCGTGCCAGTCACCATCCCGTTCGAGGACGTACCTGTTGCCATGCAGACCGGTGAGATCGACGCGATCGCCTGGTCGGGCATCACCGAGGTCTTCACCTCCGGCTGGGTCGACGTGACCAAGTACTTCCTGACCAACAACGTCTCCGGCGGCTGGGCAGGCTCGTTCTTCGCCAATGCCGACCGCTGGGCCGAGGTGCCGCCGCATCTGCAGACCTTGTGGCAGATGTGCATGGACAGCTCCCACTACAAGCGCCTGCACTGGTACTGGGGCGGCGAGGCACGCCTTCGTGCCGAAGGTGGCCGTCTGGAGCTCACCAGCATCCCGGATGCCGAGTGGAAGACGGTCGAGGATGCCGCGCATGTCTTCTGGGAAGAGGTCGCCAAGCAGACGCCACGCACCGGCAAGGTCGTGGAGATCCTGAAGAAGTACAATTCCGACATGGAAAAGGCCGGCAAGCCTTACCGCTACGGCTGATTGAACCGACATGGCGATCCGGCTCCGGCCGGGTCGCCTCCATAAACACAAGAGGCATGCGCCGATCGCCGCCCTGGGAACACCGAGATGACCACTTACACATTCGAAGATCTGAAAAAGGACGTCGCCGAGGGGCGCATCGACACGGTTCTGGCGTGTCAGGTCGACATGCAGGGCCGTTTGATGGGCAAGCGCTTTCAGGCCGAATTCTTCGTCGAGAGCGCCTGGAAGGAAACCCATAGCTGCAACTATCTGCTCGCCACCGACATGGAGATGGAAACCGTGTCCGGCTACAAGGCAACAAGCTGGGAAAAGGGCTATGGCGACTACACCATGAAGCCCGACCTTTCGACGCTGCGTCGCATCCCCTGGCTCGAAGGCACGGCGCTCGTTTTGTGCGACATGCTCGACCATGCCACCCATGCCGAAGTGCCGCATTCGCCACGCGCGATCCTGAAGAAGCAGGTCGCCCGCCTGGAAGCCATGGGCATGAAGGCCTTCATGGCCACCGAACTCGAATTCTTCCTTTTCGACCAGACTTATGACGAGGCGCGGCTTTCCGGCTATCGCGACCTGAAGATGGTCTCTGGCTACAACGAGGATTACCATATCTTCCAGACCACCAAGGAAGAGGGCGTGATGCGTGCGATCCGCAAGGGTCTGCAGGGTGCGGGCATCCCGGTCGAGAATTCCAAGGGGGAGGCCTCCGCCGGTCAGGAAGAGATCAATGTCCGCTATGCCGACGTGCTCACCATGGCCGACCGGCACGTGATCATCAAGAATGGCTGCAAGGAGATTGCCTGGTCGAAGGGCAAGGCCATCACCTTCCTGGCAAAGTGGCACTACAACGCCGCTGGTTCCTCCTCGCATATCCACCAGTCACTGTGGTCTGCCGACGGCAAGACGCCACTGTTCTTCGACAAGGACGGCGAATACGGAATGTCGGAGGTGATGCGGCATTACATGGCCGGATTGCTTGCCCATGCCGGCGATTTCACCTATTTCCTCGCGCCCTACATCAATAGCTATAAGCGCTTCGTTGCCGGCACATTTGCGCCGACGAAGGCGATCTGGTCGAAAGATAACCGCACTGCCGGCTACCGCTTGTGCGGCGAGGCGAGCAAGGGTATCCGCGTCGAGTGCCGTGTCGGCGGCTCGGACCTCAATCCGTATCTGGCCATGGCAGCGCTGCTGGCGGCCGGCATCGACGGGATCGAGAAGAAGATGGCGCTCGAGCCGGAATTCTCAGGCGATGCCTATGGCGCGCAGGGCGCCCGCGAAATTCCCCGGACGTTGCGGGCGGCGGCAGAGACGCTGCGCGGCTCGGCCATGCTGCGGGCCGCTTTTGGCGATGACGTGGTCGATCACTACGTTCGCGCAGCGGAGTGGGAACAGGAAGAATATGATCGCCGAATCACGGACTGGGAGGTTGCGCGCGGCTTCGAGCGGGCGTGACCAAAGGCGGCCTTGAGCCCGCCACGATCCCCGGCGTAAGGGTGGAAACAAGGACAGTGGCTGCGGCCGCTGTCATCTCGTTCTAGAACAACAGGAAGACGATCATGACCATGATCCAATGCATTTCGCCGATCGATGGATCGGTTTACGCTGAACGTCCCGCCATGTCGCTGGAAGCGGCGACCGAGGCTGTCGCCCGCGTCCGCAAGGCGCAGAAGGCCTGGGCCCGCAGGCCGCTTGAAGAGCGCGTCCAGCTCGTTCTGAAGGGTGTCGCCCGCATCAACGAGATGTCGGATGAAGTCGTGCCGGAACTCGCCCACATGATGGGCCGCCCGGTGCGCTATGGCGGCGAATACAAGGGTTTCAACGAGCGCTCCAATTATGTCGCAGCGATTGCCGCAGATGCGCTGGCGCCGCTGGTCGTGGAAGCCAGCAATAATTTCGAGCGTCGGATCGAACGCGAGCCGCATGGTGTCGTCTTCGTCATCGCTCCCTGGAACTATCCCTACATGACCGCGATCAACACGATCGCGCCGGCGCTGATGGCCGGCAACACCGTCGTCATCAAGCATGCGACGCAGACCCTGCTGGTCGGCGAGCGCATGGTCCGGGCCTTCGTCGAGGCTGGTGTTCCCGATGATGTCTTCATCAACCTCTTCCTTGACCACCAGACGACCTCGGCGCTGATTGCCGCCGGCAATTTCAACTTCATCAACTTCACCGGTTCGGTCGAAGGCGGGCGTTCGATCGAGCGGGCGGCTGCCGGAACCTTTGCAGGTCTCGGGCTTGAGCTTGGCGGCAAGGATCCCGGCTACGTGATGGAAGATGCCGATCTCGACGCGGCCGTCGACACGCTGATGGACGGCGCCACCTACAATTCCGGCCAGTGCTGCTGCGGCATCGAGCGCATCTATGTGCATGAAAGCCTCTACGACGCATTCGTGGAGAAGTCGGTTGCCTGGGTATCGAACTACAAGCTTGGAAATCCGCTCGATCCTGAAACCACGCTGGGGCCGATGGCCAACAAGCGTTTCGCCAAGGTTGTGCGCGAGCAGATCGCCGACGCCGTGTCCAAGGGTGCCAAGGCGCTGGTCGATCCCAAGCTCTTCCCGGCCGATGATGGTGGCGCCTATATCATGCCGCAGGTTCTCGTGAACGTCGATCATTCCATGGCCTTCATGAAGGACGAGACCTTTGGTCCGGCCGTCGGCATCATGAAGGTGAAGAGCGATGAGGAAGCTCTCGGCCTGATGAACGACAGCCCCTATGGCCTGACCGCCTCGCTGTGGACGCAGGACCCGGAACGGGCTGCCCGCATCGGCCGCGAAATCGAGACGGGTACCGTGTTCATGAACCGGGCCGACTATCTCGACCCGGCACTCTGCTGGACCGGCGTCAAGGAAACCGGCAAGGGCGGCTCGCTCTCCGTGCTCGGCTTCCAGAACCTCACCCGTCCAAAATCCTACCATCTGAAGAAAGTCACGAAATGAACATCGTCGCCAATTGGAGCTATCCCACCGCCATCAAGATGGGACGTGGCCGGATCAAGGAACTGGCGGACGCCTGCAAGTCTCTCGGCATGAAGAAGCCGCTTTTGATCACCGACCGGGGCCTGGCACCCATGGGGATCACGCAGACAGCTCTTGACGTCCTCGAAGAGGCCGGCCTCGGCCGCGCGTTGTTCGCCGATGTCGATCCGAACCCGAACGAGAAGAACCTCGAAGCCGGAATCAAGGCCTACAAGGACGGCGGCCATGACGGCGTTGTCGCCTTTGGCGGCGGCTCGGGCCTCGACCTTGGCAAGTGCGTTGCCTTCATGGCTGGCCAGACGCGGCCGGTCTGGGATTTCGAGGATATCGGTGACTGGTGGACGCGTGCGAACTCCGATGCCATCGCGCCGATCGTGGCCGTGCCGACCACCGCCGGGACCGGGTCGGAAGTCGGGCGCGCTTCGGTCATCACCAATTCTGAAACCCATGTGAAGAAGATCATCTTCCATCCGAAGTTCCTGCCGGGCGTCGTCATCTGCGACCCGGAACTGACGGTCGGCATGCCGAAAATGATCACGGCCGGCACTGGCATGGACGCATTTGCGCATTGCCTCGAAGCCTATTCCTCGCCCTTCTACCACCCCATGAGCCAGGGCATCGCGCTCGAAGGCATGCGGCTGGTCAAGGAGTTCCTGCCGCGCGCCTATCACGACGGCACCGACATCGAGGCCCGCACCAACATGATGTCGGCAGCGGCCATGGGTGCCACTGCCTTCCAGAAGGGGCTTGGTGCGATCCACGCGCTCTCGCATCCGATCGGCGCGGTCTACAACACGCATCACGGCATGACCAATGCGGTGGTGATGCCACCCGTGCTGAAGTTCAACCGCCATGTGATCGAGGACAGGATCGAGCGGGCTGCCGCCTATCTCGGCATTGCCGGCGGCTTCGACGGTTTCTACGACTACGTGCTCGCGTTGCGCGCCGAACTAAACGTGCCGGCCAACCTGACCGCCATGGGCATTGCAAACGACCGGATCGACGAACTCTCCGCCATGGCGATCGAAGATCCGAGCGCCGGGGGAAATCCGGTCAAGATGACGCTTGAGAATACCAAGCAGCTCTTCGCCGACTGCTTCTGATAGCAACGCGTGGAAATCCGGGGCTCTGCCACACGATGGCGGGGCCCCTTTTCATTTTACGGTTCCATTCAGTCCCCCCATTTCGAAACAGGAGCATTTTGATGTTTCGCCCACCCATGTCCGTCGCTCTGGCAGGTTTGATAGCCGGTATCTTCGTATTCCAGGCGGATGCCGCGACGGCAGAGAGCTTTTCGAGCTTGGTGAAGAAGGGCTATACCGTCGGCAAGATGAGCCAGGCAAAATCCGGTGCCTTGGGCTGGGTTCTCTCTGGCAAGGAGGGCAAGCAGTTCTGCAAGTCGAAGGTGAGCCTCGCTGTGGTCGACAAGAAGACCCTCGTCAGCATTCTCGCAAGCGGCCGCATGGTGAAGGTCGACCGCACCGCCTTCGAGGCTGGAATCGGTGGGCCGGATTCGACCATCCCCTTGCTGGTAGACCTGAAGGCAGGCCGAATCGAGCCGCAATATGTTGGAGCCTGCACACCGCTGCGTGGCTGATCCAGGCCTTGGTCCGGCGCATTCCTATCTGCGAATATACTAGGCTTTTCCGTCGCTTCTCCCCATTATGGGGGAGGGGTGGTGGTTGTGTGTTTCCGGTTTGTTAACCATGTTTGCGGCATGATGACTGCATAAGGCGCCGATGACGCAGGTTGCCAAAGAGCGATGAGCCGCTCGGATCCGACCTCCCAAGGAAACAGCATGCCAGTCATTTCTTTTGCCAATGCCAAGGGTGGTGCCGGCAAGACCACCGCAGCCCTCCTTCTCGCCACCGAACTGGCACATCAGGGATATCGCGTCGCCATCCTTGATGCCGATCCGCAGCGCTGGATCACCCAGTGGTTCGAGATCTCCGGTCCGCTCGGCAATATCGAGATCGTTTCCGAAGTGACCATCGCGTCGCTCCAGGGGCATATCCGCGAGCTTTCCCGCACGAGCGACTACATCATTATGGATCTCGCCGGTGCGCGTGACGCCATGGTCACCACAGCGATCGGACTTTCCGACCACGTGATGATTCCCGTTCAAGGCTGCGCCATGGATGCCAAGGGTGGCGCGCAGATCCTCGATCTGATCAAGCTGATGGAAGAAGCCGGAAATCTGGTCATCCCGCATTCGGTCGTCTTGACCCGCGTCACATCCATGGTGACCACACGGGCACTCCTGACCATCAAGGGGCTGCTGTCTGCCCGCGGCGTCAATGTCATCAACACGCCGATCGCCGAGCGCAGCGCTTACCGCGAGATCTTCGACTGTGGTGGCACGTTGTATTCGATGGATGCAGCGAAGATCAGCAATCTCGACAAGGCCAAGGAAAACGCCAAGTCGTTTGCCTCCGAGGTGATGCGCCTGCTGCCGGTCAAGGTCATCCGCTCCAGCGAACCGCGTCGCCTGTTCCGGCTGGTGCGGTCTGCAGCCTGAGGACATCGCGCCCAATTCCCGAAACCAAAAAAGACCGCCGGTGATGCCGGCGGTCTTTTTTTGTGTGGTTGGTTGACGCCCAATTGCAAGACGTGAGGACGCGAAATCGCTCTTGGCTACTCGACGAATTCCACCGTCACACCGGCCTTGACCATCTTGGCAAGTTCGGTCGCGTCCCAGTTGGTCAGGCGAATACAGCCATGGCTCTGGGTGCGGCCGATTTTCGACGGTTCCGGCGTGCCGTGGATGCCATAGGTGGGTTTGGACAGCGCGAGCCAGACCGTGCCGACCGGGCCGTTGGGACCTGGCGGAATCTGCAGGACCTGGGTGTTGTTGCCCTGCTGGAAATTGACCTTCGGATTGTATGTGTAGCCCGGGTTGAGCGCGATGCGTTCGATCGTCACCGTGCCAGACGGCGAGGGCGTGTCGGCTGAGCCGATGCTGGCCGGATAGGCGGCAACGAGGTTGCCGTCCTCGCCATAGGCTAAGACCTGCTTGAGCCCCTTATTGGCAACGATCCGGGCAACATTCCCCTTCTTGGCCGGTCCGGGCTCGACCACCTTGATGATCGTTCCGGGAATCGAGAAGTCGACCCCCGGATTCAACTCGCGCAGATAGTCTTCGTCCATGTGGAAACGCTCGGCCAGCATTTCTGCGGTCGAGGTATAGGAGAGGGCCGGCAGTTGCGCCTTGTGGGCGTAGTCATCAGGGATCGACGCGACATAGGGGCCTGCTGCGTCGCCGGCCGTGATCGTGTAATTGTTGATCGCGAGGCCGCCGGACAAGCGCAGGCGCTCCAGGATATCCTCGGCATTGTTCGGGTCGAGCGTTTCGCCGGTAATCTGCTCCCAGGCCACGATCGCCTTGTTGACATTCTGGCCCATCTTGCCGTCGATCACGCCGGGCGACACGCCTTCGCGATCGAGAAAGACCTGTAGTGCCGTGATCTCCAGTCGTGACAGGTTGCTCTTCACCGGGATGTCCGGTGTCACGGTTCGCGCAGGAGTGTTGTCCGCAGGAAGAGGCAGGTCCGGACCGCCATAGGGCATGTCCTGCGGCATCTGGTCGATCGGCACCTGATCACCCGGCATCGCATCGGGAATCGAGGCGGTGGTGACGTCGTCGTCCCAGCCGCGCGGGGCAGCCCAGGGATCCTGATAGGGATCGTTCACGCCCGGCAGGCCGCGATTTCCGCCACGGTTCTGGGGCGGGTAGTAGCTCTCGGCGGGAATTTCGATCGCGACGAGATTACCTCTCCGGTCGATGAGAACGGTGCGGCCCATGCGGTCACGGCTGATGACGACTTCGCCAACTTCCGGCACATAGTCGAGAATATCGCCTTCCGGCGAGATCAGCAGGGTGTGCGAGTTGCGATCGCCATAGACGGATTGCGCCCAGGCGGGGGGCGCCAATGCAAGTGGAGCGGCGGTCAAAACCGCCAATACCAAGCCAGAATTCCTGAAGTCGAACACGATGCGGTTTCCTCGTCTGAATCGGCGACAAACGCGAGAAATTTGACACTAATGTGGAAAAGGTGAATTCATAATGAATATTGAGTTAACTCGCTGTGGGGGCGGACGAGAAGAACCGGCGTCGATGCAGGGCGGCATCACCGGTTCGAGGGGGGGAAATGCAGGAACGACTGAGGATGGAGGCCTTCATGCCGTTCAGGCTGCTGCGCGTGGCCGAGAGCGTCGATAATGGCTTCACACAGTTCTGTGGCCCGGAAGACGAGCTGTCCTGGTCGGAATGGCAGGTTCTCTGGTCGCTCGGTGAGCGCAGTCCCACGACGGCAAAGGCGATCTCCGGTCATTCCGGCCTTTCCAAGACCAAGATCAGCCGAGCGGTGAAGGTTCTGGAAGACAAGGGTTACCTGATGCGTCGGAAAGACCGGTCGGACCGTCGATTCGAACTGTTGACGCTGACGTCTGATGGCCAGCAGAGATTCGAGCGGCTGGCCGAAGAAGCCGCGGCCTTTCAACGCTGGCTTGAGCGCAGTGTGAACAGCGATTATCTGTCCTCGCTCGACAGCGGACTCGTCGGCCTTGAGGATCTCATCTTGATCGGCCATCTCCGAGCTCCGCAGCGGCAGGCCGAGGAACCTATTGCATGATCATGTTTTCCGGTCCCAGGGGACCGCGTCTATCCCTCGACGAAGGCTCGGTGTTCGATATCGGGTCTTGCGTGGTGGACGGTATCGATCTCGCTCCCGGGCGGGCGATCCCCGATGACGGCGATCCGCGGATCGACCATTCGCTCGAAGGTTTCCTCTTCACCTGCGGGCCGGATCATATTCGCCACCGCGCGCCGGTGGCCGGGGCTGACGCTTTTTACCCGCTGCATGGCTCCTTGTCCGCGAACGCGGCTCATTCGATCGACATCGCGATGGACGGGGATGATTGCCTCGCCCGGGCGGTCGTCGATGTGGAGCTTGCCGCCGGCGGAAGGGCGCAACTGCGGCGGCAGTGGCGGCTCAAGGGCGAGAGCGGCGAGGTGCAACTCGCCGACACGGTGGTCAATATCGGCGATACGGCTTTTCCGACATTCCTCATGTATCACATGAACCTTGGTGCGAAGCACTTCGATGCCGGTACGCGCCTCGAGGGGGCGATGCTGGACAGCGGCGGGCTTGCCTGGGCCTTCGGCGAGGGGGATGGCGGCATTTTCTGCGTGCCGGCTGGGCATGGCGGCTGGGCGGAGTTGAGGCTCGGTCCAATCGCGGTGATCGGCGGAAAGCGGCTGAAAGTGCGGTTCCGGACGGATACGCTGCCACATCTGCAAGTTTGGCGAAATCAGAAGGCGCCGGCCCATGTGCTCGGGATCGAGCCGGTCTCGCATCGATTGGCCGATCGTGCCGACCTGGAGGCGGGCGGCGAATTCGACATTTTGCAGCCGGGCGACAGTCGCGACTATGGGCTGGCGTTTTCCTTCGTTTGAGGTGGCACTGCATGGCCGGCCGCATTGACGGTCAAGGATGCCCGTCGTAGATGTTTGGCCCACGGAATTGACGAGGAGCCCCGATGAACATCCGCCAGATCAACGAGGAATATTCGGTTAGTGGCCAGATCACGGTCGAGGAGGTCGACGAGATCAAGGCGCTCGGCTTCAAGTCGATCGTTTGCCATCGTCCGGATGGCGAGGAGATGGGCCAGCCGGAATTCGCAGCCGTCGCCAAGCGCGCGGAAGAACTCGGGTTGAAGATCGCGCATGTGCCTGTGGGCCCGATGGGTGTCACGCCGGATGCGGTTGCAGGCATGGTGGATGCGCTCGACGACTTCGAACGGCCCATGCTTGGCTATTGCCGTTCGGGTGCGCGTTCGACTGCGACCTACGAGCACGCGCAGCGCCAGCGGGGCTGACCTTTCATCTCCATTACCCGTGGCCGGGCCATCGCGTCCGGCCCGTTCGTTTTTCAAACCAGCCTCAAGCAGGAGATTTCCCATGAGCATCAAGCGTATCGAACCCGGCAAGCGCATGAGCGGCGCGGTCGTTCACGGCAATACCGTCTATCTCGCCGGCCAGGTGGGTGAGGGCTCGACCGTCACCGAACAGTCGAAGTCGGCGCTTGCAGAAGTCGACCGCCTGCTGGCCGCTGCCGGTTCGGACAAGTCGAAGATCCTGCAGACGATCATCTATCTCTCCGACATGTCGAATTTCGCCGAGATGAACGCCGTCTGGGAAGGCTGGGTCGACCCGGCCAACCCGCCGGCCCGTGCCACCAGCGGCGCGCCGCTCGCGACGCCTGACTATCTGGTCGAGTTCATCGTCACGGCTGCTCTCTGATTTTCAGAGCGCAATCATAATACGAAAAGGCCGGGAGCGATCCCGGCCTTTTCTCTTTGCAGTTCAATGGTCTGTCACGCCCTGTTGCGAATTTGAGTCAAGGTGCGCGTCGGCGTGATCGCTTCCGGATCAAGCTTGATCTCAATGATCGCAGGCTTTCCGCTCGCCCGGGCGCGCAGGAAGGCGGGGGCGAAGTCTTCCGTTTTCTCGACGGTTTCGCCGTGGCCGCCATAGGCCCTGGCAAGGGCCGCGAAGTCGGGATTGGTCAGGTCGGTGGCGCTGACCCGACCGGGATATTCACGCTCCTGGTGCATGCGGATCGTGCCATAGATGCCGTTGTTGATCACGAGCGTGATGATCGGCAGGTTGTAGCGCATGGCGGTCGCAAATTCCTGGCCATGCATCATGAAGCAGCCATCACCGGCAAAGCAGACGACTTCGCGCTCGGGAAAGAGCTGCTTGGCAGCGACGGCCGCCGGCAGGCCGTAGCCCATCGAGCCTGAGGTGGGGGCGGCCTGGGTGTTGAAGGCCTGGAAGCGGTGGAAACGGTGCAGCCAGGTCGCATAGTTGCCAGCGCCGTTTGTGAAGATTGTGTCCTTCGCCGTGTTGTCCTCGATCCACTCCATGATCTCGCCCATCTGCACCGGGCCAGGACTCGACTTCGGCGGGGTCGACCAGGCGAGGTATGCGGCATGCATTGCCTCGGTGCGGTCGGCCCAGACCGGGGCCGTGGGCGCATCAAGGCTGGCGAGGGCTGAGACGAACTCGTCGGGCGCGGCACAGATGGCAAGATCGGCGCGGTAGACGCGGCCGAGTTCGGACGGGTCCGGGTGCACGTGAACGAGTTTTTGCGCCGGGCAGGGGATGTCCATCAGCGTGTAGGAGGAGGAGGGCATTTCGGAGAAGCGGCTGCCGAGCAGGATCAGCAGGTCGGCTTCCTTCACTTCTTTCGCCAGCGCCGGGTTGATGCCGATGCCGACATCGCCGGCATATGACGGATGCAGGTGGTCGAAGAGCATCTGGCGACGGAAGGAGCAGCCGACCGGCAGCTTGAACTTTTCCGCAAAGGCCTGGATGCCGGCGACGGAGGCCTCGCTCCAGCGGGTGCCGCCGAGCACGACCATGGGGCGCTTGGCGGTTTTCAGCATCTCGCCGAGGGCGGCGATCTGGCTGGGACCGGGATGCGCCTCGACCGGGGTGTAAGCCTTGGCCTGCGGGGCATCGACCTCGTCGAGCAGCATGTCCTCGGGCAGTGTCAGGACGACCGGGCCGGGGCGACCTGAGGTTGCGACGGCAAAGGCCCGGGTGACGAATTCCGGGATGCGGCGGGCATCATCGATCTCGCCGACCCATTTGGCGAATTCGGTAAAGGCACGGCGATACTCGACTTCCTGGAAGGCTTCTCGCTCCTTCATGTCACGACCGATCTGACCGATGAAGAGGATCATCGGGATCGAATCCTGTTTTGCGACATGCAGGCCGGCAGAAGCGTTGGTGGCGCCCGGACCGCGCGTCACCATACAGATCCCGGGCTTGCCGGTGAGGCGGCCCCAGGTGTCCGCCATCATTGCGGCGCCGCCTTCCTGGCGGCAGACCAGCGTCTCGATGCCGCTGTCTTTCAGCGCGTCGAGCACGGCGAGATAACTTTCGCCGGGAACGCAGGAAACGCGCTCGACGCCATTTGCCTTGAGTGCTTCGACGATCAGCGCTCCGCCGGTTCTCTTCATTGCGTCTTCCTTTCCAGCTCGGCCAGTTCGGCCAGGATTTCTTCGCCGTGCTCGCCGATACGCGGGCTCGGGCGCTCGTAGCGCAGGGGGGTCTCGGAGAGCACGATCGGCGTGCGCACGCTCGGGATCGCAGTGCCCTTGTCGTCGGCGAGGTCGATCTTCAGGCCGCGCGCCTGTATCTGAGGATCGGCGAACATTTCCTCGATCGAGTTGATCGGCCCGGCAGGCACCGCATTCGCCTCACAGGCGGTAAGCAAGTCGCGCTTCTGCCACTTTACTGTCTCGGCGGTCACGGTCGCGCGGACATCGACCTTGTGGGCGACGCGGGCCTTGTTGGTGGCAAAGCGCTCGTCTTCGGCGATCGCCGGGATGCCCAGAATCGTGCAGAGGCGCCTGAACTGCCCGTCATTCCCGACGGCGAGGATCAGGTGACCGTCGGCGGTGGGGACCACTTCATAGGGGCTGATATTGGGATGGGCATTGCCGAGCCGCGTCGGCGGCTTGCCCGAGATCAGATAGTTCATGTTCTGGTTGGCGAGTACGGCCGACATCACGTCGAGCAGCGCCATATCGACGAATTGGCCCTGACCTTTCTTCATCACGTGAATGATGGCAGCCTGGATCGCGGTTACGGCATAGATGCCGGTGAAGATGTCGGCGATGGCGACGCCCGCCTTCATCGGTTCTCCGTCCTTTTCGCCCGTAATCGACATGAAGCCGGACATGCCCTGGACGATGTAGTCATAGCCGGCGAAATCGGCGTAGGGGCCGTTCTGGCCGAAGCCTGTGATCGAGCAATAGACGAGCTTCGGGTTGACGGCTTTCAGGCTCTCGTAGTCGAGGCCATATTTCTCAAGACCGCCGCGCTTGAAGTTCTCGATGACGACATCAGCGGAAGCGCAGAGACGGCGGACGATGTCCTGGCCTTCCGGCGTTTTCAGATCGATGGCTATCGAGCGCTTGTTGCGGTTGGTCGAATGGTAATAAGCGGCCGAAAGGTTTTCGCCATCGTCGCCCGTCACGAAGGGGGGACCCCAGGCGCGGGTGTCATCGCCGCCGTCTGGGTTTTCCACCTTGATCACGTCGGCCCCGAGATCGGCCAGCATCTGGCCCGCCCAGGGGCCGGCGAGCACACGGGCGAGTTCGATCACGCGGATGCCGGCAAGCGGTGACGGGGCGGAGGGTTTGGCGGTCATGCGCGATCCTGTGAGCTGTCGTCAGGCCTGCGGATCCGACGCTCTCGGATCGTTTGCCATGACAAGAACTGCTGTCAGTTGAGCTATAGTGCCGGTTTTTGGTCTCCGCACCTGATATTCTCTCATGGCATCATTCCGTTTCGGCAAGAGATCGCCTGTCAGGGGGAGAGACTGCCGAGCCATGTCAGAAAATCGCCAACAGCTTTTTCACGGCCGATCTCGTTCAGCGTCTCGTGGCGCATGCCTTCATAGACAGTGGCATCGACATCCGTCATGCCGGCATCCAGCATGCGCTGGCCGAGCCAGCGGATCTCGCGGCCCTTGTTGGTCGCAGGATCCTCGGCGCCACCGACGAGATAGACCGGAAGCCGCGGTGGCAGTCGGGCAAGGCGTTCCGCGTCGGCTCCGGCAAAGGTGAAGCGGAAAATGTCGCGCCACATCGAGACACTGGCGTCGAAGCCGCAGAGGGGGTCGGCAATATAGGCGTCCACCTCTTTCGGATCATGCGACAGCCAGTCGAAGGCCGTGCGGTGACCCGGGATGGCGCGGCCCCAGGCAGCGAAGGTTGCCTTCGGCAGGACCAGCGACGGGACATCCGAGCCCTTCAGCATCTGTTCGAGATAAAGGACGCCCTGGGCGAAGCGCCCCGCAAGTCCGGGATTGAAATTGGAGTTCCAGATCGACAGCGCGTGGAAGGCCTGAGGGTTCTCAATCGCCACATTCAGTGCGATCAGGCCACCCATGGAATGGCCGAAAAGTATGATCGGCAGTCCGGGATGCGCGCTGCTCGCGAGATCTCGCATCGCAACCACGTCGGCGATGGCCTTGGCATAGCCGTTCTTGCGCGCAAAAAGCCCAAGGCTTGCGTCCGCAGCCGTGGTCTCGCCATGGCCGCGATGGTCATGGGCATAGACGTGATAGCCGTGCGCAGCCAGCGCTTCGGCAAAAGCGCGGTAGCGGCGGGAATGTTCGGCAAGGCCATGACAGACGATGACGATGCCACGCGGGGCAGTCTCAGACTGTTGATGATGATAGGCGAGACGGGCGCCGGTCGGCGACTGGTGAAAATTCAGATCTGAAAACATTCGGTTCTCCCTTGGCGCGATAGGAGGATATCTCGACCCCTTGTGCAAGACTGGTGTTCCCCGGCATCCTCAATTAGGGGAGATGCATCTTGTTCGTTGCGCGTCGGTTGACTGAAGGTGCGGTCGATGCGCCAGAAGAAGGTCAGAGGCCAGATCTCCGGTATTTTCCGTCGATTGCCGCCTCCCTGCATTGCTCCCTCGGCGCAATTCGCCTACATAGCGGCAAATTCCCATTTCCGCCGGAGCAAGACCCCATGGCACGTCAGTTCATCTATCACATGTCGGGACTCAGCAAGTCCTACGGCGCCAAGAAGATTCTCGAGAACATCCATCTCTCGTTCTATCCCGATGCCAAGATCGGCATTCTCGGCCCGAACGGGGCCGGTAAGTCCACCGTGCTGCGTATCATCGCCGGGCAGGACAAGGAATATACGGGCGAAGCCTGGCTCGCCGAAGGTGCGACTGTGGGTTACCTGGAGCAGGAACCTCATCTCGATCCGGCGAAGAATGCTTTCGAAAACGTCATGGAAGGTGTGGCCGACAAGCAGGCCGTGCTCGACCGCTACAACGAACTGATGATGAACTATTCCGACGAGACGGCGGAAGAGGGCTCCAAGCTCCAGGACATCATCGACAGCCAGAACCTCTGGGATCTGGAACAGCAGGTCGAAATGGCGATGGAAGCTCTGCGATGCCCGCCGAAGGATGCCGACGTCACGCTGCTGTCGGGTGGTGAACGCCGCCGTATCGCGCTCTGCCGCCTGCTGCTCTCGCAGCCGGACCTGCTGCTGCTCGACGAACCGACCAACCATCTGGATGCCGAGACGATCGCCTGGCTGGAAAAGCACCTGCGCGACTATCCCGGCGCCGTGATGATGATCACCCACGATCGCTACTTCCTCGACAACGTCACGGGCTGGATCCTCGAGCTCGACCGCGGCCGCGGCATTCCCTACGAGGGCAACTACTCGGCTTACCTGCAGGCGAAGGCCAAGCGCATGCAGCAGGAATCCCGAGAAGATGCCGGCCGCCAGAAGGCCATTTCACGCGAACAGGAATGGATCGCCTCCAGCCCGAAGGCCCGCCAGGCAAAGTCCAAGGCGCGTATCAAGGCCTATGAACAGCTGGTGGATGCCGCCGAAGGCATCCGTCCGGGCGATGCGCAGATCATCATCCCGGTCTCCGAACGTCTCGGCCAGGTGGTCATCGAGCTCGACGGAATCACCAAGGGCTTTGAAGGCCGCACGCTGATCAACGATCTCTCGATCAAGCTGCCGCCGGGTGGCATCGTCGGCATCATCGGCCCGAACGGTGCCGGCAAGTCGACGCTGTTCAAAATGATCACCGGCCAGGAAAAGCCTGATGCCGGCTCGATCCGCGTTGGTGAGACTGTGCATCTCGGCTATGTCGACCAGAGTCGCGATGCGCTGGACGGTTCGAAGACCGTCTGGGAGGAAATCTCGGGCGGTGCCGAAATCATCAAGCTTGGCAAATTCGACATGAACTCCCGCGCTTATTGCGGCGCCTTCAACTTCAAGGGCGGCGACCAGCAACAGAAGGTCGGCAATCTCTCCGGTGGTCAGCGCAACCGCGTGCATTTGGCCAAGATGCTGAAGGCCGGCGGCAATGTGTTGCTGCTCGACGAACCGACCAACGACCTGGATACCGAAACGCTCGGCGCGCTCGAAACGGCGCTCGAGAACTTTGCCGGCTGCGCCATCATCATCAGCCATGATCGCATGTTCCTCGACCGTCTGGCGACGCATATCCTCGCGTTCGAAGGTGACGGCCATGTGGAATGGTTCGAGGGCAACTTCGAGGATTACGAGCAGGACAAGATCCGTCGGCTTGGCCCCGATGCGCTCAATCCGGGCAGCCAGTCCTACAAGCGCCTGACGCGCTGAGGCATAAGCTTCAATACCCAAAGAGGGCCGGGCCGAAAGGTGCCGGCCCTTTTGCTGACCGCAATCCACGTTGCCGACAAGTTTTGACTTGCATCCGGCGCCGATGAGACATAAAGATATCTTTATGTCGTTATTGCGGTGGTGCTGATGAGATTGGGCGTTGATACTCTTGTGGATCTGCTGAAGGCGGCCGGGGAGCCGACGCGGCTTCGTTTGCTGATGCTTCTGTCGTCCGGCGATCTCACGGTGACCGATCTTACCGAAATTCTCGGGCAATCGCAGCCCCGAATCTCCCGGCACCTGAAACTGCTGGCTGAAGCAGATCTGATCGACCGCTATCAGGAAGGGGCCTGGGCCTATTTTCGCCTGAAGCAGGACGGCGCCGGGGCCGCACTCATCCGCATCCTTCTCGACGCTGCCGAAGACAGCGATCCCGTCTTGCAGCGCGACCGTGACCGGCTTACCGCCGTCAAGCGGGCGAGAGCCGAGAAGGCGCAGGCCTATTTCAGCCGCAACGCCTCGGAATGGGACGAGCTGCGCCGTCTGCATGTGAACGACGCCGATGTCGAGGCCGCACTGTTGCAGATCGTCGGCACGGAACCGGTCGAAGCCATGCTGGATCTCGGCACGGGGACCGGCCGCATTCTACAGCTGTTGGCGCCGCGCTTTCGTCGAGCGATCGGTATTGATGCCAGCCGGGACATGCTGGCCGTCGCCCGCTCCAACCTCGACAAGGAGGGTATCCTGTCGGCGAGCGTCCGTCATGGCGACATCCTGAACCTGCCGCTCGATGCCGGGGACTATGATCTCGTCACCATCCACCAGGTATTGCACTTCCTTGAAGAGCCGGAGCTGGCGCTTGCCGAAGCCGCGCGCATGCTCAAGGTCGGCGGCCGCCTCGCAATCATCGATCTCGCGGCCCATGCGCACGAATATCTGCGCGACGAACATGCCCATGTGCGTCTCGGCTTCTCGCATGCCGTCATGGCCGAGTGGCTCGGACGGCAGGGCCTGTCCGTCGAAAACGTGATCGACCTGCCGCCGGAGAGTGCTGCCGGACGCGGGCTGACCGTGACGATCTGGCTCGCCCGGCGCATGGCCGCCGTCGCAGACACACCCCAGGACCAACCACTTGCCTTGACCGGGAGCAGATAGATGACGAAGACCGAGCGGCCGATCGCCAAGACCTCTGACCTCAGGATCTCCTTCGAGTTCTTCCCGCCCAAATCTCCTGATATGGACTCGCAGCTCTGGCAGACGGTGGAAGCACTGCAGGCCTACCAGCCGGATTTCGTCTCCGTGACCTATGGGGCGGGCGGCACCACGCGGGAGCCGACGCTTGCGACCGTCAAGCGCCTCATTGCCGATACGCCGCTTTCCACCGCGTCGCACCTGACTTGCGTCGCTGCGACGCGCGAGGAAGTGCGGGCAGTCGTCGAGGAATTCCAGGCGGCCGGAGTTCGCCATTTCGTGGCGCTTCGCGGCGACCCGCAGGGCGGTGTCGGCAGTCGATATGCGCCGCATCCGGGAGGCTTCGCCAATGCCGCCGATCTCGTGGCAGGCCTTCGCGATATCGGCGACTTCGAGATTTCCGTCTCGGCCTATCCGGAACGCCATCCCGAGAGCGAGAATGATGTGGTCGATCTCGATATGCTGAAGCAGAAGGTCGATGCCGGGGCGACGCGTGCGCTGACGCAGTTTTTCTTCGACAACGACATTTTCGAACGCTACCTCGAACGGGTCCGCGCGGCCGGAATCACCATACCGATCGTGCCTGGCATCATGCCGATCCAGAACCTGACCCAGCTCAAGCGTTTTGCGGCGATGTGCGGTGCAAGCATTCCCTCCTTCCTGGATGCCCGCTTTGAGGGCTCGGACGGAGATCCGCGGGCACGGGCCGCAATTGCCGCCGACATTGCGGCCGAGCAGATCGCGGACCTTTCGCGGCGCGGCTTGCAGGACTTCCATATCTACACGATGAACAGGGCTCCCCTCACGATTGCGACCCTCGACCGTCTCGGCTTCTCGGCAAAGGCAGAAAACGTATCGGGCGCTGCCGCCTGAGCTGTGCTGTCGCTTCCTGCAGAAAAGGCGCATGACGGTAACCGTCATGCGCCTTTTGATGTTTTGAATTTATGAATTCTGGAGAGGCCTGGTTCGGCCAAGCCATGGGCGTTGGTTCATTCGACCTGTGTCAGATGAACAGCATCGTGGCTACGAAAACAAACGCTGCACCTACGATCAGGACATTGATAGAATTGGTCAGTCCCATGTGTGCCTCCTCGCGTTGACTGTTAGATATTATGTCTGATTTGTGTCTATGCAAGGGCTAATCGGTGTTGCGCTGCGGAAAGCGACGAGAATCTGAATATGAGACTAGTTTGATAAGCATTATGGATCAAACGTTTGGCGTCGATCTCGGGGTGTTAATGAAGTTTAATATCCGTGAGGCTTCGGGGCTGTGCAAAAGTGATCTTGCCGGGTGTCTTTCGCGTGTCGCGCTCGCTACCGCCAAAGAAAAGGCCGGGGCAGCAGTGCCACCCCGGCCAAAAACCATGCTGACTCTGTGATTCAGAGTGCGTTGAGGAGTGCCGGCGTCGGCCAGCCGTCGGCGGGAATGCCAACCCGCTGCTGCTCCTTTTGCACCGCGACCCGGGTTCCGGCTCCGAGGATGCCGTCGATCTTGCCCACGTCGTGGCCGAGCCCCTGCAGCTTCGTCTGCAATGCTGCCATCTGATCGACGTCGAGGCCCGGTTCAGGGTTGCCCTTCTGATAGGCCGGCGCACCGCCGAAGCGGGTGGCAAAATAGGCGGCCGAGGTCGTGTAGATGAAGGATTGGTTCCATTCGAGGTAGATGTTGAAGTTCGGATAAGTGATGAAGGCCGGCCCCTTGCGGCCTTGCGGCAGCACCAGCGACGCGGGGAGGGCGGAGAAGCCGGTGTCGCCGTCGCGTGGCTGAACGCCCAGTGCAAACCATTCACCTGCGGTCATTGCGCCGCCGAGGCCGGATTTATCGAAGGGGAGGTTCTCCGGGATCGTTACTTCCTGGATCCAGGGCTCGCCGCGCTTGAAGCCGAGATGCTGGATGAACTTGGCAGCCGTCAGGATCGCGTCTGGGCTGCTCTGCTTGACGTTCACGTGGCCGTCGCCATCGCCGTCTATGCCGAATTCGATGATGTCCTTGGGCAGCATCTGCACCTGGCCGATCTCACCGGCCCAGGCACCGGTATTGCTGGCGGGGTCAAGGTCGCCGTGCTCGACCATCTTGATCAGGGAGAGGAGCTGCGGCCGGAAGAGTTCTGGTCGGCGGCAGTCATGGGCGAGAGTGACGAGGGCATTGCGGGTGTTGAAATCACCCTGGACGGCGCCAAAGTCGGTCTCCATGGCCCAGAAGGCCGCGATCACTCCGGCCGGGACGCCGTATTCCTGTTCGGCGCGGGCGAAAACATCGGCAAACTGCTTGATCTTCTGACGACCGATGTCGAGCCGGGCCTGGCTGACAGTGCGACCGGAGAATTCGAGAAAGGTCTGGCGGAAGACGCCCTGCGAGCGGTCGCGGGAGAGAACCTTCTGGTCGATGGCGGCGCCGGCCAGTGCTCTTGCGGCAATCTCCGGCGGGGTGCCCGCTGCGATCGCTTCCGTCTGGACGCCTTCCAGAAAAGTCGCGAGGTCACCGCCGCATTGCTGCTGGGCCTGCACGAGGCCGGTCGAAGCGAGCAGGAGGGCGAGGGGGAGCGTATGACGCAGGGCTTTATTCATCAATCGGTCCTTCGAGGGTTTGCGCGCGCAGGCCTTTCAGCCCCGCGCGGTCATGCCGGCCACGGATGGCAGGTTCTGCGGAGCCTCTACAGATCGTTTGCGATCATTTCGAGACGGTTGCGACCCAATTCTGCCAGTTCTTCTGGCTTCCCGCAAAGACGTTGATATCGGTCCCGCCGCGAATGCCCGGAATGACGCCGGTCGAGGTGTATTGCCAGAAGGCCCAGCGGCGGTCGGGATAGATTTCGGTCGGATGCTGGGCGACGGCCCGGACCCAGAAATGGTGATCCTTGAAGGCGCCTTCGAGATTTTCCCGGTGGAAGTCGACCGAGGTGTAGATGATGGGGCGCTTGCCGTAATGCGCTTCGATGCGCTGCATGAAGCGCTGCATTTCGCTGCGCACGGTGGCGGCATCCGGCCGCAGGCGGCATGTCGGGGAACTCGGGTTCCATTCGACATCCAGCACGGGCGGCAGCAGATTCGCTTCGCGCGGCACATTGCGGATGAACCAGTCCGCTTGGTCGTCTGCCGTGGAGCAGAAATAATAGAAATGGTAGGGCGCATGCGGAATACCGGCGGCACGAGCGCCCTGCCAGTAGTCGTGGAAGCGCGGATCCAGCCTGTCACCGCCTTCCGTCGCCTTGATGAAGACGAAGGAAACGCCCGACTTCTTGACCTGCCGCCAGTCGATGTCGCCGTTCCACTTCGACACGTCGATGCCGTGCACTTCGTGGCGGTGCGGTGTCTTGCCATCAAAATGCTGGGGATCGGTGTCGTGGAAGCGCGGGGAGACGGACGCCGTCTCCATCAGGTCATAGGACCCTGAGGTACAGGCCGTGACAGCCACGCAGAGGGGAAGAAGAAGTGCAGAGAGCCACCGCATGCAGGGTCCGTCGGCTGAGAATTGAAATTACATGCCCCCAGGCGGTGCAACGAAGACGAGACGTGGGAGATCGTCCACCACCCTGCGTGCATCATGGTTAATATCGCGTTATATGCAATCTTGCGCGTGCAGGGAACCTTCAGCGCTTCAAGACGGCGCGCCAGGCATAACCGCGCCAGAGGGGCTCGAAGCTGAGCTGTAGGCCATGAGCGGCCGCGCGCTGTTCCAGAACATCCCGAAGGTTCGGGCGTGGCGTCACGTGAAAGCGGGTGAGCCAAGCCTGCAGCGTCGTGCGGAACCATCCGGGCAGCCGTTCCTGCTGGCCGAAGTCGACAATGTGCAGCGAGCCATCCGGGGCCAGCGCCTCGATCGCGCGATCGATGGCTGCCTGCCAGTCGGGGATCATCGACAGGGCATAGGAGATGATCACACGGTCGAAACCGTTGCGCCGGAAGTCGCCGGCGCAGAAGGCCGTGGCATCGGCGACCTGCAATTCTGGTGGATGGATATCGGCTGAGAATTTCGCTCTGGCGGTCGCCAGCATCTCTGCCGAGATGTCGAGGCCGAAGAGCAGGGCAGTCGGGTAATGGTGCCGCGCAAGCACGAGATTGCGGCCCGTGCCGCAGCCGATTTCAAGCAGCGAAGCCTTGGGTGGCATGTCGAGGCCGGCAATCATGCGGTCGCGACCGAGCAGGTAGTACTTGCGGGTCAGGTCGTAGATGTGCCGTTGGTAACGGTACATGCGGTCCATGCTTTCTGCATGCTCCCGCGATCCGGCCCGGTTGAGAACTACAGGGCCGTCGTTCATGCCGGGCGCTTCTCGTAGATGTGGAAGCCGCCATAGATCGCGGAACGATCCTGCCGGTTAAGCGCCTGCGAGCGGTCAGCCTGATAGTTCCACTGGTCGAGGAGGGCTGGTGCGAGCTTGCCGGTCAGGATGGAGGCTTCGGCGGCCGTGCGGAAGATCACGCGGGCGCCGTCCGAGGCCGTTCGGGTGATCTCCGTCCAGAGTGCGTTCAGTTGTTGCTCGGTCATCCAGTCCTGGGCATCCAGCAGGACATAGCGATCGACACTGCCTGCCGGCTTGTTCGCCAGCAATTCGGTGAAGTTCGCATGATGGACCGTCACGCGATCGACCGATTGGCGGATCGCCGGATAGTGGCTCTCGTGCAAATAGGTCGGGAGAATGCCTTCCTCCGGCTTCGGATAGCGGCGCATGAAGGCTTGCCAGGCAAAATAATTGTCGCGGAGCAGGAAGTGGCAACACAGCTTTTCGAGGCGATGGCGCAAGACGGGCGCGATCGTGCCGTCGTCTGCAAGCGAGGCAAGCTCGTCATATTGCTGTGGCGGGATGCCGAGGCCGAAGAGCGAGCTCTTGCGACGGGTCAGCCAGCGGATCAACGGCTTGTCGAAGAGGGGTGCAATGCGGCTATCGAAGAACATGCGCTGGTCGCGCAGCGAACGGGTCTCTGCCAGCTCTTCGAGGCGCACGCCATGGATGCGGGCGATCAGGTGGCCAATGGCAATGAATCGGCCGAGCAGGCCAGTCCGGTAGATATTGCGGTTGAAGACAGAGATGCGCCGACGTCCGCTCAGGCCCCTCGTCTCCCAGTAGTTTCGTGTCGCCGTGTCGAGATTCGGTGCAACATGACGGTCGTACATGCGAACGTTGGTCGCTGTGCCCTGGTCTGCGAGCAGGCGGCGGACCGAGGCGTGATCCGGCAGGTGGCGAAAGGCCGCGAGCTTGAGACGATTGAGGGCCACGTGGTTCGGATTGAGATCGACCACATCGATCGAGGCCGGACGTCGGCTCAGATAGGCAAGCATGTTGCAGCCGCCCGAGCCGATGGTGACGATGCGGGCCCCTTCGTGCAGATCCATGGCCTCCATGTCGACGTCAGGATCCTCCCAGATCTGGGCGTAGACGAGTCCGGAGAAGAGAAGACCGAAGAGGCGCTCGGAAAGGCCTGCCGCCGACAAGGGCGCATGCTGCAGCAGGGCGTCCTTCAGCTTCTCGTTTCCATGAAATCCGGCATCAGGTGCAATGTCTGTCATGTCGATCCGCCGTCCTTTGCGTTTCACGGCGTGTAGCTATCGCGTGCTACAGTTTGATGACGTGCGGAGCCGCCAGCGGTAACCGAATATCAATGCATTTCACACAAATTGTCCTCAGTTATTTTAGGGGTGTTTAACATGATGTTAAGTGAAATCCCGCTCGGCAGACGGCTGCGTTACAGTCTTGCCGGGCTTGTGGGCGGAGCCGTGGCGATTGCATTGCCTGATGTTTCCGAGAGCGGATTCACCGCCCTATCCACAGTTTTGCTCGGTGATTGGTCAATTCTCGCAGCGTCCAGCCTGCCGCTGGTCGGCGCTGCGGTTGGCTGGCGACTAGCGGCCTGGGATGCACTCCTGCGTGAGCGTATCCGCCGGCTTGAGGGCGGAGCATCGGAGCTTGCCGTCGCCTCGCAAGTCGATCGATTGACCGGACTTGGTACACGGCAGGCGCTCGCTTCCTTGGGGCGTCCGTCTCGCGGTGCGCTGCTGCTGATCGATCTCGACCGCTTTAAATATGTGAACGACACGCTCGGTCATGCGGCAGGGGATGCCTTGCTCGTCGCGGTCGCCGAGCGCCTGCGCCAGGCAGCCGGTGAGGAGGCGCAACTCTTCCGACATGGCGCCGACGAGTTTGCCGTGGTGTTGCCAACGGTGACGCAGCGGGCCGTTGCGGAGTTCGTCTGTCTGGAGATCGAACATGCATTGGCGCAGCCGTTCGAACTCGCCCATGGGCGGGTGCTGGCGGGCGTCAGCATCGGTGCGACGCTGATGACGGCACAGGACAAGGATATTTCATCCGCCCTGCACCGTGCCGACCTCGCCCTCTATGGTGCGAAGGAAGTCTTCGGGCCGAGCCACGCCTTCCATGACGAGAAGCTCGCATGCGAG